>NZ_CP019420.1:5797587-6102723 GCF_001984215.1 Mycobacterium sp. MS1601
TACCTCTCCGTGGACATCGACGTGCTCGATCCGGCCCACGCCCCGGGCACCGGCACCCCTGAACCCGGCGGCATCACCAGTGCCGACCTGCTGCGCATGGTGCGCCAGCTCTGCTACGAGCACGACGTGGCCGGGGTCGACGTGGTCGAAGTGGCACCCGCCTACGACCACGCGGAGCTGACGGTGAATGCCGCGCACCGCGTGGTGTTCGAGGCGTTGTCCGGCATGGCGGCCCGACGCCGCGACGCCGCAGGCGGCAAGCCCGGACATCCCTCGCCGCTGGCGCGATGAACCGGGCCCGTGTGTCAGTTTGGGTGAGGTGGGTTCAGGCTTCGTAGCCGCAGATGGCGTCGACCTTGGCGGCCGACTTGCTGGTGGGGTCGAATTCGTAGTCCAGCCATTCGCGGGCCAGCCGACGCGCCAACTCCAGACCGATGACCCGCTGCCCCATGCACAGCACCTGCGCATTGTTCGACAGCACCGAGCGCTCGACGGAGAACCCGTCATGGGCAGTGACCGCCCGGATCCCGGCGACCTTGTTGGCGCTGATCGCCACACCGAGGCCGGTACCGCAGATCAGCAGGGCGCGATCGGCCTTGCCTTCGGCCACCAGCCGGGCCGCCGCGACCGCCACATGCGGGTAATCGGTGTGCTCATCGGAACCCACACCCACGTCGGTGACCTCGACCACCCGCTCGTCACCCAACAGGTCCGCCTTGAGGGCTTCCTTGTACTCAAAACCCGCATCGTCACAACCGACGACGATGCGCAGATCCGACGGCATTACTTCGCTCCTTCAGTAGTGAACACCTCGGCAACGGTGTTGGCACACATGGCCAACGACGTCGCCCCCGCATCCGGGGTACCGATGCTGCGCTCAGCCAACGGCCGAGCGCGACCGACCTTGGGCCGCATCTCCGCTGTCGCCTTGGCAGCCTCGGTGGCCACCGCTGCGGCGGACCGCCACGCGTCGCGCCACGCCTCGCCGGCAGCAACGCGACGTTCCAGATCCTCGGTGAACGGCAACAGCGCATCCAGCATCGTCTTGTCGCCGGGGGATGCACCACCCAACGAGATCAGTGCGTTGTAGCCGTCACGGATTCCGGCGGCCACCGTCGCCGCCTCCGGGGTCCCGGTGTCACCTATGCGGGCACCGAGCGCAGACAGGAACGCGCCCCACAACACCCCTGACGTGCCGCCGGCCTTGGCCGCCCACTCCTTGCCCGCCGCGGCCAGTACCGACCGGGTACCGCCGCCCTCAGCGGCCGCCTTGTCCGCCGCCGTGCGCGCCGCCGATGAGCCCTTCACCATGCCGCGACCGTGATCGCCGTCGCCGGCCACCGCATCGATGCGCCCCAACTCGTCCTCAGCGGCGGCCAGCATCTCAGCCATCGCGGTGATGGCGGCGGCGACGAACTGCCCACATGCGCGACCCTCGTCATCGGAGAGTTCCGAGAGCACCGGGGCATCAACCGCGGCATCGGCGGTGGCGTCGGTGCGCCTCTCCCCCAGGGCCGCAGATGCCGACTCCCCCGAAAACGCGCCTTTGCGGTAGGCCGGTGTGTCGGCCGGCGCGGTCCAGTACTTCTCCAACTCTTCGTCCAGCCACATGATCGTCAACGAGCATCCGGCCATGTCCAGGCTGGTGACCAGCTCCCCGACCTCAGGTTCGACGATCTCGAAACCCTTGTCCCGCAACAACTGTGCCGCAGTGCCCCACACCACGAACAGTTCCTCGTACTTGGTGCGGCCCAACCCGTTGAGGATGACCGCGATCCGCTTCGACGGGTTCTCCGGAAAGTCCTCCAGAACACCGTCAACCAGCGTCTTGGCCAGATCCGCGGCAGTCGGCATCGGATGGTCGGCCACCCCGGGCTCACCGTGGATGCCCAAGCCCAGACCCATCTGCCCCTCGGGCACGGTGAACAACGGATGATCGGCACCCGGCAGGGTGCAACCGTCGAACGCCACCCCCAACGTGCGGCTGGCAGCGTTGGCCGCCTGGGCAACCCGAACCACACCGTCGAGATCCAGCCCGTCCTCGGCCGCCGCGCTGGCGCATTTGAACACCGTGAAATCACCCGCGATCCCGCGACGCTTGGCCTCTTCACCCTTGGGTGCCGAGGCCACGTCGTCGGTGACCGCGAAGTACACCGCGTTGATGCCCTCACTCTGGAGCTGGCTGACAGCCAGACCGAAGTTCATCACGTCACCGGCGTAGTTGCCGGTGGTAAGCAGAACCCCGGCGTCACCGTGGGCGGCGCGGGCCACCGACGCAGCCTCCTCGGCCGACGGTGAGGTGAAGATGTTTCCGACCACGGCGCCGTCAGCAAAACCCGGACCGACCGTGCCGCAGAACGCGGGGTAATGCCCGGACCCGCCACCGATGACCACCGCGACCTTGCCCGGCGCCGTCTTCGTCGCCCGCACCACACCACCGGGAACCCCGGCGACATACCGCGAATTGGCATCCAAGAACCCAACCAACATGTCCTCGGTGAACCGGGCAGGGTCGTTGAACAACTTGGTCATCGAAGTCTGGCTCCATTCTCTGCATCGAAGAGGTAGACCCGCTCAGCCGGGGCGGTGATCGTCACGCGCTGCTCGGGCTGATAGCTCTCCTGTGCGGGAGTCTGAACGACGATCCCCTCTTCCATACCCGCAACCGTACTGGTCGCCAGTCCGAACTCCAGCAGGTGTTCGAAGAACGCGACGGTGGCTGTGACACCCGTCGCAGAATCGTCCCCGGCCACCGTCAGCGCACAATCCTGCGGCCGGATACCGACGGTCACCCGGGTGCCGTCGGGGACTCCCGAGACGGTGGTTTCCAGCGAGCCGGCGCGGCTGCCGATCTCCACGTGAACCCGGCCGCCGTTCACTCGTGCCGTGCCGCGGAGCACGTTGATCTGCGGCTCGCCGACGAACGTCGCGACGAACAGGTTGGCCGGATCGTCGAACACCTCGTCCGGTGTGCCGAACTGCTGTACGACGCCCGCGTCCATGACCGCCAGCCGGTCGGCCAGCGAGAGCGCCTCCACCTGGTCGTGGGTGACGACGATGGTGGTGTAACCGAATTCCCTCTGCAGGACTTTGAGTTCGCGTCGGACACGCTGACGTGCCGAGGCGTCGAGGTGGCTCAGCGGCTCGTCCAGCAGCAGCACCGGTGGGTTGCGCACCAGCGCCCGCGCCAGCGCCACGCGCTGCTTCTGGCCGCTGGACAACCCCGCCGGACGCAGATCCAGCAGGTCGTTCATCTCCAGCCGATCGCAAATCGAGGCCACCATCTGATCAGCGCCTTTGACCTTTCGCGCCTTGAGGCCGTAGAGCAGGTTGTCCTTGATGGACATCGGCGGATACAGCGCGTAACTCTCGAAGCCGACGCCGATGCCACGCTTGGCCGCGGGCAGCTGCGAGATCTCGCGGTCACCGATCTTGATGGATCCGCTGGTGACAGTCTCCAGTCCGGCAATCATCCGCAGCGTGGTGGTCTTGCCGCAACCCGATGGGCCCAGCAGTGCGATCAGTTCTCCCGGCTCGATGGCCAGGTTGATGCCCTTGGCGGCGGTCACGTTGTCGCGGCCACGCGACGAGTACGTCTTCACCAGGTCGGCCAGCGTGAGGCTCTGCGCCGTGGTGGTGGTGCTCTTCTGTGTGACGGTCACTTCACGGCCTCCAAGGGAATGTCTGCGCTGAGCCGACGGGTGTCGCCGTCCCCGGATGCGAAAACGTGCACATTCTCGTCGGCGATCTTCATGGTCACGGTGTCGCCTTCTCCGACGCCGTGCCTGCCCGAGGTCAGCACGATCAGTTGCGCACCACCCACGTCGACGGTGAGCTCGATGTTGCGGCCCAGTCGCTCGGCCAGCAGCACCCGACCGTGTAGCGATCCCTCACCGCTGGTGACATGAATGTCGGAGGGCCGCAACCCGACTCGTACCCGGTCGCCACGACTGACAATGGCGTCCTGCGGAATCGCGACGGTGAGGTTCTGCCCCAGGTTGATCCTGCCGTCGTCCACCACACCGTCGATGATGTTGATCTCCGGCTGACCCAGTGCCTTGGCGACAAAGGTGTCGGCCGGACTGCGCCAGATCTCGTCGGGCGTGCCGATCTGCACCAGCCTGCCCTCGCGCATCACGCCGATCCGGTCACCAAGGGCCAGCGCCTCCTGGTAGTCGTGAGTGACATAGATGGTGGTGGTATTACTCATGGCACCAAGCTGTTTGAGCTCAGCGCGCATCTGCGCCCGCAGCTTGGCGTCCAGGTGACTCAGCGGTTCGTCGAGCAGGTACACGTCGGCCGGGCGCACCAGCACCCGGCCCAGTGCCACACGCTGACGCTGACCATTGGACAGCTCTCGCGGGAACCGCTTCAGCAGATGGTTGATACCGAGGGTCTTGGTGACCTGATCGATACGCTCGGACTGCTGGGCTTCGGTGTATTTGCCGGTGCGGCCCGACCGCAGCGGTGAGGCCAGGTTCTGGCTGACGGTCTTCTGCGGGTACAGCGCATAGCTCTCGAACGCCATGGCGACGTTGCGGTGATAGGGCTCCACCATGGTCATGTCGACACCGGCGATGCTCACCGATCCGGAATCCACGTCGACAAGTCCGGCAATGGATTTCAAGGTGGTGGTCTTGCCGGCACCACTGGGTCCGAGGATCACGAAGAACTCGCCGTCGGCGATGTCGACGCTGATCCCGTTGACCGCGTGGGTCTTTCCGTAGGTCTTCTGAAGATCCTTGACCGCAATGGTGGCCATCAGGCTTTCACCGCCCCGAACGACAGGCCCCGCACCAGATAGCGCTGGATGGTCAGGGCGAGGATGAGTGGCGGCAACGCGGCGATGAGTGCCGCTGCTGCCGTGAGGTTGTAGTACGCCTGGCCGCCACCACCGAGGAACTTGGTGATGGCCACCGTGACGGTGCCCGCGTTGCTGTCGGCCAGGATCAGCGGGAACACGTAGTTGTTCCAGGCGAAGATGAAGGCCAGCAGCGCCGCCGCCGCGATGCCCGGCCGCACGATCGGCAACGCCACCATCACAAATGCGCGGCTGCGGGTGTAACCGTCGAGCAGTGCCGCCTGCTCCAGATCCTCGGGCAGATCCTGGAAGTAGGACCGCAGGATCCACACCACCAGCGGCATGGTGACCAGCTGCAGCACCCAGATCATGCCGACCTTGGTGTCGAACAGGCCGATCTGGTTGTAGATCACGAACAGCGGGACGATCACCATGAGTTCCGGCGCGAATCGGAACGAGAGCATCTGGAACATCAGGTCGTTGGAACCCTTGTACTGCCAGCGGCCCGCGGCGTACGCGGCCGGGATGCCGATGACCAACGAGACGATGACCGCACCACCGCAGTTGAGCAGGCTGGTGAGCATCGCCGCCTTGAAGTCGACGCTGGTCATCTGGGTGCCCTTGTCGGACAGCACCGTCGCGAAGTTGGACCAGGTGGGACTGAACGAGAAGTACGTCGACGTCTGTTCCTCGGCGTTCTTCAGAGCCAGCATCAGCATCCAGAAGATCGGGAACAACGAAAACAGGAACCAGAAGACCAGCCCGATGTCGGCGGCCACCGATCCGATGGACCAGCGTTTCTGGCCCGGAAGCAATTCAGCCATCTCTAGGACTCCGCTCCGGCAGCACGACGCTGCGCCTTGCCGAGCACGCTCACCAGGTAGCGCGCGGTGATGAACACGATGATCCAGAGCAGCAGCATGTAGGTGCTGCCGCGGGAATAGTCGAGGTTGATGATCGAGTCCTCGAACGCGCCGATCTGCAGGGTGCGGGTGGCCACGCCCGGGCCGCCCGCGGTCAGCACGTAGATGTGGTCGAACACCTTGAGGTTGTCCATGAACCGGAAGATGACGGCCACCAGGATGTAGGGCCACAGCATCGGCAGCATCAGCTTGCGGAACATGTAGAACCAGTTGGCTCCGTCCACCTCGGACGCTTCGAACGGTTCGCGCGGCAGCGAGCGGATGCCGGCCAGCACCAGGATGGCGACAAATGGTGTGAAGATCCAGATGTCGACCAGGATCACCGAGACAAGTGCGTTGCCGGCCGACAGCCAGTCGAAGGTGTTGCCGAGTCCCAGAACGTGATTGAGGATGCCGAACTGGGGGTTGAACATCAGTTTCCAGATGACGCCCGCGATCACCGGGGCGATCATCAGCGGCAGGATCAACACCTTCTCGAAGATCTTGCCGATGATCGAGGACCGGTTGAGCAGCAGTGCCAGGCCCACGCCGAGCACGGTTTCGATGAAGGTGGCCGCCACCGCGAACGTGGCCGTCACCTGCACGCTCTTCCAGAACACCTGATCGCCCAGCACCGAACCGAAGTTCTGGAACCAGACGAAGTGCGGGTCGGGATTGACCGCGGCGTAGTTCAGGAACGCGTAGTAGGCGCCGACCGCGAAGGGGTAGAGAATCCCGATCACGATCACCACGGCCGGAATCGAGAGCAGGTACGGCCGCAGCTTGCGCCGCCAGCTGGGCACCTCCGGCAACTTCCGCGGCGGGGTGCCGCGCTGCTCAGCAGATGTGCCGGGAGCCTTGGACGTCTGAGTGGTCATTCGGGCTCCTAGAGGTTGACCTTGGAGGTGTTGGTCTTGGCCAGGCTGGCCAGCCGAGAGCGCGCGTCATCCCCGCCGTAGATGTCCTGCAGTGCGACGGCCCAGTTCTGGGTGGTGTCGAAGAACTTCTTCTGCGGGGTGAACTGGATCTTCGACTCACCGATGACGGTCTCGAACGCCTCGAGGTAGCCGTACTGGTCGGCGGCCACCCGCTTGAAGGTGGTGTCGAACACCGACTGGCGCACCGGGTCGGCGTAGGTACCACCCTCGACGGCCTTGTTCATCGAGTCCTTGCCGGTGGCCCACTGGATGAACAACCAGGCCGGCAGCTTGTTGCGGGAGTTGGCGCTCATGGCCCAGCTCCAGGTCCACAGGTTGGTCTTGTAATTGCCGTCAGGTCCGGCGGGTCCGGCATACCAGGCGATGTTGCCGGCTTCCGCGCTGGCACCCGGCTTGTTCTTCGGGTAGGTCGCGCTGTCGGCGTCGAACACCATCATGGCCTTGCCGTCACCGAGATCGCCTGTGGCATTGGGATAGTCGTAGGTGGTCCAGGACGTCGGTCCGGCCTGGTGCTGCAGGTCGATCCACTTCTCGGTGAACTCGACGGCGGCGTCGCTGTCCATCTCGGCCACGAGCTCGCGGCCGTTCCAGCTGTAGTCCACCGCACCCTGGCGCACATACTGCGTCATGAAGCCGGGGTGGATGGTGGCCCACGACTTGGAGCCGCGGGTGGACAGGCCGTAGCGGTTCTGGGACCGGTCGGTCAGATCGATCGCCAGCTGGATGAAGTCATCGAGGTTGTCAGGCAGTCGGGTGATGCCTTTTTCGTCGAAGATCCGCTTGTTGTAGGCGACGACGTTGTTCTCGAATCCCCACGGAATCGCCCACTGCCCACCGGTTCCCAACGGATTTCCCAGGGTGAAGTCCCACCGGGTGGAGGTACGCAACCCCTCGAAGATGTCCTCGAAGTCGTACTCGGCGCTGGTGGCCGAGGTGTTCTGCAGCCACGGCCCCAGATCCTCGACCCATCCGGGCGGGCCGTACTGCCAGATGAAGTAGGCGCCGAGCATGAACGCGTCGTGTTTACCGGAGCCGCCGGCCAGTTCGGTGTTCAGTTTGGTGAAGTAGTCGGCCTCGGGAACCAAGTCGACGTTGACGGTGATGCCGGTCAGCTCGGTGAACTCCTGCAGCAGCGGCTGATACGACAGCTGGTAGGGATGCGGGGTTTGCAGGATGTTGATGGTCTGCCCCTCGGCTTTGCGCCAGTCGAAGCCGCCGGTGACCTCGGAGGCTCCGTTGGGTAGCGGTGTCATGCCGCCCACCCCGCATGCGGACAGCAACGGCACGCTGGCTGCCGCAAGGCCCATGGCGGCCAACATGTTCCGGCGGGACATCTGAGGTCCCTGATAGTTACGCATGCTCTGCCCTTCAGGCGGGGATCAGGGAGACTTTGACCGATTCCTTACCGCTGCTCACCAGGTCCAGACCTTTCTGGAACTCCGAGAGCGGGAGCTGATGGGTGCAGATCTCGTCCATCGGCAGTACACCGGACTCGAGCAGCTTGATGGCGGCCGGCCAGCAGTAGGCACCCAGGTGGGCGCCCAGCACGTCGAGTTCCTTGTCGTCGCTGATGATGCTCCAGTCGACGGTGACGTCGCTGCCGAACACGCTGTACTCGACGTAACGCCCGCACTTGCGCAACAGGTTGAGCCCTTGCGCCACGGCCGACGGGTGGCCGGTGCCCTCGAGGTAGACATCGGCGCCGTAGCCGTCGGTGAGGTCCTTGACGATCTTCTCCACGTCGTCCTCAGCGATGTTGAGTGCCAGGTCGGCGCCGCATTTCTTGGCCAGCTCCAGCTTCTCGGGGGCCATGTCCAGCGCGATCACCCGGGCGGCGTTCTTGGACTTGGCGCCGGCGATCATGCCGAGACCGATAGGACCGCAGCCGGCCACCACCACGGTGTCCTCGAAGGTGAGCTGCGCGCGCTCGACGGCATGCAGGGCGCACGACAGCGGTTCGACGAACGCGGCGTGTGCGGGCGGCAGGTCACCGGAGATCTTGTGCACCAACGCTTCCACGGGGTACGTCATGTAGCCGGCCATGGCTCCCGGGGTGCGGCGCTTGAAGCCGTACAGATCGTGGGGCTGGCACATGTGGTACTGACCGCGTAGGCAGAAACGGCATTTCCAGCACGGCACGATCTGCTCGGAGGTCACCCGGTCGCCGACGGCGATGTTCCAGCGCTGCGCGGCCTCGTCGTCGAGTTCGACCACCCGACCCACGAATTCGTGGCCCGGGATGACCATGGTCTCGGCCCATGCCGGACGGTTCTCATCGCCCCAGAACTTGGCGGCGCCGTGGTAGCACTTCAGATCGCTGGCGCAGATGCCGACGGCCTCGACGCGGATCAGCGCCTCTCCCGGACCGCGCTGCGGTACCGCGACCTCCTCGAGGCGGTAGTCGTTGGGCCCGTGACAGATCACTGCCTGCATTTTCTCGGGGATGTTCTCGCTCATCTGTCCGCTCCTGGATTCCGTCGTCTCACACCCCTGCACCGGTGTGGGTGGGGTCACACTATGCGACCTTCTGCATATTTGTCCAGAACGAATGTTCAGAGAACGGCAGACGTGCACAAGTGTTCAATGTCATACTCTTGAGGTGCCTCGACCTGCACACTTGCCCACCCCGGCCAACGGCCCCAGTCCGACTCACAGCGACGTGTCGACGTCCGACGGTGAAGCCGGCCATTTTTCGGCGTCATTGCTGTACTCGGCGGCCAAGCTCTACTACACCGAGGACGCCACCCAGGCCGACGTGGCAGCCCAGCTGGGCTGCAGCCGCGCCACCGTGAGCCGACTGCTGGCCGAGGCGAAACGGCGTGGCATCGTGCGCATCGAGGTGGTTCCGCCCGCCGAGGTCTCCTCCGGCGATCTGGCCGACCGGTTGGCCCGCGCCCTGTCGTTGACGACGGTGTTCCTGTCCATGCCGATGCCCACCGCGGGGCCGGGACGGACGGTGCTCGACGTGATGGGCAGCGCGCTGGCGCCTGCAGTGGGACGGGCCCTGACCGCCGCCGGCCTGTTGCCGGGCGACATCCTGCTGGTGTCCTCGGGTCGCACGGTCTACGAGGTGGCACAGTTCGATCTGCCTTCACTACCCGGTGTGCTGGTGGCGCCCACGGTCGGCGGCAACGACCAGCCCGAGGAGTGGTATCAGACCAACGAGATCACCCGGCTGGTGGCCAACCGGGTGGGTGGACGCGCCAATTACCTTTTCGCGCCGGCACTTCCGGGCCCCGACCTCTACCCGTCCCTGCTGAAGGACCCGAGCATCCAGCGGGTGTTGCACCTATGGCCCCACGCCCGGTGTGCGCTGATGGGCATCGGCGCACCGCCGCTGTTGCGCTCCGACATCCCGCAGTTCGTGCCCACCCGGTCCAACTCACTGCGGAACGCGGTGGGCGACGTCTGCTCACGTTTCTACAACCGCGAGGGCGCCGAAGTCTCCTTTGAAGGTGGCGACCGGCTGATTGCCGTGGAACTGGAAGCGCTGCGCCACATTCCGGTGTCTATCGGTGTCGCGATCGGCACCGACAAGGTGGAGTCGATCATCGCTGGCGCCTCCGGCGGCTACTTCAACCAGTTGGTCACCGATCCCGCGACAGCCGAGGCCATCCTGGCACGACTGGGCGAGGGCGGCGCATAGGCAGTCGGCGGCCAATCGCCCGATCAGAGCGCCATCGCCGCGGCGGCCTGGAACACCAACTGTGCGTGCAGTTCGAACAGTTCGACGAAGCGCCGCGGATTCTCCTCGATCTCATTGGCGACGAAGATGCCGTCAGCGCCTGCGATCAGGTAGGTGGTGAGCACCTCGACCTTGTCCTCGGCAAGCCCCGGAGCCACTGCGCGGATCACATCGGCGAACCGCTGGAACGTCGCATTCCGGTTGTACAGGAAACGCGTCTTGGCGTGTAACTCGACCGGTCGGCGGTCCAGCGCAAGTTTCAGTCCCAGCCTCAAGAACTCCGGACTCTCCTGCAGCGCCTTCGCGACCTCAGCACCGATCTCGCGCCCGCGCTCCTGGGCGCTGGCGGCCTCCGGCAGGCTCAACGCGCGTGACCACCGCTCGAAGCTGCGGTCGATGACCGCCGCCATCAGATCGTCCTTGTCCTCGAAGTGCCAGTAAATGGACGTCGGCGGTAGGCCACTGAGGTCGCTGACCGCCGAGATACTGGCGGCGTCGTATCCCCGTTCGGTGGCGACCGTGGTGGCCGCGTCGAGGATGCGCTCGCGGGAACGGTCGCCGTTGGCCCGGGTACGGCGGGTCGGCGACGAACCCGGCTTCTTTCTCGTCATGACCGCCTCCCTGACGTCTGATTATGCACTAATCTCTTACTATAGGGATCACTACATCAAGAGAGAGTGGCTGCGTGATGACCCACTTTTATGCACCAAGCCGTCGAGCATTTCTGACCATGGCGGGTCTGTCTTTCGCTGCCGCCACCGCCGTCTCGTGCGCGGCCGAACCATCCACCACCCCCGCGGCGACGAAGACCGGTCTGCCGTCGGAGTCCAAATACAACATCCTGTTTGTCTTCACCGACCAAGAGCGACATTTTGAGCAGTGGCCAGCCGGAATGTCGTTGCCCGGCCGCGAGCGTCTGCACAACGATGGAGTCACCTTCACCAACCACTACTGCCCGGCGGTCATGTGCACGAGTTCGCGGTCGGTGATCCTGACCGGGCTCCAGACACCGGACAACGGCATGTTCGAGAACGTCGACCTGCCGTACGTCACCTCGATGAGCCCGGATATCCCAACGGTCGGTGACATGCTGCGCGCGGCGGGCTATTACACCGCCTACAAAGGTAAATGGCATTTGAACAGCGCGTTCGAAACCGCTACGCCGGATCACCTGTTCACCGAAGAAATGGAGGCCTACGGCTTCTCCGATTTTGTGTGGCCCGGTGACGTGCTGACCCACACCCTCGGCGGGTACACCTATGACAACATGATCGGCGGCAGCGTCGTGTCGTGGCTGCGCGATCAGGGCCGTGCACTGGCGGACGAGAACAAGCCGTGGGCAATGTTCGTGAGCCTGGTGAACCCCCATGACATCATGTACTTCAACACCGACGCACCCGGCGAGCATGTTCAGGACAACGGCCGGCTTCTGATGCGGGCCGCCCGGGCCCCCAAGAACGAGCTGTATGAAAAGCGTTGGCACGCACAACTTCCCGATAGCCTGAACCAGCCGATGGATGCGGCGGGGCGACCGTCTGCACACGGCGAGTACCTCAAGGCGTGGGGCTATACGCTGGGCACCATTCCGCCGGAGGCCGAGCGCTGGGACCGATTCTCCGACTTCTATCTGAACAGCATCCGCAGTGTCGACCAGCAGGTCGCGCTCCTGCTCGACGAACTCGATGCGTTGGCGCTAACCGACAACACCATCGTCGTCTTCACCAGCGATCATGGGGAAATGGGTGGCGCTCATGGACTCCGCGGAAAAGGCCCCTTCGCCTACCAGGAAGCCATCCACCTGCCTTTGCACATCGTTCATCCTGATGTTGCAGGCGGACAGCAGGTTTCGTCTCTGACCGGACACATCGACCTGGCACCGAGCTTGCTTTCCCTTGCCGGTGTTCCGGCCGGTGCGGTGGGCGACATTGCGGGACGCGAGCTACCCGGTTCAGACCTCAGCGCGGTACTGGGCAACCCGGCTGACGCCGACGAGCACTCGGTTCGGGATGCGGTGTTGTTCACCTACAGCGGACTGGCCACCAACGACAGCGAAGTCATCCGCATAGTCGCCGATGCCAAAGCCGCCCAACGGGACCCGAAGCAGGCCATGGCCGAGATCGGTTACCGACCGGACTTGAGCAAGCGGGGCAGCCTGCGCACTATGTTCGACGGGCGGTACAAGTTCAGCCGCTACTTCGCACCCACACAGCGCAACCTTCCGCGCGACCTCGACGAACTCTATCGATTCAATGACATCGAGCTGTTCGACCTGCAAAACGACCCCGCGGAGATGACAAACCTGGCCGCCGAAAAGGGTGACAACGCCGATCTGGTCATGACCTCGAGCGCCAAACTGGAGGCGGCCATCAAGCGCGAGATCGGTCTCGACGACGGGCGCGAGATGCCAGACTTCGACAAGATCGAATGGACGATCGACCGCCTCGATCTCTGATTGGACGCCGAATCAAGGAACTGTCGGGGCCCAGCTTCTGCTGCGACCGACAACATGCCGACAGATTCACACCGTCGGGTTCATGCGTCGGTGTGGGCAAGCCGGTGCACCACATCCCGAGTGTCCGGGTAGAGCCTCGACCAGGTGGCGTAAAGGTCGTCATACAGCGCCACCGCGTCGGGATCAGGGGTGATCTCGTAGGAGATCCGCGCCCAATCTGTCTCCGGTGCAACAACTCCCGCGCCTATTGCGGCTAGTAGTGCGTCACCGTAGCTGGCTCCGATCGCCTGTTCGGGCACCAGTTGCGGGCGGCCGGTGATATCGGTCAGCGTCCGCGCCCAGATCGGGCTGCGCAGGCCGCCGCCGACGGCGACCACACGACGGGCGGTGTGCGCGTCGTCGAACTTCTCCAGTATCTGCCGAATGCCGAACGAGATTCCCTCATACGCCGCGCGGAAGAGGTGTCCCCTGCCGTGCCGCAGTGTCATGCCCGCGAACACCCCGCGCGCCCGCGCGTCGAAGACCGGCGTCCGCTCCCCCGCCAGATAGGGCAGCACCAGCAGACCCTCGCTGCCCGGCGGGACAGCCTGAGCCTCAGCCATCAATTCCTCGAAGGGTGCGCCACCGGTGACGGCCTGCAACCAGTTGACCAGGCTGCCTGCTGTAGCGGTCCCCGCGGCCAGAGCATGGGTACCGTGTTCCACTCCGGAGGTGGTCCACAACACAGGGTCGGCGTGGTAGCCCTCGATGATCTGCACCAAGAACATCGTCGATCCGTACATCAGCATCTGATCGCCGGGATGGCGCACCCCCACGGAGAATGCCTCGGCGAACGCGTCCACCGTGCCCGCCGCCACCGGGGTGCCCACCGGCACACCGGTGGCCGCCGCGGCCTGGGCGTGCACCGTGCCGACCACCTCACTGGGCCAGACCAGCCGGGGCAGCGGCAGGTGCCCGCAGATCCGTTGTGCCCATTCGGTGTTCCAGGCAAAGGTGCGGGTGGCGTACAAGGGGTCACACTGGCTGGCGGTGTGGTGATCCATGACGTACTCGCCGGTGAGCTTCGCGGCGATGTAGGAGTTGGAGCCGTACCAACCGGTGGCGTCGGCGAAAACCTCGGGTTCATGGCGGCGCACCCATTCGATCTTCGGACCCACCGCCTGACTGGATAGCAATGTCCCGGCGCGATCGAGGATGGCGTCGGCACCCAATTCGGCTGTCAGGAGCTCGATTTCGGCTTCGGCGCGGGAATCGACGCCATAGAGGATGGCCGGCCGCAAAGGCCGAAGCTGCTGATCGCACAACACCAGACACGGTCCGACCCCGCTGACACACATCGCCGCGATGCGGGCACCCGTCGGGACCCTGCTCACCAGGGCGCGACTGATGACGCAGACCTCGCGCCACCACAGGCTCTCCGCGTCCACTTCCGCCCAGCCCGGCCTCGGCAGGGACATCGAATGCGAGATGGTCTCGGTCGCGAGCACCACACCCGTGGAGTCGACAAGAACACCTTTGGAGCTTCCGGTGCCCATGTCGATGCCGAGCAGCAGGTCCACGCACATCACCCTACGGCCTGGCGCAGCCGCGTAGGCCGACCCCGTACCCGCCATCGCGGGAACAATCCGGGCTGCAGGCGTGACGGCGTTGGGGCACTTAGGGTGCAGAGACCATGACTTCACCGCAGACCCACACCCCTGACGGCAGACCCCGTGCCCGCGGCCTCGGCATCAATCTGCCCGGGCGCCCCGGCCCGCTCAACGCGATCACCGATGTCCCCGGATTCGAGGTCGGCGTCACCACACTGATCGAGGACGAGAGGGTGCGCACCGGGGTCACTGCCCTGCTGCCCCGGGGCCGGGGCGGCGTCGGCACCCCGTGCGCCGCGGGGTGGTATTCGCTCAACGGCAACGGTGAGATGACCGGGACCACATGGATCGAGGAAGTGGGCTCGCTGAACCTGCCGATCGTGCTGTCGAACACCCACGCCGTGGGCGCCTGCCACACCGGTGTCATCTCCTGGGTCAACACGGTCAATCCCGGATTGGCCCGGCAATGGCTGCTGCCAGTGTGCGCCGAGACCTGGGACGGCTACCTCAACGACATCAACGGCGGCCACGTCCGGCCCGAACACGCCGAGGCAGCGCTCGACTCGGCAGCAGGCGGGCCTGTCGCCGAAGGTTCGGTGGGCGGCGGCACCGGGATGAACTGCTACGAGTTCAAGGGAGGCAACGGGACCTCATCGAGGCTGGTGGCCTACGGCTCGCACACCTTCACCGTTGCCGCATTCGTCCAGGCCAACTTCGGGTCGCGGACGGAGTTGACGGTTGCCGGGCGCCACCTCGGCACGGCACTGGCCGACGACAACCCACTGGGTGGCGACTGGTTCGAAACCGAGATGGGGTGGACGCCGCCACCCGGCGCGGGATCGGTGATCGTGATCATCGCCACCGACGCCCCACTCCTGCCCGGGCAGTGCAAGGCGCTGGCGCGCCGCGTCCCGCTGGGCCTGGCCCGCACCGGCACCGCCGGATCCCATTTCTCCGGCGACATCTTTCTGGCGCTGTCCACCGCCGATGCGCGGGGCCTGGCCAGTGCCTTCCCGGTGGGCCCACCGGGTGACGACGAGTTCGGCACCGTTCGCTTCCTACCATGGGGCCGGATGGACGACCTGTACACCGCCACCGTGCAGTCGGTGGAGGAGGCAGTGCTCAACGCCATGGTGGTCAACACGGAAATGACCGGCCGCGACGGGCACCGCACGCCGGCCCTACCCCACGATCGATTACTGGCGCTGCTGCGATAGTTTGGTAGTCAATCTATTTCGTCGGTGAGGAGGCGTGGTGCTCAAGGCCGGAGGGACATCCCCCGTCGCTTCGCTCGCCCCGTCGCCCCGGCTCCTGGTCTCCGCATTGAGCATCGTGGCCCTGACGGTGGCCGTGTTGCAGACCGCCGTGGTCCCCGTCCTGGGCCTGATCTCCGAGCAGTTGCACTCCTCGACGGTGGCCGTCAGCTGGACAGTGACCGCCAACCTGCTGGCCGCGGCCGCAGCCACCCCGTTGCTGAGCAGGCTGGCTGATCTCTTCGACAAAAAATACGTGTTGCTGGGTGTGCTGGCCGTGGTCCTCATCGGGTCGGTGCTGGCCGCGACCACCACGTCGCTGCCCGTCCTGATCGCCGCCCGTGCCCTACAAGGCGTGTCCTACTCGCTGTATCCGATCTGCGTGGCCGTCCTACGACAAGAACTCGACGAAACCCAGGTGGTCCGGGCGCTGGCGGTGCTGTCGGCCATCCTCGGCTTCGGCGGCGGGATCGGACTGGTGACCACAGGCCTGCTGGTGACCGGCGACGCCGACTATCACCGCGTCTTCTGGCTCACCACCGGCTTCACCCTGTTGGTGATCCTGGTGGTGGTGCTGGTGGTGCCGTCGCGCCGCCGCGACGGAGAGGGCACGATCGACTGGCTGGGCGCGGTGGGATTGGCGGTCGGACTCAGCGCGATCCTGCTCGCGATCACCCAGGGCAACAGCTGGGGCTGGGCCGCGCCCGCCACGCTGGCCGCAGGCGCCACCGGTGTCGCGGTGCTGGCGTTGTGGTGGTGGTGGGAACGCGGTCGCCGCTATCCACTGGTGTCGATTGCACTGCTGACCCGGCGGGCGATGCTGCTGACCAACCTGGCCACCGTATTCGTGGGGATGGGACTGTATTTCAGCTTCCTCGGCCTGACCGCTTTCGTGCAGGCCCCGCGCGAGGTCACCGGCTACGGCTTCTCCGCCAGCGTGCTGTACGCCAGCATCGTCTACCTGTTGCCCGGTGCCGTCGCCGGTCTGGTGATCGCGGTGATGAGCGGCCGGTTCATCAACCGCTTCGGCGCCCGTCCGGTGTTGATGGTGGGTGCGCTGATCGGCGTGGCGGGTTTCGTCGGGCTGGCGGTGGCGCATTCGCAGCCCTGGCAGGTGATCGTCGCCGGCATCTTCGCCAACGCCTACGTCAGCCTTGCGTACGGCGCGCTGCCCGCGCTGGTGGTCAGCGAGGCCGCCCACAACGAGACCGGAATCGCCACCGGGCTCAACGCCATTGCGCGCACCGTGGGCAGTGCTGTCGCCGCCGCGGTGGTCGCGGTGCTGTTGGGTCACGTCTCACCGCTGACCGGCCAGCCCCCGGAGAGCGCCTACATCATCACCTTCGCCGCGGGAGCGGTGACCGCGGCGCTGGCCACCGTGCTGATCGCCCTGTCACGCGGCAGGCGCGGCAGGGAATCGACGGAGTACGACACCGTCGAATCGCGAGCCATGAACCATGAATGGGGCTGAAACGGGCGCACGGTTGCCGGTGGGGCGCAACGGGTAACTACCAGCCATGGTGAACTGGCTGGACAGGCTGCAGCAACGTAGCCCGGCGGCCGGGTTCGTGATTGCCGTCATCTACAAATACGTCGATGACCAGGCCGGATACCTCGCGGCGCTGCTGACCTACTACGCGTTCATCTCACTGTTTCCGTTGCTGCTGCTGCTCACCACGGTGCTGGGCGTGGTGCTGGCGGGGCGACCCGAATGGCGCGAGGACATCTACAACTCGGCGCTGTCCCAGTTCCCGCTCATCGGGGACCAGCTCAGCGAACCGAGCCGGCTCAGCGGCGGCACCGCCGGCGTCGTCATCGGCATCGCCGTCGCTCTCTACGGTGGCCTGAACGTCGGCCAGGCGCTGCAGAACGCTATGGAGAACATCTGGGCGGTTCCGAAGAACCTGCGGCCGGACCCGATCCGGTCCCGGTTGCGCAGCCTGCTGTTGCTGTTGGTGCTCGGCACCGCATTGGTGGCCACCACGGCGCTGGTCGCGGTGGGTCGATTCCTGGGCCCGCTCGGCGCGGTCGCGGTGGTGCTGGCGGCGCTGGCGTTGAACACCGGCGTGCTGGTGGTGGCGTTCCGGGTGACCACCACGCGGTCGTTGACCGTGCGGGACGTGCTGCCCGGCGCGCTGGCCGCCGCCGTGGTCTGGCAGCTGCTGCAGTGGTTCGGCGCCAGCTACGTCCAGCACGTGGTGGCCTCGGCCAGCGTCACCAACAGCGTATTCGCGGTGGTGCTGGGGCTCATCGCGTTCCTGTACCTGATCTCGACGGTGCTGCTGATCTGTGCCGAGGTGAACGTGGTGCGGGTCGACCGCCTGCATCCCCGTGCCCTGTTGACGCCGTTCACCGATGACGTGGAGTTGACCGCGGCGGACCGCAAGATGTACGAAGGCCAGGCAAAAGCACAGCAGGCCAAGGGCTTTCAACGCGTTGAGGTGACGTTCGAGGATCGCTCCCCCGCCGGGGACTGACCGCTCAGGTGGTATGCACCGGCTCCGCGGCGACAACGGGCCTGGCGCCCGCACGTGAGGCACCGATACCGGCGATCACCACGAAGGCGATCCCGATGATCGCAGCGGGCCCCGGCACCTGGTGCAGGATCACCAACCCGATCAACAGGGCGAAGGCAGGTTCCAGGCTCATCAACGTGCCGAAGGCCGAGGTGGTGAGCCTGCGCAGGGCGAAGAACTCCAACGTGAACGGGATGACCGGCAGCAGCACGGCCAGACCCAGCCCGATCAGGATGAGGTCAGGAGTGATTCGGTCGTACGCCATGGGACCGGCTATCAGCGTCGCGACAATGCCCGCCGTGGGCATCGACACCGCCAGCGCGTTGACGCCACTGACCTGATCACCCACCCGCTGCGTCAGCAGGATGTAGCCGGCCCAGCACAGTGCGGCACCGAGAGCGAACAGCACACCCACCAGATCCACCTGGCCCGACCAAGGTTGCGTCAACAGCAGCACCCCGACGGCCGCCAGCCCCGGCCACAACATCCGACGACCGCCTCCCGCCGTGGCCACCGCAACACCGAGGGGCCGAGGAATTCCAGGGCGCTGGCAGTACCGAGCGGAATCCGGGCGATGGCGGCCATGAACAGCAGGGTCACCAGTGCGGTGACGACACCGAGGAGCACGCTGTAGCCGAAGGAGCGGCGGGTGAAGGCACTGCGCTTCGGACGGACGAGGACCACCATGAGGATGCCCGCCCAGGCCAGCCGGAGCCAGGCCGCACCCTCTGCGCCCACACGGTCGATCAGCATCACCGAGACTGCCAGGCCCAGCTGGACGAACGCCATGGAGCCCAGCGCCATGAAGGTGCCGCTGCGGGCCTGGTCGGTAGTCACGCAGACATTGAAGAACGACAGAACCGTTCATGTCCACGTGATATTCGTGGACATACCGTTCGTGATTGATGAACAATTCAGGGCATGGATCCCCGGCGCCTGGAACTGCTGCTCGCGTTGGCCCAGCAGGGCTCGATGCGGGCGGTGGCCGACACCCATCACCTGACGACTTCGACGGTCTCCCAACAGATCGCGGCACTGTCCAAGCACGTGGGAACGGCGCTGATCGAGCCCGACGGGCGCAACGTCCGGCTGACCCCCGCCGGAGTACGGCTGGCCGATCATGCCGTCACCATCCTGGCAGCCCTCGAATCGGCCCGGCTCGACCTCGATCCGGACGCCGAACCCGCGGGCACCGTCCGGGTGGGCGGGTTTGCCACCGGCATCCGTGTGTCGCTGATGCCGGTGCTGGCCGCACTGCGCGACAGTCACCCCGACGTCGATGTGGCGATCAACGAATTCGAACCACTGGAGGCGTTCCGCTTGCTGGTCGACGACGACCTGGATCTGGCGATCACCTACGACTACAACCTGGCACCAGCGACCGTGAATGCCGTCCTGGAGACGGTACCGCTGTGGTCGGCTCCGTGGGGTCTGGCGGTCCCCGCCGCAGAGCCCGACCACTCCGGCGACCTGGCCGCCTATGCCGGCCGTCAGTGGATTGTCAACTCCCGCAACACCGCTGACGAGGTTGTGGTCCGGACGCTGGCCTCGTTGGCCGGGTTCACCCCCATGATCACCCACCAGATCGACACCCTGGATCTGGTGGAGGACCTGATCCTCGACGGCTACGGAGTGGGACTACTGCCCGCCGGCCGACGACCGCGGCCCGGCATCACGGTGCTTCCGCTGACCGACCCCGACGTGGTGATGACGGCCTACGCGGTGACGCGTCGAGGCCGTGGCGGCTGGCCGCCGTTGCGGCTGCTGCTGCAGCGGTTGCGGGCCGATGCCACAGTGCCGCACCTGGACCGGTGGCCACGCATCACGGTGTGACCGCCAGGCCGGACGAACCCGCGGGTCACGCCGGTGGAGCGAAGAACTCCAACGCGATGTTGTCCGGATCGCGGAACGAGATGCCCGAACCGTAGTGGCCGTTCTTGATGCCGCCGTGGGCAACACCCAGTGCGTCCAGTTTGTCGCGCCAGCCGATGAGTTGGTCCTGAGTGCAGCCGAAGGCGATGTGGTCCAACCCGGCTCGCCTCTCATCGAAGGGACTGTCGGCCTTGGATCCGGTGTGGGTGTGCAGGCCGAACAGCATGCCGTCGGCCAGGGCGAAGACAGTGTGGTGGAATGTGCCCGATTCCTCGTCCTCGTCGAGCACGGGGTCGGTCCCGAAGAGCTTCGAGTACCACTGGGTGCTGGCGGCGAGGTCGGACACCGTGACTGCGACGTGAGCCAGGCCGGGAAAGGTCGACATGGCTCGAACCTACGACCGCCCGACGCCGCCGCGTGCTGGGTTGACCGGAAACTGCCCACTCGGGCAGGTTGGGTTCACTTCCTGGCAGGAAAGTGCTTGATGATGCCTTCCTGCACCACGGTGGCGACGATGTTGCCCGCCGTGTCGAAGAAATGGCCGGTTCCCAGGCCGCGGGAATCCGAGGCCACCGGCGACGACGTCGAATAGAGCAACCAGTCGTCGAACACCACGGGCCGGTGGAACCACACCGAGTGGTTGATGGTCACGGCAAAGATCCGGTCGAAACCCCACGACAATCCGTGGGTGGTGATGATCGAGTCGAGAACCGTGGTGTCCGACGAATACACCAGCGCGGCGTGATGCAGCACCGGATCCTCGGGCATCGGCCTCTCGGTCTTCATCCAGACCCTGTTGTGCGGCAACCGCCCACCCTTGGTGCGCATCACCCAGGCCGGATCGTTGGTGTAGCGCCACTCGATGGGCTTGAGCGCCTCCACGAACAGCGGCACCGTCTCCTCGTAGCCGACCAGCAGATCGGTGATCTTCGGAAGATCATGTGGCGCAGCCACATCCGGCATCTCGACGCTGTGCTCCAGACTGCGACCGCCGGCCAGAAAGGACACGAACGCCGTCGTCAGCAGGGTGCCGTCCTGGGTGACATCCACCCGGCGGTTGGCGAACCGCCGCTCGTCGCGCAGCCGCACGACTGTGAACTCCAGATCCTTGGTGGGATCACCACCGGCGATGAAGTGCGCCGACAGCGCGTTCGGCGGCAGCTGATGCGGCACTGTGCGGCTGGCTGCCACAAATGCCTGCGCCATCATCTGTCCGCCGAACGTGCGGATCGGGTTCTTGCTGGGATGAGAGCCGAGGAAGGAGTCTTCGCCGGTGGCACGGAGATCCAAGACGTCGAGCAGCTCGTGGAAATCCGAGCGGTCCGAACTCAGTGGTCGTCCTCGCCTATCCGGTGCACGTGGATCAGGTTGGTCGAGCCCACCGTGCCCGGAGGGGCACCCGCGACGATGACCACCAGATCACCACGCTTGTAGCGGCCGAGCGCCAGCAGTGATTTGTCGACCTGGCGGATCATGGTGTCCGTGGTGTCCATCTTCGGCACGATGAACGTCTCGGTGCCCCAGGTCAGCGCGAGCTGACTGCGGACCTCGGGCAGCGCCGTGAACGCCAGCAGCGGCAACGGGGTGTGCAGCCGGGCCAGACGGCGCACGGTGTCCCCGGACTGTGTGAAGGCGACCAGCGCCTTGGCGTCCAGACGCTCGCCGATATCGCGTGCGGCATAGGAGATGACGCCGCGCTTGGTGCGGGGCACGTGGGTCAACGGTGGTGCGGCGGTGGAGTTCTCCTCGACCGCCGACACGATGCGGGCCATGGTGCGCACGGCTTCCAGCGGGTACTTGCCCACCGAGGTCTCACCGGACAGCATCACGGCATCGGCGCCGTCGAGAACCGCGTTGGCCACGTCGGACGCCTCGGCCCGGGTGGGCCGGGAGTGCTCGATCATCGACTCCAGCATCTGAGTGGCGACGATGACAGGCTTGGCGTTCTCGCGGGCCATCTGGATGGCCCGCTTCTGCACCAGCGGCACCTCTTCGAGCGGCAGCTCGACGCCGAGATCACCGCGGGCGACCATGATGGCGTCGAAGGCCAGCACGATGGCCTCGAGATTGTCGATGGCCTCCGGCTTTTCCAACTTCGCGATGACGGGGACCCGACGGCCGACCCGGTCCATCACCTCGTGCACCAGCTCGATGTCGGCCGGCGAACGGACAAACGACAGCGCGATGAAGTCGACGCCGAGTTTCAGCGCGAACTCCAGGTCGGCGATGTCCTTCTCCGACAGGGCGGGCACCGAGACGTTCATGCCCGGCAGGGACAGGCCCTTGTTGTTGCTCACCCGGCCACCCTCGGTGACCTTGCACACCACGTCGTCACCCTCGACGCTCTCGACGGTCAATCCGACGTTGCCGTCGTCGACCAGGAGCCGGTCGCCGGGCGCGGCGTCATGAGCGAGTTGCTTGTAGGTGGTGGACACGCGGTCGTGGACGCCCAGGACGTCCTCGACGGTGATGCGGACCGTCTCCCCCGTGGCCCAGAGCGTGGCGCCGGTGTTGAAGCGGCCGAGGCGGATCTTGGGGCCCTGCAGGTCGGCGAGAATGCCCACGGCGCGTCCGGTGGCATCCGAGGCGGTACGCACACGCTTGTAGTTGGCTTCGTGGTCGCTGTGCTCACCGTGGCTGAAGTTCAGCCGTGCGACATCCATGCCGGCTTCGACCAGAGCCTTGACCTGTTCATCAGTGCCAACGGCTGGTCCAAGAGTACAAACAATCTTCCCGCGTCTAGTCACGACGACTCAGCATAGTCGCAGTCAGGACCCATCTCGACCGATACAGATGTGTTGACGAAGCCGTCACCTGGTGCACACCTGGCAGCCATCAAACGACAGCCAGCGGCAATGCCGACGGTCGAACCGGTTCGGGCAGGTCCGACTCGCCCATCAAAAAGACGTCAACTGCATGCGCGGCGGCCCGCCCCTCGGCGATGGCCCACACCACCAGCGAGGCGCCGCGGTGTGCATCACCACACACGAACACGCCGGGCGAGTCCGTCTGCCAGTCCGAGCCGCACGGCAGGGCGCCCCGCCGGTTGAGCTCGAGACCGAGTCCGTCCAGCAGCGGCATGTGTTCGACGCCCTCGAAACCGATGGCCAGCAGGGCCAGATCACACGGCAGGGTCAACGGTTCACCGACCGGCGAGATATTGCGTCTGCCGTCGGCGTCGCGGGTCACCTTCACCTCGGCGATCTCGATGGCGACCAGGTTGCCGTCGGCGTCACCGACGAAGCGCTGCACGGCCACCTCGTAGCGACGCAGGCCGCCCTCGGCGTGGGCGGGCGAGGTCCGCAGCACCATGGGCCAGGTCGGCCACGGCGACCGGCTGTCATCGCGCAGTTCGGGTGGCTCGGGGTTGTAGTCGAGCTGCGTCACCGACGCCGCACCCTGACGGTGAGCGGTGCCCAGGCAGTCCGCTCCGGTGTCACCGCCCCCGATGATGACCACGTGTTTACCCGCCGCGGAGATGGGCGACGGGCCGTCGCCCTCGCACTCTTTGTTGGCGGGCACAAGGTGCTCCATGGCCAGGTGCACCCCGCTCAGGTGGCGCCCCTCGACGTCGCTGTCGCGACCTCGCAGCGCGCCGACGGCCAGTACCACCGCGTCGAACCTGTTGCGCAGCTCCTCGACGGACAGGTCGACGCCGACCTCACAGTCGGTGACGAAGCGGGTGCCCTCGGCGCGCATCTGGGTCAACCGCTGATTCAGCGTCGCCTTCTCCAGCTTGTACTCCGGGATGCCGTAGCGCAGCAGTCCACCGAGGCGGTCATCACGCTCGTAGACGGTGACATGGTGGCCGGCCCGCGTGAGCTGTTGCGCTGCGGCCAACCCCGCGGGACCGGAGCCCACGACGGCGACGCTCTTGCCGGTGGCAATGGCCGCGGGCTGCGGTTCGACGGTGCCGTCCATCCATGCCTGGTCGGCGATGGACTGTTCGATGCGCTTGATCGTGACACTGCCACCGGTCTGCGGCTCCGAGATGGACAGCACACAGGCCGCCTCGCACGGCGCCGGACACAAGCGACCGGTGAACTCCGGGAAATTGTTGGTGGCGTGCAACCGGTCCGAGGCGGCATCCCAGCGGCCGCGGCGCACCAGGTCGTTCCACTCCGGGATCAGATTGCCCAGCGGACAGCCCGCGGTTCCGGAGTGACAGAACGGAATTCCGCAGTCCATGCAACGACGGGCCTGCTGGCTCACCTCCGCCGCGCGCTGGTGCGGATCCTGCGCTTCGTAGACCTCGCGCCAGTCGCCCACCCGCTCGTCGACCGGTCGTTTGGCGGCCTCGACCTTGGGAACCTGCAGAAATCCCTGTGGGTCAGCCACGTGTCGCCTCCATGATCGCGGTATCGACGTCACGCCCCTCGGCCTTGGCCATCCGGGTGGCTTGCAGCACCCGCTGGTAGTCGGTGGGCATGATCTTGGTGAATTGTGCGCTGCGCCTGGGCCAGTCGGCCAGCACCGAGGTGGCCACGGTACTGCCGGTGTACTTTGCGTGGCAGGCGATGACCTCACGCAGCCACAACAGGTCCTCGGAGTCGGGCCGTTGCAACTCCACCATGGCGGTGTTGACCTTGGCCCGGCTCAGTCCCAGCACGTAGGCGATGCCACCGGACATCCCCGCCGCGATGTTGCGCCCGGTGGGTCCGAGCACCACCACGCGGCCGCCGGTCATGTACTCGCACGCGTGGTCACCCACACCTTCGGTGACCGCCAACGCCCCCGAGTTCCGCGCGGCGAACCGCTCGCCGACTCGACCCCGCAGGTACACCTCGCCGGAAGTGGCCCCGTACATCAGTGTGTTGCCGGCGATCACGTTGTCCTCCGGCAGGAAGAGCACGTCATCGGGCGGGCGGACCACGATCTTCCCACCCGACAGGCCTTTGCCCACATAGTCGTTGGCGTCACCCACCAGGTCGATGGTGATACCGGGCGGCAGGAACGCACCTACGGACTGCCCTGCGGATCCGGTCAGCTTCACCGTGATGGTGTCGGCGGGCAGGCCGGTGGCCCCGTAGCGGCGGGTGACCTCGGAGCCCAGCAGGGTGCCCACCGTCCGGTTGACGTTACGCACCGGCAGTTCCAGCACCACCGGGTGCGCGTCCTCCAACGCGCCTTCGGCGAGTGCCACCAGCGTCTGGTCCAGGGCGTACTCGAGCCCGTGATCCTGGTGCCGCACTCTGCGCCGCTGCCCCTGGCCGTTCTCGGGCACCGCGAAGATGGGGCGCAGGTCGAGGCCCTTGCTCTTCCAGTGCGCCACCCCGGCGTCGGTGTCGAGCACCTCGGCGTGCCCGACAGCCTCGTCGATGGTGCGGAAACCCAACTGCGCCAAGTATTTCCGGATGTCCTCGGCGATGAAGCGGAAGAAATTCTCCACGAACTCCGGTTTGCCGTTGAAGCGGGCCCGCAACTCGGGATTCTGCGTCGCCACTCCGACCGGGCAGGTGTCGAGGTGGCATACCCGCATCATGATGCAGCCCGACACGATCAGCGGTGCGGTCGCGAAGCCGAACTCCTCGGCGCCCAACAGCATCGCCACGACGACGTCGCGCGCGGTGCGCATACCGCCGTCACACTGCACGGTGATGCGGTCCCGCAGCCCGTTGAGCACCAGGGTCTGCTGGGTGTCGGCCAGACCGATCTCCCACGGCGCGCCGGCGTGCTTGAGGCTGGTCAACGGCGCCGCGCCGGTGCCGCCGTCATAGCCGGAGATCAGCACGACATCGGCGTGGGCTTTCGACACACCGGTGGCGACCGTGCCGACACCGACGGAACTGACCAGCTTGACGTGGATGCGCGCCTGGTCGTTGGCGTTCTTCAGGTCGTGGATCAGCTGCGCCAGGTCCTCGATGGAGTAGATGTCGTGGTGCGGCGGCGGCGATATCAACCCCACACCCGGCGTGGAATGCCGGGTCTTGGCGATGTTCGGGTACACCTTGTAGCCCGGAAGCTGGCCACCTTCACCGGGTTTGGCGCCCTGGGCCATCTTGATCTGGATATCGGAGGCGTTCACCAGGTAGTCACTGGTGACACCGAAGCGACCGGAGGCCACCTGCTTGACGGCACTGCGCCGCTGCGGGTCGTAGAGCCGATCTACGTCCTCACCGCCTTCGCCACTGTTGGAGCGACCGCCCAGCTTGTTCATCGCGATGGCCATGGTCTCGTGGGCTTCGGCCGAGATGGACCCGTAACTCATCGCCCCGGTGTTGAACCTGGTGCAGATGGCTTCGACCGACTCGACCTCACTGAGCGGCACCGGCGGTCGCAGCCCCTCCTTGAAGGTGAACAGTCCACGCAGCGCACCACCCTCGCGGGCCAGTCGGTCGACCTCCTCGGTGTACTTGGCGAACACCTCGTGGCGGCCCGTGCGGGTCGCATGCTGCAGCAGGAACACTGTTTCGGGAGTGAACAGGTGCAGTTCACCGTCTCGGCGGAACTGGTATTCCCCACCCACCGACAGCCGCCGGTGTGCTCGTTCGGTCGGGTTCTCCGGGTAGGCACGCCGGTGCCGGAATCTGACCTCCTCGGCAAGGACGTCGAGGCCGACGCCTCCGAGTTGGCTCACCGTGCCCGTCAGGTACTCGGCCACCACGTCACGGTCCAGGCCGATGGCCTCGAACGCCTGCGCCCCGGTGTACGAGGCGACGGTCGAGATCCCCATCTTGCTCATCACCTTCATCACGCCCTTGGTCAGCGCTTTGAGGTAATTGCGTACCGCGGTGGCGGTTTCGATGCCCGTGAGCTCACCCTCGCGGATCAGATCCTCGATGGACTCGAACGCCAGATACGGGTTGACCGCGGCGGCGCCGAAGCCGATGAGCAGCGCGATGTGGTGCACCTCGCGGGCGTCGCCGCTTTCCACCACCAGCGCCACCTTGGTGCGCTCCTTGGTGCGCACCAGATGGTGGTGCACCGCCGAGACCGCCAACAGCGACGGGATGGGGGCACGGGTGTGGTCGGAGTCGCGGTCGGAGATCACCAGTGTGCGTGCACCTTTGGCAATCGCTTCGCTGGCGCGCAACCGCAGGTCCTCGATGGCGTCGGCCAGCCCCTCGCCGCCGCGCTCCACGTCGTACAGACCGCGCAGCACCGTGGTCTTCAATCCCGGATGTTCACCGTCGTCGTTGATGTGGACGATCTTGTTGAGCTCGTCGTTGTCCAGCACCGGCCACGGCAACAGGATCTGACGACACGACGCCGCCGACGGTTCCAGCAGGTTCTGCTCCGGTCCCATCACCCGCGCCATCGAGGTGACGATCTCCTCGCGGATGGCATCCAGCGGCGGATTGGTCACCTGCGCAAAGAGTTCCACGAAGTAGTCGTAGAACAGCCTGGACCGCTGCGACAGCACCGCCGCCGGGGTATCAGTGCCCATGGAGCCCAGCGGTTCTCCCCGGATGCCGCCATGGGGGTGATCAGGATGCGCAGATCTTCCTCGGTGTAGCCGAAGGAGATCTGGCGGCGCACCACCGACTCGTGGTTGGGCGCCACCCGCGTGCGTTCGGGCAGCGTCTTGAGATCGAGTAGCCCGGCATGCAACCACTCGCCGTAGGGATGCTCCTCGGCCAGCTGATCCTTGATCTCCTCATCGGAGATGATGCGGCCCTGCGCGGTGTCGACCAGGAACATCTTGCCCGGCTCGAGACGGCCCTTGGCCACCACTTCCGCCGAGGGCACGTCGAGCACACCGCTCTCGCTGGCCAGGATGATGCGGTCGTCGATCGTGCGCCACCAGCGGCCGGGACGCAGGCCGTTGCGATCGAGCACCGCACCCACCACGGTGCCGTCGGTGAAGGTGACGCACGCCGGGCCGTCCCAGGGTTCCATGATCGAGGCGTGGAACTGGCAGAAAGCGCGGCGCTGCGGGCTGAGGTCGGCGTTGTTCTCCCAGGCCTCCGGGATCATCATCATCACCGCGTGCGGCAAGCTGCGCCCGCCCAGGTGCAGCAACTCCAGCGTCTGGTCGAAGGACGCGGAGTCCGATGACTCCGGTGTGCAGATCGGGGACAGCCGGGCCATATCGCCGCCGATCAGCTCGCTGGCGAGCATGGCTTCGCGGGCGTGCATACGGTTGCGGTTGCCGCGCACCGTGTTGATCTCGCCGTTGTGCGCCACAAAACGGAACGGGTGCGCCAGCGGCCAGGACGGGAACGTGTTGGTGGAAAAGCGGCTGTGCACGATCGCGATGGCGCTGGTGCAGCGTTCGTCACGCAGATCCTCGAAGTACTTCGGGAGCTGCATCGTGGTGAGCATGCCCTTGTAGGTGATGGTGCGACTGGACAGCGACACGAAGTAGACGCCGCTGCCGGTGGACTTGATCTCCGAGGTCATGTGGCCGGCCCGCTTGCGCAGCGGGAACACCCGGCGGTCGAGGTCCAGACCGGAGAGCCGGGTGCCGTCGGCAGCGGCGGGGGCCGCGACGAACAGCTGCGCCATGTGCGGCATGCAGCCCAGTGCGGTCTCCCCCACTTCGGCGCCTACCGGATCCACCGGAACCGTGCGCCAACCCAGGACTTCGACACCCTCGTCGGCGGCGATCTCCTCGACCCGGGCGCGAGCGGCTTCGCGCGCCTGCGGATCCTGCGGCAGGAAGCAGATTCCGGCGGCGAAGGTGTTGGCACCGTCGGCCGCGGGAGCGGGCAGTTCGAAGTCCACCACGTCTCGCAGCAGGTCGACCGGCATCTGCAGCAGGATGCCTGCGCCGTCACCGCTGTTGGGCTCTGCACCTGCCGCGCCCCGGTGTTCCAGGTGTTCCAGGGCGATCAGGCCGTCGGCGACGATCGAATGCGATCGCCGGCCCAAGATGTCGGCGACCATAGCGACACCGCAGGAGTCACGTTCCTGCTCGGGGTCGTAGAGACCTTGTGCTTGCGGCGTAGCCGAGAACAGCATCCATGTACCTCCGCAGTCGGAACTGCGGGAGTGAGAGATCTTGTGCACCAACGGCATTCGGATCTCAGGCTGGGCCGCAGTCTGACGTGTGAAACCCGGGACTGCACCGGCCCGACATCGGTTGGGCACCGTCTCGAAACGAATGCGTCACCGGTTGCCGAGTGTAACAGCGCTGTTGCCGAACTACCTGTCGAGAAGCGTCGGGACCAGCGGAAAGCCGGGGAGGTTGCGGGCCACGGTCCACGCCACGGTGGCCACCGCGATGGTGATGACCGCAGCCAGCGGCCACACCCGCTTGTGCTGGCGGCGGCGCAACACCACCCAGGTCAGCAGCAGCGGCAGTCCGATGAGGGCGAAGGCGTTGTCCGCCACGGCTGCGGCAAGATCACCGTGCAGCAGGTCATGCGTCATCCGCAGCCCACCGCAGCCCGGGCAATACCAGCCGGTCAGCGCATAGAACGGGCACGGTGGGAACAGCGAGCCGGGCCGGTGCGGGTCGACCAACCCGACGTACGCCAGTCCCCCGGCCAACACGACACCGGTACCGACCGCGGTGTACAGGCCGGTGCGGCGTGCGGGTGGCGACGCCCGATCAGGTTCCATCACGCAGCGGGCGGCCCTGCGGGTCGCGCACCTTGTCGGTGAGAATCAGCACCGCATCCACGATGCCCCAGATGACGGCACCGATGCCACAGGTCAACAGACCGACGATCAGCTGGACCACGCCGAGGCCGATATAGCCGAGGTACATGCGGCCGATGCCGACGAGCCCGAACAGTCCGAGCAGCTGCAGCAACCCGCCGATCAGTTTCGACTTCTCCGAGAAGGGCTCCCCGGTGAACGGGTGCCGGCCGTACGGGGCCGACGGGTCGTAGTACATCCCGGGCGGCGGGGGCGGCGGGTACTGCCCTGCGCTGTACTGCCCGTAGTCCGGTGGGGGTGGCGGCGGGTAGCCGGAGTTGGGTGGCGGCGGCGGGGTGCTGTTGCCGGGATTCGGTCCGAACTGAGGGTCCGTCATACCGCCAAGGATGCCAGATCACCGAACCCCGATTCCGCGACCGCGCCAGTGTTTCGGGCTTTCCACCGTGAGCTTTCCGGGTTTCCCTACCCTGGAGCCATGCGCCCGGTTCCCGACGTCCCCGGCCCCCGTCAGGAGTCGGTCTGGGACTATCCCAGACCACCGCGGGTCGAGGAGGTGTCCGTCGCCATCACGGTGGAGCTGGGCGGTCGCGTCATCGCCGCCACCGGGCAGGCATGGCGGGTGCTCGAGACCAGCCATCCGCCGACCTACTATCTGCCGCGCGACAGCTTCGCCGACGGTGTTCTGCGGCCGACCTCGGGGTCGTCGTGGTGTGAGTGGAAGGGCCAGGCCGGCTACTTCGACCTGGTAACACCCACGCGGACGGCGGAACGGGCAGCCTGGACCTACCCGCGGCCGAAGCCGGGGTTCGAGACGATCGCGAATGCCGTCGCGGTGATGGCGGCGGCGGTGGATCGGTGCACTGTCGACGGCGAGACCGTGCGGCCCCAACCCGGCGGGTTCTACGGGGGCTGGATCACCAGTTCGGTGACGGGCCCGTTCAAGGGCGTGCCCGGATCGATGGGCTGGTAGGCCGGAACTAGCGCCGGCGGCGCAGTAGCCGGCTCAGCCGGGAGCCTTGCTGCTGGTCCGGTTGCGGCTCGGTGACCACGGCATAGTCACTGGCCGAACTGGCCGACTCGGCAGGCTGCTCTTCGGGCTCGTCGAACGGGTTGTCGTCCTCGGCAGTCTCCGCCTCGCCTTCGGCGGCCTCTTCCTCGCCAGCGTCGGGCTCGTCGAGCTCTTCCTGCTGCTCGGAGGCCGGCGCTACAACCTCGGCAGGCTCCTCGAAACTCTCGAGATCGTCTGCATCAACCGGATCGTGATCCTCGTCGATCAGTTGAGCTTCCTCGGCCTCGGCCTCAGGCTCCTCGATCAGCGCCTCGCCTTCGACAGCCTCTTCCTCCTCGGCGGCCTGCTCATCAACCTCAACCTTGGCGTCGGGCTCGTCGAGCTCTTCCTGCTGCTCGGACACCGGCGCGCCGACGGCAACGGGTTCGTCCAGGCTCTCCAGGTCCTCTTCGTCAACCGGATCGTGATCCTCGTCGATCAGTTGAGCTTCCTCGGCCTCGGCGTCGGCCTCGGCTTCGGTCTCGACCACGACGTCGCCACCGGCGGTCACCTCGGCCTCAGGCTCCTCGATCAGCGCCTCGCCTTCGGCAGCCTCTTCCTCCTCGGCGGCCTGCTCATCAACCTCAACCTTGGCGTCGGGCTCGTCGAGCTCTTCCTGCTGCTCGGACACCGGCGCGCCGACGGCAACGGGTTCGTCCAGGCTCTCCAGGTCCTCTTCGTCAACCGGGTCGTGATCCTCGTCGATCAGTTGAGCTTCCTCGGCCTCGGCGTCGGTCTCGACCACGACGTCGCCACCGGCGGTCACCTCGGCCTCCCGATCGGCCTCGTCCAGCTCAGGCTCGTCCAGGTCGGGCTCGTCGGCCGGCACTTCGGCGGTCAGGAGATCGTCCTCGTCGACCGGCTCGGGTTCCGGCGCCGGCTCGGCGTCCAGCTGCTCGATCAGGGCTGTGGTCTCGGCGTTCGCGGGGTCCTCGTCAGCCGTCTTCTCCTCGTCGGCCGCCACCGTGGCCGCCGCCACCGCACCGGTGGTCGCAGCCGCAGCCACGACTTCCTTCTCCGCCTTCTCGACCACACCCTCGGATTCCGGCGCGTTGCCGCGCAGCGTCTCCGGAGCTTCGCGGCCCTTGGGCGCCAAGATGAAGTAGACGATGGCGCCGATGAACACGAACGTCGCGGTGAACGAGTTGATCCGGATGCCCGCGATCAACGTGGCGAAGTCGTCGCGCATGAGCTCGACACCGAAGCGGCCGATGCAGTAGCCGGCGACGTACAGGGCGAACAGTCGTCCGTGACCGATCTTGAAGCGCCGGTCCACATAGATCAGCAGGGCGAAAACCAGCAGGTTCCAGAGCAACTCGTACAGGAACGTCGGGTGCACCACGTAGGCGACCTCGCCGTTGGACACACCGTTGAGCGAGTTGACGTCGACGATGCCCGACGGGTCGACCCGGTAGAAGACCTCCATGCCCCACGGCAGATCGGTGGGCCGGCCGTAGAGCTCCTGGTTGAAGTAGTTGCCGAGCCTGCCGATGGCCTGGGCCAGCACGATGCCGGGAGCAATGGCGTCACCGAAGGCCGGCAGCGGGATCCCCCGGCGTCGACACCCGATCCACGCCCCGACCCCACCGAGCGCCACCGCACCCCAGATGCCGAGGCCGCCCTCCCAGATCTTCAGCGCGGCACCGAATCCAGCGCCCTCGGGCCCGAAATACTTCTCCCAGTCGGTGAGGACGTGGTAAACACGTCCACCGATCAGGCCGAACGGCACCGCCCACAAGGCGATGTCGTAGATGACACCGCGCTCGCCGCCGCGTGCCTCCCACCGGCGGTCACCGATGATCAGCGCGGCGATGATGCCGACGATGATGCACAGCGCATAGGCACGAAGCGGGAACGGACCGAGGTGCCAGACACCCTGTGGCGGGCTGGGGAAGGCGGCCAGAAGCGTCGTGCTCACCCAGGAACCTCAGTCACTTTCTGCCGGACGCCGGCTGCGAGTTCCTCGGTCAGGGCTGCCACGGCGGGCAGTCCGCTTTCCAGCGCGGAGACCAGAGCCGAGCCGACGATCACCCCGTCTGCGTACGAAGCGATGTCGGCAGCTTGTTCACGAGAGCGCACACCGAGTCCGACGCCGACCGGGATGTCGGACACCGCTTTGACCCGGGCGACCAGTTCCGGCGCCGCGTTGGACACCACCTCCCGCGCACCGGTGACACCCATGGTCGATGCCGCATAGACGAAGCCGCGGGAAGCTTCGACGGTCGCCGCCAGCCGTTCCGGGGTCGAGGACGGGGCCACCAGGAAGATCCGATCCAAGCCGTGTTCGTCGGAGGCGACGAACCAGTCGTCGGCCTCGTCCGGGATCAGGTCCGGCGTGATGACACCCGCTCCACCTGCCGCGGCCAGATCCCTGGCGAAGGCGTCGACGCCGTAGCGCAGTACCGGGTTCCAGTACGACATCACCACCGCCTGACCACCGCGGTTGCTGATCGCTTCGACGGCCCTCAATGCGTCGCGCACCCGCACACCGCGCTTGAGGGCGATATCGGTGGCAACCGCGATGGTGGGGCCGTCCATTCCGGGGTCGGAGTAGGCGATTCCGACCTCGATGAGATCGCAGCCGGCGTCCACCAGTGTCGTCATGGCCTCGATGGAGGTCTGCACGTCGGGAAAGCCGGTGGGCAGGTATCCGATCAGCGCGGCGCGGTCCTCGGCTCGGCAACTGTCGAACAGCGGTCCCAGCTTGCTCATGACTGCACCGCCTCGTCGTCGAGCAGGCCGAACCACTTGGCCGCGGTGGCCACGTCCTTGTCGCCGCGTCCGGAGAGGTTGACGATGATGGCCGCGCTGGGCCCCATCTCGATACCCAACTTGAGTGCACCGGCGACAGCGTGAGCGGATTCGATGGCCGGGATGATGCCTTCGGTACGGCACAGCAACCGGAACGCATCCATGGCTTCGGTGTCGGTGACGGGGCGGTATTCAGCGCGCCCGACGTCCTTGAGCAGCGCATGCTCGGGTCCGACGCCCGGATAGTCCAAACCTGCTGAGATGGAATGGGATTCGATGGTCTGACCGTCCTCGTCCTGCAACAGGTAGGAAAACGATCCCTGGAAGGCACCGGGTGAGCCGCCGGTGAAAGTGGCCGCATGCCTGCCGGTTTGAACCCCGTCGCCGGCGGCCTCGAAACCCACCAACCGGACAGCCGGGTCATCGATGAAGGCGTGGAAGACGCCGATGGCGTTCGATCCCCCGCCGATACAGGCGGTGACCGCGTCGGGCAGCCGGCCCAGCTGATCCTGGATCTGCACGCGGGCTTCCATGCCGATGATCCGCTGGAAATCGCGGACCATCAGTGGGAACGGGTGCGGACCCGCGGCGGTGCCGAAGGCGTAATAGGTGCTGTCGGCGTGGGCCACCCAATCGCGGAAGGTCTCGTTGATGGCGTCTTTGAGCGTCTTGGAACCCGACTCCACCGACACCACCTCGGCGCCGAGCAGTCGCATCCGCGCCACGTTCAGCGCCTGGCGGGCCGTGTCGACGGCACCCATGTAGATGACACACTCGAGGTCCAGCAGGGCACACGCCGTGGCGGTGGCAACCCCGTGCTGGCCCGCACCGGTTTCGGCGATGACCCGGGTCTTGCCCATCTGCTTGGCCAGCAACGCCTGCCCCAGCACATTGTTGATCTTGTGAGAACCGGTGTGGTTCAAGTCTTCTCGTTTGAGAAACAGGCGGGCGTTACCGGCATGCTCAGAGAGTCGTTTGGCCTCGTACAGCGGCGACGGACGACCGCTGTAGTTCTTCTGGAGGTCGTCGAGCGTGTCGAGAAACGTCTGATCGCTGCGCGCCTTCTCATAGGCGGCGGTGACCTCTTCGATGACAGCCATCAGCGCCTCGGGCACCAGCCGGCCGCCGTAGCGTCCGAAGTGCCCGCGGGCGTCGGGGTCATGCGATGTGGGCTCGGCGATGGCCGCGCTCATGCGCGGCAAGTCGTTGTTGGACAAATCCACCATCAGAATCGGTTTTCGCGCGGGCGGGCCATAAGCCGCACTAGCGAGCGGGTTTAGGGCAGGACGGATGAGCTCCGGCGGTCACCAGGTCTGCCACGGCAGAGCGCGGGTCACCGCTGGTTACCAGGCCTTCGCCCACCAACACCGCGTCGGCGCCGGCTCCGGCGTAGGCCAACAGGTCGGCGGTGCCGCGAACACCGGACTCGGCGACCCGGATGACGTCACTGGGCAGACCGGGCGCGATACGTGCGAAGCAGTCGCGGTCCACCTCCAGAGTCTTCAGGTCGCGGGCATTGACCCCGATGACCTTGGCACCGGCTTGCAGAGCCCGGCTGGCCTCTTCCTCGGTGTGCACTTCGACCAGAGCGGTCATACCGAGCGATTCGGTGCGTTCCAGCAGCGACTCCAAGGCGGGCTGTTCCAGAGCCGCGACGATCAGCAGCAGCATGTCGGCGCCGTGGGCACGAGCCTCGTGAATCTGGTACGGCCGTACCACGAAGTCCTTGCGCAACACCGGGATGGTGACGGCGGCACGCACCACGTCGAGATCGGCCAGCGATCCGTGGAATCGACGCTCCTCGGTCAGCACGCTGATGATGCGGGCGCCGCCGCTCTGATAGGCGCGGGCCAGATCTGCCGGATCGGCAATGTTGGCCAGCTGACCGCGGGACGGGCTGGCACGCTTGACTTCGGCGATGACGCCGATGCCGGGTTCACGCAGCGCAGCCATGACATCGCGCGGAGGGGGTGCGGCGTTGGCCGCTTCCTTGACCTCCGAGAGGCTGATGATCGCTTCGCGGGCGGCGACGTCAGCGCGGACTCCTTCGATGATCGAGTCGAGGACGGTCGCCGAACTCATCCCTGCCGGTCCCTTCTATACCTCAAGTACTTGTCCCGCAAGGGTAGCCGCTGAACGGCTCACACAGTTCACCGGCCCTCCTTCTCCGGACCCGATCCTGCGGTGGGGTCCCGCCCCTCATCGAGGGCGTCCCACATCATGCGCTCGGACATCGAGTCGTCGACGTCCTGAACTGCGGCGCGACGGGCCGCGGGCGCGGCATATTTGGTGTCGCTCGCCTTGGCGGTTCCTGCGCAGCGGATCAGCAGCACCGCACCCACCAGCGCGCACACAGCTGCCACCAGTGTCAGCACCGCTCCCCAGTAGAACCGCTGGCTGCCCACCAGGGATGCCACCGTCACCTCCACGAGACCGGCGCCCCGCATCGACACATCTCGCACCACCCACTGGGTGATCGCGAGGTAGGCCATGAGCCCACTCGCGACGGCGACCAGGACGGCCAGCACCCGCAGCAGCCAGCCCCGAACCGCCAGCGCCGCCACCGCCGCGGCGAGGAGTAACAGAGCCAGCGGAGTGAGGGCGGCCGACCACGTGGCACCGTTCAGGGTGATGGTCTTGGGCTGTCCCAGGCCGTCGAACGACGTGATCTCGACCCAGGGCAGCCTCGATGCCACCCAGAGTGCCAGCGCCGCCAGCACCATGAGCAGCTGAGCCACCCGGATCATCAGGGCGCCCGCAACGTCTCGGCGGCGGCCACCGCGTTGAGCACCGCCTTGGCCTTGTTGGCCGACTCGGTGTACTCGTACGGACCGTTCGAGTCGGCCACCACTCCGCCGCCGGCCTGCACGTAGGCGGTGCCGTCACGCATGAGGGCGGTGCGAATCGCGATGGCGAAGTCGGCGTTGCCCGCGAAATCGAGGTAGCCGAGCACACCGCCGTAGAGGCCGCGGCGCGTCTTCTCCACCTCTTCGATGAGCTCCATGGCCCGGACCTTCGGCGCACCCGACAGGGTGCCCGCCGGGAAACACGCGGTCACCGCGTCGAGTGCGGTGCGCCCCTCGGCCAGCAGTCCGCTGACCGAGGACACCAGGTGCATGACGTGGCTGTAGCGCTCGATGTGGCTGTAGTCCTCCACACGGACCGTGCCGGGAACGCAGACGCGGCCCAGATCGTTGCGACCCAGGTCCACCAGCATCAGATGCTCGGCGCGCTCCTTCTCGTCGGACAGCAGCTCCTTCGCGAGCAACTGGTCCTCCTCTTCGGTGTCGCCGCGCCACCGGGTACCGGCGATCGGGTGGGTCTGCGCCCAGCCGTCCTTGACCGTGACCAACGCTTCGGGGCTGGAGCCGACAATCGAAAACGCCGTTCCGCCTTGGTCATCCGGTACGTGTAGCAGGTACATGTACGGGCTCGGATTGGACACCCGCAGCATCCGGTAGACATCAATAGGGTCAGCTTGGGTAGTCATCTCGAAGCGCTGCGACGGCACCACCTGGAACGCCTCACCGGCTTCGATGTCCCCGACGAGCTTGTCGACAATCGCGGTGTACTCCTCGACGGTGCGCTGGGAGCGGTGCGTGGGCTCAGGTCTGCTGAACGTCGAGACAGTGGACGCCAGCGGCTGGCTGAGTGCTTCGGTCATCACGTCGAGTCGAGCCACCGCGTCGTCGTAGGCCCAGTCCACCCGCTCGTTGGTGCCGTTCCAGTTCACGGCGTTGGCGATGAGCGTGATGGTGCCCTCGTGATGGTCAACGGCAGCCAAGTCGGTGGCCAGCAGCATGAGCATGTCGGGCAGCTGAAGGTCATCGACGGCCAGATCCGGCAGCCGCTCCAGCCGACGGACCAGGTCGTAGGCGAAAAAGCCGACCATCCCCCCGACAACGGCGGCAATCCCGGCAGCGCGGCCGTCTCGAGCAGTTCCAGCGTCGCTTTGAGCGCGGCCAGCGGGTCACCACCACGAGGTGCGTCCTGCGGGACCGTGCCCAACCACACCGCTTGCCCTTCGCGCACCGTCAGCGCCGAGGGTGCCCCAGCACCGATGAACGACCACCGCGACCAGGACCGCCCGTTTTCGGCCGACTCCAGCAGGAAGGTGCCGGGACGGTTTGCGGACAGCTTGCGGTATGCAGACAGCGGAGTTTCGCTGTCTGCCAGCACCTTACGGACCACCGGCACGACGCGGTGTTCGGCGGCCAGGACGGTGAAGTCCTCGCGGGTGGTGGTCACGGCGGTGACACTGACGTTCGTCGACACCGGGCTATCCTCCCAGATCCGCCAAATCGGCCGCGGCGTAGCGTGACCTTGCATGAAACGCGGGGACGTCGTCGATGACTTTGTTCTGCCTGATCAAACTGGTGCCGATCGTCGATTCAGCGACTTTCTGGCCCAGGGTCCGGTTGTGCTGTTCTTCTATCCGGCAGCCATGACGTCCGGCTGCACCAAGGAGGCCTGCCACTTCCGCGACCTCGCCGCCGAGTTTGCGGCCGTGGGTGGTCAGCGAGTCGGGATCAGCACCGACGCCGTCGACAAACAAGCACAGTTCGCCCAGAAGGAGCGCTTCGACTATCCCCTGCTCTCGGATGCCGACGCAACGGTTGCGACGGCCTTCGGGGTGAAGCGCGGCCTGTTGGGCAAGTTCATGCCGGTGAAGCGGACGACATTCGTGATCGACACCGATCGCAGGGTGCTCGACGTGATCGCCAGTGAGATCAGCATGGACTCGCACGCCGACAAGGCGCTCGAGGTACTGCGAAAGCGGGCGAAGTAGCAGCGGGCACTACTCCGAGGGCAGCAGCACATCCGCGTCGAAGCAGGTGTGATCGCCGGTGTGGCAGGCACCACCCACCTGATCGACCACCAGCAGCACGGTGTCCCCGTCACAGTCCAGGCGCACAGAGTGCACGTGCTGGGTATGCCCGGACGTCGCACCCTTGATCCACTGCTCGCCACGCGATCGCGAGAAGTACGTGGCCTCGCGCGTCGCCAGGGTGCGGGCCAGGGCGTCGTCGTCCATCCAGGCGACCATCAGCACGTCACCGGTACCACGTTCCTGCACCACGGCGGTGAACAAGCCGTCGGCGTTGCGCTTCAACCGCTCGGCAACAACAGGGTCCAACGACGTCATCGGACACAGATCCCGTCAGCAGCCATGGCTGCCTTCACCTGACCGATGGTCAGCTCCTTGAAGTGAAACACGCTGGCCGCCAACACAGCATCGGCACCGGCGTGCACCGCCGGCGCGAAGTGCTCGACTGCACCGGCGCCCCCGCTGGCGATCACCGGCACTGTCACGGCGGCACGCACCGCACGCAACATCGGCAGGTCGAATCCCGCTTTGGTGCCGTCGGCGTCCATGGAGTTCAACAGGATCTCGCCCACGCCGAGTTCGGCTCCACGCCTTGCCCATTCGACTGCATCGATACCGGTGCCACGGCGACCGCCGTAGGTGGTGACCTCCCACCCGGATGGAGTGGACCTCGAGCCGTCCTGATTCAGAGGCGCGGTGCGGGCGTCGACCGACAGCACGATGCACTGGGATCCGAACTGCCGCGACATCTCGGCCAGCAGGTCCGGCCTGGCGATGGCGGCGGTGTTCACCGACACCTTGTCCGCACCGGCCCGCAGCAGCACGTCCACATCGGCAACCGCGCGCACTCCCCCGCCGACGGTCAGCGGGATGAACACCTGCTCGGCGGTGCGGCGCACCACCTCGAGCATGGTGGCCCGGCCCGACGACGACGCGGTGACGTCCAAGAAGGTCAACTCGTCGGCGCCCTCGGCGTCGTAGACCGCGGCGAGCTCGACGGGATCGCCTGCGTCACGCAGGTTCTCGAAGTTGACCCCCTTGACTACGCGCCCGGCGTCGACGTCCAGGCACGGGATCACCCGAGTGGCCAGAGTGGTTTGCGCAATGGTCATCGGTAGTCCTCCGGGTTGCCCGCCGATTTCACGATGTCGAGAATCTCGCCGTGCACACCCGGAGCGGCGGCCAGAGCCGAGCTGGCCGCGGGCGTCCACGGCGCGCCCGTCAGGTCGGTGACGATGCCGCCCGCCGCCCGCACCAGGGCCACACCGGCCGCGTAATCCCACACATGATCACCGAACGTCACCGCGCCGGCGAGAATTCCGTCCGCGACAAACGCCAGGTCCACCCCCGTGGCACCGTGCATACGCAGGCGCGAGCACTCCCGGCTCAAGTTCTCCAGCACCGCGAGGCGGTAGCGCCCCGGATACCGCCCTCGCCAGTCGACATTGAACGTGCCGAAGCCGACTATCGAGTCCGTGAGCGCCGGGGACTCCAGCGGCGGCTGGGCAACTCCGTTGGTCAGCAGAGGCCGGCCCACCACCGCGGTGTAGCGCTGATCGGTGAACGGCAGCCAGGTCAACCCGGCTACGGGCTCACCGTGGTTCATCAGCCCCAGCAAGATCGCGGCCATGGGTGACCCCGCAGCGTAGTTGAACGTCCCGTCGATGGGATCGAGCACCCACACCAGTTCCGAATCGACCGGGGCGCCCCCGAATTCCTCGCCGTGCACACCGATGCCGGTGCGCTCTGTCAGCGCCGAGACCACCTCACGCTCGATGGCCAGATCGATCTCGGTGGCGAAGTCGTTGCCCTTCTTCCGGACCGCCGAGTCGGCGCGGTGACCCGCCAGGAAACGCTCCACCACACTGTCCAGAATGGTCGCCGCAGTCGCCACCAGGTCGTCGAGATCACCCGGGTAATCGGTCATCGGCTGACCGCGGACAGAGCCTCCGGCAAGGTGAAACGACCGGCGTAGAGCGCCTTCCCGACGATGGCTCCTTCAACACCTTCACCGGTGAGGGTGGCGATGGCCACCAGGTCCTCGATGCTGGACACGCCGCCTGAGGCGATCACCGGCGCGTCGGTCTTGGCGGCCACCGCGGAAAGCAGTTCCAGGTTGGGGCCCTTGAGGGTGCCGTCCTTGCTGACGTCGGTCACCACGAAGCGCGAACATCCTTCGGAAACCAGACGTTCCAACACCGGCCACAGGTCGCCGCCGTCGGTTTCCCAGCCGCGGCCCCGCAGCCGGTACTGGCCGTTCTCGAGTCTGACGTCCAGGCCGATCGCCACCTTGTCGCCGTGCTCGGCGATCACCGAGGCACACCAGGTCGGATTCTCCAGCGCCGCGGTGCCCAGGTTGACCCGCCGGCATCCGGTGGCCAGGGCAGCCTTCAGCGACTCGTCGTCGCGGATACCGCCCGACAGTTCGACATCCACGTCCAGCTTGCCGACCACCTCGGCCAGCAGTTCACGGTTGGAGCCGCGGCCGAAGGCAGCGTCCAGATCCACCAGGTGGATCCATTCGGCGCCGTCGCTCTGCCACTGCAGGGCGGCGTCGAGTGCCGAACCGTAGTCGGTTTCGCTACCGGCCTGGCCCTGAACCAGACGCACCGCCTTGCCGTCCACGACATCGACGGCGGGCAACAGAATCAAAGAAGTCACAGTGCCTCAACCCAATTGGTGAGCAGCGTCGCACCGGCGTCGCCGCTCTTCTCCGGATGAAATTGTGTGGCCGACAGCGGACCGTCTTCGACGGCCGCCAGAAACGGCACATGATGCCTGGCCCAAGTGAGCTTGGCGTCGGTATTGCCTGCCCACTCCTGGGCGGCATACGAATGGACGAAGTAAAAGCGTGTCTGCGCATCGAGCCCGCGGAACAGCACGCTGTCTTCGGGTGCCTGCACCGTGTTCCACCCCATGTGCGGGACCACGGGTGCGTCCAGATGGGTGACAGCACCGGGCCATTGGCCGCAGCCGGTGGATTCGACACCGAACTCGACACCGCGGGCGAACAGGATCTGCATGCCCACGCACACGCCCAACACCGGCCGACCGCGCTGCAACCGGTCGGCGATGATCTTCTCGCCGCCGATGGCCCGCAGCCCGGTCATGCAGGCCTCGAAAGCACCCACGCCCGGCACCACCAGGCCGTCGGCCTCAGCGGCCGCACCGGGATCAGCGGTCACTTCGACGTGCGCACCGGTGCGTTCCACCGCCCGCTGCGCCGAACGCAGGTTGCCGGATCCGTAGTCCAGCACCACGACTTTGGCGCTCACAGCGTGCCTTTGGTGGACGGCACCCCGCTGACCCGGGGGTCGTACTCCACAGCCTGGCGCAGCGCGCGGGCGACGGCCTTGTACTCCGCTTCGGTGATGTGGTGCGGGTCGCGGCCGTAGAGGGTGCGCACGTGCAGGGCGATGCGGGCGTTGAAGGCCAGCGACTCGAAAACGTGCTTGTTGATGACGGTGTGATAGGGCACCGATGACCCGGCGATGGTGAAACTCACCATGGATTCCGGCTCGCCGGTGTGGACGCAGTACGGCCGCCCTGAGACGTCGACGGCGGCATGGGCCAGGCATTCGTCCATCGGGATGAAGGAATCCCCGAAACGACGGATGCCCTTCTTGTCGCCCAACGCCTGACCGAGCGCCTGCCCCAACACGATGGCGGTGTCCTCGACCACGTGGTGACCTTCGATGTGCACGTCACCGGTGGAGCGCACCGTCAGATCGAAGCTGGCATGGGTGCCCAGAGAGGTGAGCATGTGGTCGAAGAACGGCACCCCGGTGTCGATGTGCACCGCACCGGTGCCATCGAGGTCGAGTTCGACCAGGATGTCCGATTCCTTGGTGGTGCGCTGCACACGGGCACGCCGGGCGGTGACGGTCTGGGTCATGAGGCTCCTAGCGGCTGGGTCAGTTCTTCTGCGACAAGGGTGGCGCTGGTGGCCAGCAGGGCGTCGTTCTCTGCGGCCAGCCCGGTGGTGGCCCGCAGGTAGCCGGGAATCCCGACGTCACGGATCAGCACTCCGGCATCCAGGTAGCGCTGCCACGTGGCGGCCGCGTCGGCGAACTCGCCGAAGAGTACGAAGTTGGCGTCACTGGGGATGACGCGAAAACCCATGCTGGTCAACGCTTCTGTGACGCGTTTGCGCTCGGCTATCAGGGTGGCGACGCTGCCGAGGGTGTCATCGGCGTGGCGCAGCGCTGCGCGGGCGGCAGCTTGGGTGACCACCGACAGGTGGTACGGCAGCCGGACCAGCAGCATGGCGTCGATGACGGCAGGCGCGGCCACCAGGTAGCCGAGCCGGCCACCGGCGAAGGCGAAGGCCTTGCTCATGGTGCGGCTGACGATGACCTTGGTGGGGAACTCCTCGATCAGCGCGACGGCGCTGGGCTGCGAAGAGAATTCACCGTAGGCCTCGTCGACGATCAACACCCCGGAGGTCATGGCCTCGAGGATGATCCGCAGATCCGCCAGCGGCACGCTCTGCCCGGAGGGATTGTTCGGACTGGTCACGAAAACCACGTCAGGAGAACGGCTTTCGATCGCAGCCAGCACCACGTCGAGGTCGAGGCTGAAGTCCTCGGCCCGAGCGGCCTGAAGCCACTCGGTCTGGGTGCCGTCGGAGATGATGGGGTGCATCGAGTACGACGGGACAAATCCGACGGCGGTGCGGCCAGGGCCACCAAAGGCCTGCAGCAGCTGTTGCAGGATCTCGTTGGATCCGTTGGCCGCCCAGAGGTTTTCGACCCCCAGCTGAACGCCGGTCTGACCGGTCAGGTAGGCAGCCAGGTCGGCCCGCAGCGCCACGGCGTCACGGTCGGGGTAGCGGTGCAACTCGGCCGCGGCCTCGGCCACCGAGCGGGTGACGTCGTCGACCAGCGCCTGGGTGGGCGGGTGCGGGTTCTCGTTGGTGTTGAGCCGCACGGGCACCACCAACTGCGGTGCGCCGTACGGGGACTTGCCGCGCAGGTCGTCCCGCAGCGGAAGATCCTCCAGTCCGATCCGGGCTCCCGGCACACTCATCGTTCAAACCTCCGACGGACCGCCTCGCCGTGGGCGGGCAGATTTTCGGCTTTCGCCAGCGTGATCACGTGTCCCGAAACGTCTTTCAGAGCGGCTTCGGTGTAGTCGACGACGTGGATGCCACGCAGAAAGGTCTGCACCGACAGACCACTCGAGTGCCGGGCGCATCCCGCGGTGGGCAGCACGTGATTGGAGCCCGCGCAGTAGTCGCCCAGGGACACCGGTGACCAGGCGCCGACAAAAATGGCTCCCGCGGCGCGGATCCGGCCTGCCACCTCGTGCGAGTCCGTGGTCTGGATTTCCAGATGTTCGGCGGCGTAGGCGTTGACCACTCGTACCCCGGTGTCGATGTCGTCCACCAACACGATGGCCGACTGCTTACCGAGCAGTGCGGCCAGCACCCGATCGCGGTGCACGGTGGTTTGCAGCTGGCGAGCCAGCTCGGCGTCGACGGCCACCCCCAGATCACTGCTGGGTGTCACCAGCACACTGGCGGCCATCTCGTCGTGTTCGGCCTGGCTGATCAGATCGGCGGCGACGTGCACCGGGTCGGCGGAGTCGTCGGCCAGAATTGCGATCTCGGTGGGACCGGCTTCGGCGTCGATACCTACCTGCGACCGGCAGATCCGCTTGGCGGCGGTGACGTAGATGTTGCCCGGACCGGTGATCATGTCGACGGGCGCCAACTCGGCCCCGTCGGTATCCGTGCCGCCGTAGGCCATCAGCGCCACCGACTGTGCACCACCCACTGCCCACACCTCGTCGACCCCGAGCAGCGCGGCCGCCGCCAGGATGGTCGGGTGGGGCAGTCCGGAGAAGTGAGCCTGCGGTGGGCTGGCGATCACCAGCGAATCGACCCCCGCGGTCTGGGCCGGCACCACGTTCATGATCACGCTGGACGGGTAGACGGCGTTGCCGCCGGGCACGTACAGACCCACCCGCTCGACGGGCACCCAGCGCTCGGTGACGGTGGCGCCGGGAGCCAGTTCGGTGGTGGTGTCGGTGCGGCGCTGATCGGCATGCACAGCACGGGTGCGCTCGATCGCGACCAGCAGCGCGGCGCGGACGTCCGCGTCCAGTTCACTCAGCGCTTGTTCCAGCGCCACGGCAGGCACCCGCACTGCGGCGGGGCGGATACCGTCGAATTTCTCACCGAACTCCAGCGCGGCTTCGGCGCCCCGTTCGGCTACCGCGTCGACGATGGGGCGCACCGTGGGGACCACTGCGTCGACGTCGACGCCTCCGCGGGGCAGGGTGGCACGCAACTGCGCCGTGGACATGGGTCGGTTGCGCAGGTCGATCCGGGACATCTCGAAGCTGGCCATCACCACGATTGTCCCTGATCGATGCACCCGAATAAAAATTGGTTGAACTGCGTCGTTGGCCACTGCCACACTCCGGCCATGGAATGGTCTGTCTGGGTCGCCTTCCTCGGCGCCTCGATCCTCATCAGTGTGTCCCCCGGCGCCGGGGCGATCCTGTCCATGGCGACCGGTCTGGCACACGGTGTGCGCCGCAGCTACTGGACGATTCTCGGGCTTCAGATCGGCCTCATGGTGCAGTTGGCGGTGGTCGCGGTGGGCCTGGGCGCAGCGCTGGCCAAGTCGGTGCTGGCGTTCACCATCATCAAGTGGCTCGGTGTGGCATACCTCGTCTACCTAGCGGTTCGGCAGTGGCGCACCGCCAGTGTGGATCTGCGGGCGCAGCTGGGACCTACCGGCGCGTCCGGCGCCACCGTCCTGATCACCCGGGGAGCATTGGTGAACCTCACCAATCCCAAAGGCCTGGTGTTTCTGCTGGCGGTGCTTCCCCAGTTCGTGGACCCGTCGGCGCCACTCGTGCCGCAGTATCTGGTGATCGGCGTCACCATGGTGTGCGTGGACCTGGTGGTGATGGGAGGGTACGCCGGACTGGCAGCCCGGGTGCTGGGGTGGTTGTCCACGCCCCGCCAACAACTGGCCGTCAACCGCGTGTTCTCCGGGTTGTTCGCCGCAGCTGCCGTGGTGCTGTCGTTTGTGCGGCGCACCGCGACGGTCTGACCTGGACGACGGCGACCCGGACATCCACCTGTCAGAAGGGTGGTTCGTCGTCGTCGGATTGCGGTGGTGGCGGGGGTGGGGGTTTCCAGTCGGCGGTGATGGTTTCGTCTTCCCAGGGGTCATTGATCCAGGGGCACCAGCTGGCGGTGCGGCGGTGGGGGCTGAGGATGAGTCGGTAGAACCGCACATGGTTGCGTCGTTTGCGGTGTTCGATTTCGTCGGCCCGCCCCTGATTGAGCCACCGAGTCTGGTCGTTGGCGGCCTGTTTGGCCGCCAACCCAGCCCGGGCGGCGGCAATCCGTTTCGCTTTCTCCGCTTTGGGGTCACGCGGACGAGTCCAGGGCTTCGGGGCGCTGGCCGCGGCGATGTCATCGAACAACTCCGACCCGTCCGGCGTGGAACGGTAGGTCCGCCCGGTGGGCGAGGTCCATTCGATGGTGCCGTCGGCCAATTGTTTGGTGTCCCAACCACAGTCACCGGTGAGGAAGGTCTTCCAGCGGTGATGGGTCCGGCACTTGGGATCGAGGTTGGCGGCCATGGTCCAGCCGCCGCGCAGGGGATTGTGATGGTCGAAGGCGATGCTGTGGTCGATATCGGCACCCCAGGCGGGACGGTTGCAGTACGGGAAGCTGCACGTCAGGGCGCGGGCACGCAGCCAGCGGTCCATCGCGGCCGACCAGCTGTGGCGCAGCAGAATGGAGGTGCCCTCGCGGGTGAGGGTCGGGGTGCTCGGGTGGGTGTCGGGGTTGTGCACGTCACGCAGCACCGTGCCAGGGTGATCGGCCAGTTCCCGGACCTGGTCGGCATCGACGACGCCGTAGCCCTGCAGAAAACCGGGGTCCTCACCGTCGCCGGTCACTGTCGCCGCCGGGGCGATCACATTGATCACCACCTGCGCCGGCGCAGCGGTTGTGATGGTGTGGGGTGACGGTGCCGGGCAGTCTTCGAGCCCACAGGCACACGCCAGGTGGAAGCTGCCGTCGGCGATGGCGTCCACGGCGTCGACCCGGCGCTGCTCCGGTGTTCGGGGATCGTTCCTACACACGGTGACGGACATCTGGGTGAGCCGCGCCTCGACTTTCGCCACCACCGGCGCAGACGCGTAGATCCGAATTTCGCCCATCCCATTGCGCAGCGACTTCACCGAGACGCGACGTTGAGTGTCAGCACAAGCCCGACGTTCTTTGGCACCCTCGGGGTCCACGTTGAGGATGGCCCGGTCGATGACACTCACGAGTCGGGTGCGTGACCAGCAGTCCCAGCGGGCGATCTTGGCGGCGAGGTTGCGATCCAGGTCTGCGATGGCGGTGTCGCCGAGGACGTTCTGGGTGCGATTGAGGATGACCGTGGTGGATTCCCAGTCCAGGCGACCCGAGGCCAACAATCCGTAGATGTGCGGCAGGCGTTCGTCCAGGGCTTCGGCGTAGCCGACGATCTTCGTGGCGACTGCCGGAGCGACCCCGAGCGCGGGTCCCACCTCCCCCACGGTCCGGACGAAACCAGAGATCAACGCAAACCCGGGATCTGCGTCGGGTTTGTTGATCTCCTGATCGAAAGCCTCACCGGTGCGCTGGGCCAACAGTGAGGCGATGGCCGCCATCCGACGCGCCCACACCGCGGACTCATCGAGGCGGGAGGACTCCACCTCGGTGAGCAATGCGTCGGCATCAAATGACTCGAACATGTGTTCGATGATGCCATGTACCTACGACAAAACTGGGTGTCATGCGCCAAGACGACTGACACTTTTCCACGACACCTGCTCGCAAGAGCCGTGTGGCGACTAGAAGTCCAACCCGACGTCCAGCACCTTCACCGAGTGGGTGAGCGCACCGATCGCGAGGTAGTCGACACCCGTGCTGGCATAAGCCGCCGCGGCATCCACCGACAACCCGCCCGAGGACTCCAGCTGCACCTTGGGTGCGCGGGAATCCCTGCGTTGCACCGCGATCTGCGTCTCCCACACTGCGAAGTTGTCCAGCAAGATCAGCTCGATGTCCTCGGCGAGCACCTCATCGAGTTGTTCCAGCGAGTCCACCTCGACCTCACACGGCAGGTCGGGTGCCGCCTCACGGACCGCCCGCAGCGCGGCCACCACGGATCCCGCAGCCGCGACGTGGTTGTCCTTGATCAGTGCCGCGTCACCGAGGCCCATCCGGTGGTTGACTCCCCCTCCGACGCGTACTGCGTACTTCTGCAGCGCCCGCATGCCGGGCATCGTCTTGCGGGTGTCGCGAATCCGGGTGTGCGTACCTTCCACGGCGGCAACCCATTCGGCGGTGGCCGTCGCGATACCCGAGAGGTGGCACACCACATTCAGCATTGTGCGCTCTGCAGTCAACAAACCCCTGGTCTCGGACTCCAGCGTGAGCAGCGCGTCACCGGGCAGCAGAGTGTCACCGTCGTCGGCGCGACCCAGCACCCGGTAGCCGTCGGGCCCGATGACCTCGTCGAGCACCAGCAGCGCGATGTCGATGCCCGCGACCACTCCGTGCTGGCGGGTCACCACTGCAGCGGTGGTGGTGGCGTCAGCGGAAACCGTTGCCAGCGTGGTGATGTCGGGGCCATAGCGCAGGTCCTCGTCGAGCGCGCGGTCGATGACCGCCTTGGCCTCGGCGAACTCGGCGTCGGTGAGTCTCATCAGCAGGCCACCGCCGTGTCGACCACGGCCCGGCCGTGGACCAACCGCACCACCATGCTGCGCGACTGGGTGTCGTCGGCGCCCTGGTGATCGCTGCGGTGGTGACAACCCCGGCTCTCGGTGCGCGCGGCCGCGGCGGCGGACACGGCGGCGGCGGTGGTGGTGAGCGCCATGTCCTCGAACCCGCGCCGGGTACGCATTTCGGCCAATTCGGCCGACCCGACCAGCTCACCGAGGTGTCGCAACCCGTCGGCGTCGCGGACCACGGAGGCCCACTGCGTCATCGCCTGCTGCAGCCGGGTCCGCTTCAGCGCCGGGCCGGCCGCGGTGTCGGTGATGTGCGCAGTCCGGGTGGACGTCGCCATGGCGTGCTCGGCCGCGGCGATACCGGCGCGGCCACCCACCACCAGACCTTCGAGCAGGCTGTTGGACGCCAGCCGGTTGGCGCCGTGCATCCCGGTGCGAGCCACCTCACCGGCGGCGAACAGGCCGGCGAGCTCGGTGCGTCCGTGGACATCGGTGACGACACCGCCGCACGAGTAGTGCGCACCCGGAACCACCGGGATCGGTTGGCGGGTGGGATCGATTCCAGCGGCAACACAGGCGGCGGTGACCGTGGGGAACCGCTGGGCGAACCGCTCGATACGCCGGGCGTCGAGGTACACGCAGGCGTCACCGGACTGCTGCAGACGAGCGTCGATGGCCGCGGCCACGACATCACGTGGAGCCAGATCCCCCATCGGGTGCACCCCCGCGGTGACCGAGTCACCACGCGCATCGACCAGGGTGGCACCCTCGCCGCGCAGCGCTTCGGTGATGAGTGGCCTTCTGCCACCGTTGGATCCGTCAAAAAGCATCGTCGGGTGGAACTGGATGAACTCCAGGTCGCTGACCGGCAGGCCGGCCCGCAGCGCCAAAGCGATGCCGTCGCCGGTGGACCCGTCGGGGTTGGTGGTGGCGCGGTAGAGGTGTCCGAGCCCGCCACTGGCCAGGACCACAGACGGGGCGTGGATCACGCCCCGTCCCTGCGGGCTGAGCACGGAGACTCCGGTGATCGCGTCATCGTCGCGCAGCAGTTCCACGGCGACGTGATCACGCCGGATGTCCAACACGGTGGTGGCCAGATCGAGGGCGCGCTGCACCTCGGCACCGGTGGCGTCACCGCCGGCATGGACGATGCGTCGCCGGCAGTGCCCACCCTCGCGCCCCAGCGCCCAAGCACCGGAAGACGTTTCGTCGAACCGTGCCCCGTCGGTCACCAAGTCGCGAACCGCCCGGTATCCGTCGGCGACAATGGAACGCACCGCAGCCGGATCACATAGGCCGCCACCGGCGGCCAGGGTGTCGCAGACGTGCGCGTCCACGGAATCGTCGGTACGCGGGATGACGACGGCGATGCCACCCTGGGCGTAGAAAGTGGAGGTCACCCCGTACTTTTCGGCGGCCTTGCTGAGCACGATGACGTTGCGGCCCTGCCGGTGGGCGGCCAGTGCGGCGGCCAGCCCTGCGACACCGGTGCCGATGACGACGACGTCAGCGCGCAGCTGCCAGTGAGACCGCCCCCCGCAGCCGGCGTTCATTCCCCGCCGCCGGGCTGACCGATCTCGATCATCCGCTGCACGCTGCGGCGCGCCAGCCGGGCGGTCTCGAGATCGACATGGACTTCGTCGGCCTCTTCCACCAGGCAGCGCAGCAAGGCCGCGGGGGTGATCATCTTCATGTACTTGCAGGAGGCCCTGTCATTGACTGCCAGGAAGTCGATTTCCGGTGCGGCCCTGCGCAGTTGGTGCAGCATGCCGACCTCGGTGGCCACCAGGACCTGTCGGGCGTCGGTCGCGCGGGCGGCGTCGAGCATCCCGCCGGTGGACAGAATCTTCACCCGGTCCTCGGGAACGCACCCTCGCCCGCGAGGTACAACGCCGAAGTGGCGCAACCGCATTCGGGGTGGACGAACAGTTCAGCGTCGGGATGGGTGCGTGCCTGGTCGGCAAGTTCGTCACCGTTGATCCCCGCGTGCACGTGGCACTCGCCGGCCCAGACATGCAGGTTCTTGCGTCCGGTCTCGCGACGCACGTGTGCCCCGAGGAACTGATCCGGGCAGAACAGCACCTCGCGGTCGGCGGGAATGGAAGCCACCACCTCGACGGCGTTGGACGAGGTGCAGCAGATGTCGGTGAGGGCCTTCACCGCGGCGGTGGTGTTGACGTAGGACACCACGACGGCATCGGGATGCTCGGCCTTCCACTCGCGCAGCTCGTCGGCGGTGATGGAGTCTGCCAGCGAGCAGCCGGCCCGTTGATCCGGGATCAGGACGGTCTTCTCCGGCGACAGGATCTTGGCGGTCTCGGCCATGAAGTGCACACCGGCGAAGACGATGGTGTCTTCGGGGGCGTCGGCGGCGATACGCGAAAGCGCCAGGGAGTCCCCGACGTGATCAGCAACGTCCTGGATGGCAGGCAGCTGATAGTTGTGGGCCAGCAGCGTGGCGCCACGCAGTTCGAGGAGCCGGCGAATCTCCGTCGCCCACAACTCGTCGCCGGCGACGCCGGAATAGCCGTCGGGTCCGTCGGAGATTTGAGCGGCGAGCCGCGTTGCCCATCCGTCCATGCGGTCGAGGACTGTCATGACCGCTCCTTTCGCCATCGAGGTTTTCGACTTATGATCGAAAACATGCCACATACTAGCACTGCCCATGAAGTGCTCGCGGTCGTCTTTCAAGTCCGCCGTTTGGAGTCACGAAATCCGCAGCTCAGCGTGCTGCTCTGGGAGCGGGCACTAGATCCCCAGCGCGGCGCTTGGTCCCTGCCGGGCGGACGGCTGCGCAACGACGAGGACATGACCCGATCAGTGCGACGTCAGCTCGCAGAGAAGGTGGACCTCCGCGAGATCGCCCACCTGGAGCAACTCGCGGTGTTCTCCGAACCGCAACGGGTGCCCGGCAACACCCGAACCATCGCCACCACATTCCTGGGCCTGGTTCCCTCCCCCGCCACCCCCGAACTGCCTGCCGACACCCGCTGGCATCCGGTGAACGCACTGCCGCCGATGGCGTTCGACCACGGCCCCATGGTGGCCCACGCCCGCTCCAGGCTGGCGGCCAAACTGTCGTACACCAACATCGGATTTGCCTTGGCGCCCAAGGAATTCGCGCTCTCCACGCTGCGCGACATCTACAGCACCGCGATGGACTACCAGGTGGACGCCACCAACCTGCAGCGAGTGCTCGCCCGCCGCGGCGTGATCACCAGAACCGGCACCACCGCGCAATCCGGGCGCAGCGGAGGCAGGCCCGCGGCCCTCTACAAATTCACCGACGCCCAACTGCGTGTCACTGACGAATTCGCCGCATTCCGCCCGCCAAGCTGAGTTCCACTTGGTCTCTAAGGGTTCTCTGAGAGAGGATGGCGGGCATGGATCTGGGCAACGCAGCCAAGGCGACCGCCGCGGAATGGATCGGCAGGACGCCTCACCAGGGGCTACAGCGCGGTTCCAAGCCTCTGCCGCCCCACGACGATCCCTTCTGCCTGCCACCTGAGGGTTTCGAGCATGCCGAACCCGGCACCGTGCTGCGCTCCCGCGACGTCGAATTGGCCTTCCTGGGACTGATCCCACAGCGCTTCACCGCCGTCCAGCTGCTCTACCGCACCACCGACCTGCACGGTGATCCGGAAGCGGGAGTCACCACGTTGCTGGTGCCCACCGAACGCTCCGAGCAGACACCGTGCCCGGTGGTGTCCTACCAGTGCGCCATCGACGCCGTGTCCGACCGTTGCTTCCCGTCCTACGCACTGCGGCGCGGCGCCAAGGCCATCGGTTCACTGGCGCAGCTGGAGTTCCTGCTGATCGCCGCCGCACTCGCCGAGGGGTGGGCGGTGTCGGTACCCGACCACGAAGGCCTGCACGGGCTGTGGGGCGCCCCGGCGGAACCGGGCTACCACATCCTCGACGGCCTGCGTGCCGCCACCAGCATGGACGGGCTGGGCCTGGCGGAGGACGCACCGCTGGGGCTGTGGGGATACTCCGGCGGTGGTCTGGCCACCGCGTGGGCCGCCGAGGTGGCCGCGGACTACGCGCCGGAACTCAACATCGTCGGCGCCGTTCTGGGCTCACCGGTGGGCGACCTGGGGCACACGTTCGAACGCCTCAACGGCAGCTTCTACTCGGGCCTACCCGCCATGGTGGTGGCGGCGCTGACACACATCTACCCCGACCTGGACCGGGTGATCCAGGAGCACGCCACCGACGAGGGCAAGGCGATGCTGCGCAACCTGGAGAAGCAGACCACCATGAGCGCAGTACTGCGCTCCATCCGCAAGGACATGGGGAACATGGTCGATCTTCCACTCGAGGAGATCCTGGGCAGCCCCGAGGTGCAACAGGTGTTCGCCGACATCAAGCTGGGCACCGCAGCGCCCCGGCTGCCCGTGCTGATCGTCCAGGCCGTCCACGACCGCATCGTTTCGGTGGCCGACATCGACGAACTGGCCGACATCTACACGGCCGGCGGCTGCGAGGTCACCTACCACCGCGACATGTTCAGCGAGCACATGCTGCTGCACCCGATGTCGGCGCCGATGACGCTGCGCTGGCTGCGCGACCGCTTCGCGGGCCGACCCCTGGGCGAACATCTGACCCGCACCAAATGGCCGACCCTGCTGAACCCGTCGACCTATCGGGGCATGCTGCGCCTCGGCGTGATCAGCGCCAAGGTGATCACCGGCCGCCACCTCGAGCGGCTACCGCTCTCCCGCTTCGACCGCTGAGGTCTGCGGCATCGGATTCGGCAGGTAAACCGGCTCGACAGGCGGATAGCCACCGAGGTCGTCACGTGTCGTGGCCACCGCGAACAGGGCATACACCAGCGCTGCCGTGGCGGCCGGCAGGCACAGCGACGCCGCCATGTGCAGCGGCGACGGCCCGAAGAACACCGACGGTGCCTCGGTGTAGTAGTAGACCCGCGCATCGGTGCTGACCGGCGCGGCGTCGATCGATATAGCGGGATAGCGCGATGCCACCAGCAGCGCACCGACGACGCAGGCCGCGGTGGCCGACAGCACCGCACCGACCGACAGGGCAGCCACCATCAATGGTCCACGATGAGAGCGCCACTGCCAGACCAGTACGGGTGCCACCACCGACACCACCCACAGCATCCCCAGCATCAGGAACGCGGCGACGAAGAAGTGGTCGGCTTCCTCACCGAGGTAGGTCTGCACCCGCTCACCGGCCTGGGTGAGGGCGATGACGCCGTGCACCGGAGGCGCCAGCCAGGCCCACAGGCCGCCCAGTGCGGCACCCACCGCCGTCATGCCCGCCACCACGATGAGGGCAGCGCGGCCGCGGCCGATCCGGGGCGCGGTGATCTCGGCCGTCACCGGCGGGTGTCCAGATCCTTGGAGTCCACCTGGCCGTGCCGCGAGCACTTGGCCCACCACCCGTCGGGACGCACCTGGACGATCATCCGGCGTCCGCACGCGGCACAGAACCTCGGCGGTTCCAGGCCCAACTGAGCCGCGGTGGGCACGGCGGCGCCCGCGGTCTCGGCGCTGGCGAGACCGGTGTAGACGTTGTAGTCGCCTGCGGTGATCAACTCGTGAACCATCACCTTGCCCTTTGTACAGGTGATCGTGTTACAGGCTGGCGTTGAGCGCCTTGATCGGCATCTGCAGATCAACGAGCAGTTCGAGGTCCGCTTCCGCGGGACGACCCAGCGTGGTCAGGTAGTTTCCGACGATCACGGCGTTGATACCGCCGAGGATGCCTTGCTTGGCGCCGAGATCACCGAGGGTGATCTCGCGACCGCCGGCGAACCGCAGCATGGTGCGCGGCAACGCCAGCCGGAACGCGGCGACGGCCTTGAGCGCCTCGTTGGCGGGCAGCACCTCCAGGTCGCCGAACGGTGTGCCAGGCCGGGGGTTGAGGAAGTTCAGCGGGACCTCGTGAGGGTTCAGTTCGGCGAGGTTGGCGGCGAACTCGGCGCGCTGCTCCAGCGTCTCGCCCATACCGAGGATGCCGCCGCAGCACACCTCCATGCCGGCCTCCCGGACCATCTCCAGGGTGCCCCAGCGTTCTTCCCAGGAGTGGGTGGTGACCACGTTCGGGAAGAACGACTGCGCGGTCTCGAGGTTGTGGTTGTAGCGGTGCACACCCATGTCCTTGAGGCGGTTCACCTGCTCCTGGGTCAACATGCCCAGCGAGCAGGCGATCTGGATGTCGACCTCGTTGCGGATGGCTTCGATACCGGCGGCCACCTGAGCCAGCAGACGCTCGTCGGGACCGCGCACCGCCGCCACGATGCAGAACTCGGTGGCACCGGACTTGGCGGTCTGCTTGGCCGCTTCCACCAGGCTGGGGATGTCCAGCCAGGCGCTGCGCACCGGAGAGGCGAAAAGCCCTGACTGCGAACAGAAATGGCAGTCTTCCGGGCAGCCGCCGGTCTTGAGGCTGATGATGCCCTCGACCTCGACCTCGGGTCCGCACCACTTCATCCGGACCTCGTGGGCCAAGGCCAGCAGGTCCTCGAGCTGGTCGTCAGGCAGCTGAAGGACCTGCAACACCTGGTCCTGGGTGAGTCCTTCACCGTTGCGGAGGACCTGCTCCCGGGCGACGCCCAGGACGTCGACTGCGGCTTGCGTCACGGCTGACGCTCCTCTCCTGTGCAGCACCTGGTGTGCCACTTGAACGGTGTTCAGGTTAGGCTAGCGGAGTGCAACTGCACAAACGCGACGTGATCGCCAAAGCCACCGAGATCCTGGACAACTTCGGGATCGCGGACCTGACGATGCGCCGGTTGGCGCGCGAGCTCGACGTCACCGCCGGCGCCCTGTACTGGCATTTCGCCAGCAAACAAGAACTGCTGGGCGCGGTGGCCGACGAAGTGTTGCGACCGGCGTGTCGATCGGTCGACGGCCTAGGTTGGCGCGAACGCATCGCAGGTGTCTGTACGCGGTTGCGCGACGCGCTGCTGTCCCACACCGACGGAGCCGAGCTGGTGTCGGCGAGCTTTGCCTCCGGCCAGTCGGTCGCCATGCCGCTGATCGTGGAACTGCTCAGCGGCGCCGCCCGTGATGCCGGCATGCCGGAACCGCAGGCGGAACTGGCTGCGCGCACCATCATCTACTACACCCTGGGCTTCACCGTCGACGAGCAGTCCCGGATCCAGTTGGACTCCGCCGGGGCCCTGTCCACCTCGCCGGCCGGGCCCTCGATGCTGAACCGGCCGGACACCTTCGGTTTCGGGTTGTCGCTGCTGATCGACGGAATGGCGGTGCGCGCGGTCAGCTGACCAGGCTGTGGTCGACGCGGGCGTCGCCGTCCCAGCGACGCAGCCCGGTGAAGGTGGCCGGCAGATCGCCCGGTACGTGGGCCAGGGCGAGGCCGACCTGCTCGGCAGACAAACGTCGGCCAAGGGTGACATGCGGCGTCCAGTGCTCGGGCTCGGTATGCGAGACACCGGCAGCCATGTGCGGCAAGCAAATTCGATGCACACACCGCTGCAGCTCGAGAAGCGGGGTGGACGGCACGATAAGCTGCGCGAGGACGAAGCGGCCGCGGCCGAAGATCAGCGGAGCCCCGACGGTGCACGGCAGTGGCAGGTGGTCGCGGAGCTCGGCGAGCTCACTGTCGACGGCCGGGTTGATGCGCCCGGCCACCACGACGGTCACATGCGGCCGGTTGGTGGTCGACTGCACCCGGTTCTGGCTGGGAACACCAGCGGTGTCCAGTGCCTCCCACACCGCCCTCAGTGCAGCCTCGGTGTGATCGTCGAAAAGCAGCTCGATGGAATGCGCCACCGGGCTATTCGACCAGGCCGGCCACCCAGGCGGTGTCGAATGCGGGCACACACAGCGTGGTGAAGTCCTGCGCCGACAGCGAACCCGCACCGGCGGGAAGCGCTGCACGCACCGCACCCAACTCGGCGAGCGCGCCCCGGTTGGAGATCTCGGCGGCGCCCGGCGCGGCGGGCCACGAGCCGATGATCAGCCCCGCGCAGTCCAGGCCGCGGTTCGCCATGGCCTCCAGCGTCAGTGCCGTGTAGTTCAGGGTGCCGAGCACCGCGGACACCACCACGACGACGGGTGCACCCAGTTCGACCGCCAGGTCGGCCACGGTGATCCCGGCCGCGGCGATCTGCACCAGCAGTCCCCCGGCTCCCTCCACCAGCGTCAACTGGCCAGGCGCGTCGGCGGCCCTGATGGCGTTCACCAGGTCCTCGGCGGTGGGCAGCGGAAGGCCGGCCTGGGCCGCGGCGGCCACCGGCGCCAGCGGCTGGGGATAGCGCGCCACGCCGGACAGGACGCTCACGCCGGAGAGACGGCCGATCTCGGCGAGGTCGTCGTCGCCTGTCTCGGTGCCCGTCTGTACTGGTTTGCACACGGCCACAGCCATATTCGCCAGCCGGGCGTGGCAGGCCAGTGCGGCGGTGGCGACGGTCTTGCCGACGCCGGTGCCGGTTCCGGTGATCACCACTACCGACACGACAACACCTCGGTGAGCACCGCCCTGGCCAAGTCCAACTCGTCGGTTGTCAGCGACGCCCGCGCCGTGAGGCGCAGCCGCGACGTGCCCGCCGGCACTGTCGGCGGGCGGAAGCACCCGACCCGAAGCCCGCGCTCCAAACAGGCCTGGGCGGCGGCCACGGCCACCTCGGGATCGCCGAGTATCACCGACACCACCGCCGACTGGGGTTCATCGGTGACACCACACATCTGTGCGAGCTCCCGGGCGTGGGTAAGCACCGCGTCCGCACGCTCGGGCTCGGTGACCAGCAGGCGTAACGCAGCCAGTGCGGCCCCGACGGCCGCCGGAGCCAGCCCGGTGTCGAAGATGAAGGTGCGGGCGGCGTCGATCAGGTGGTCACGCACCGCAACCGTTCCGAGGACCGCGCCGCCCTGGCTGCCCAGTGCCTTGGACAACGTCGTCGTCATCACGATGTCCGGCTCGCCCGCCAGGCCGACCTCCTGCAGCAGGCCCCGCCCGCCGTCACCCCGAACCCCGAGACCGTGGGCTTCGTCGACCAACAGCACCGCGCCGAACCGGCGGCACACGTCATGCAGCTCGCGCAGCGGCGCGAGGGCGCCATCGGCGCTGAAAACGGAGTCGGTGATGACCAGGGCGCGATCTTCGGTGCGCGCGGCCAGTGCCGCTTCGACGGCGGAGACGTCGCGGTGCGGGGTGACCTGCACCCGGGCCCGGGAGAGCCGGCACGCGTCCACCAACGAGGCGTGCGAGTAGGCGTCCGAGACGATGAGCGAACCGGGGCCCGACAGTGCCACCACGGCGCCGATGTTGGCGGTGTAGCCCGACGAGAACACCAGAGCGGCTGGGGCACCCACGAATTCGGCGAGGGCGCGTTCGAAGTGCTGGTGCAGTTCGGTGTCGCCGGTGACCAGTCGCGAACCGGTGGACCCGGCGCCCCACGTGCGCAGGGCCTCGACGCCGGCCTCGATGACCTCGGGATGCTGCGCCAGACCCAGGTAGTCATTGGAGGCCAGGTCGAGTTCCGGGGCGACGGCGGCCCGGGGACGCAGGGCGCGCCGCAGTCCGGCGGCGCGGCGCTGCTGTTCGCAGGTGTCGAGCCAGGCCAGCGGTGACACCTCGGTGCGTGTGACCATCAGGCCTCCCTCAAACGGACTTGAACACCGTTCAGGTTAGCGCACGGGCCACGGCGACCATCGCGGTGGTGAGCTGGTCTATCTCGGCGGCAGTGCAGACGAAGGGCGGCATGGCGTAGACCAGATTGCGGAACGGCCGCAACCAGACCCCGTGGTCGAGGGCCACCTGGGTGGCCACCGCGACGTCGACGGGCTCGACCATCTCGATCACGCCGATGGCCCCCTGCACCCGCACATCGGCCACGCCGGGCCGCTCAGCGGCGGGCGCCAGTCCCACCCGCAACCCGGACTCGATCTCCCCCACGCGTGTGCGCCAGTCCTGCCCGAGCAGCAGTTCCACGCTGGCCACCGACACCGCACACGCCAACGGGTTCGCCATGAAGGTGGGTCCGTGCATCAACGCCCCCGCGTCGGAGGTGCTGATCACCCGCGCGATCTCGGCGGTGCACAACGTGGCAGCCAACGTCACATAGCCGCCGGTCAACGCCTTGCCTACACACATGATGTCCGGGCTGACACCGGCATGGTCGGCGGCGAACAGGGCGCCGGTGCGGCCGAACCCGGTGGCGATCTCATCGAAGATCAGCAGCACGTCGTGCCGGTCGCAGATCTGCCGCAGATCGGTGAGGTAGCGCGGGTCATGGAACCGCATGCCGCCTGCGCCCTGCACCACCGGCTCGACGATCACGGCGGCCAGCTGGTCGGCGTGCTCAGCCAACTGCGCCTCGAACGCCTCGACATAGGCGGTGTCGTACTCCGTGGGCACCGGCGGGGCGAACACCTGCCGGGTCAGGATGTCGGTCCACAGCGAGTGCATTCCGCCGTCGGGATCGCAGACGCTCATCGGGGTGAAGGTGTCACCGTGATAACCGCCGCGCCACGTCATCAGCCGGGTCTTGGTGAGGTGGCCGCGGCTGCGCTGGTACTGCACCGCCATCTTGACCGCCACCTCCACCGACACCGAACCGGAGTCACTGAAGAACACCGTCTCCAACCCGGCCGGGGTGATCTGCACCAGCAGCTGCGCCAGACGCGCCGCCGGTTCGTGCGTCAACCCGCCGAACATGACGTGACTCATGGACGACAGCTGCCGAGCCACCGCGGCGTCCAACACCGGGTGCCCATGTCCGTGCACGGCCGTCCACCAGGACGCCATCCCGTCCAGGACTCGGATCTCTGCGGCCCGCCCAGCGGTTTCGTGCACCACGGTGAGCCACGGCCCGGAGGCGCTGAGCACCACCTTCGGCGCCAGAGTTCCCGGTGCGCCGATTGTGCTGTAGGGGTGCCATACATGCGCGGCATCGATGGCGCTGATCTCGGCGGGCGTCAACCCCGGTGGATTCGGCACGGGAACCGAGCGTACTGGCCTTTACTCAGCAGGAGTCTTCCAGTGGCGTTGGGTACATTGTCTCTCGATCATGATGTTCTTGACCCCGACCAGGCCGGAGCCAGCAATCACTCCGCAACCTGCGACCCCGACCGCGATGGGGACCAGGAAATCGGGTTTCTACCGACACGATCTCGATGGACTGCGCGGTGTGGCCATCGCGCTCGTCGCTGTCTTCCACGTCTGGTTCGGCCGAGTCTCCGGTGGTGTGGACGTCTTCCTGGTCCTGTCGGGCTTCTTCTTCGGTGGCCGGCTGCTGCGTAATGCCCTGTCCCCCGGCGCGACGCTGGCGCCGGTGCGGGAAGTGACCCGACTGGTGCGCCGGCTGTTGCCCGCGCTGGTGGTGGTACTTGCGGCCTCAGCGGTGCTGACCATCCTGATCCAGCCGCAGACACGCTGGGAAACGTTTGCCGATCAAAGTCTGGCGAGCCTGGGCTACTACCAGAACTGGGAACTGGCGAACACTGCCTCGGACTACCTGCGGGCCGGCGAGGCGGTGAGCCCGCTGCAGCACATCTGGTCGATGTCGGTACAGGGGCAGTTCTACCTCGCGTTCCTGATCCTGGTGTTCCTACTGACCGCGCTGCTTCGGCGACCGCTCGGCAAACATCTGCGAGTGTTCTTCATCGTCCTGCTGAGCGCGCTGACCATCGCGTCGTTCGTCTACGCGATCATCGCCCACAACACCGACCAGGCCACGGCCTACTACAACAGCTTCGCCCGGGCCTGGGAGCTGCTGCTGGGCGCGGCGGCCGGCGCTCTGGTAGGCCATATCCGCTGGCCCATGTGGCTGCGGGTGCTGACGGCCACCGTGGGACTGGCCGCCATCCTGTCCTGCGGATGGCTGATCGACGGCGTGCAGGAGTTCCCCGGACCGTGGGCACTGGTACCGGTGGGCGCCACCGTGCTGATGATCCTGGCCGCCGCCAACCGCCAACCGGGCGAGAAGCTGCCGCTGCCCAACCGGATGTTGGCCTGGAAGCCGTTCGTGACGTTGGGGTCGATGGCGTACTCGCTGTACCTGTGGCACTGGCCGCTGCTGATCTTTTGGCTGGTGCTCAGTGGACACGAACGCGCCAACTTCGGCGAGGGCGCGGTGATCCTGCTGATCTCCGGCGCCCTGGCCTATCTGACGATGCGCTTCATCGAAGAGCCCCTGCGTTACCGCGCCCCCTCCGCCGACGCCGTCAAGATCGCGTGGCGCACCCAGCTGCGCCGACCCACGATGGCACTGGGCACATTCGTGATCCTGCTCGGTGTCGCTCTCACCGCAACGTCGTTCACCTGGCGTGAGCACGTCACCGTGCAACGTGACAACGGCGAGGAACTGGCCGGGCTGGCACTGCGCGACTATCCCGGCGCCGACGCGGTGCTGCACGGCACCCGGGTTCCCGACCTGCCGATGCGTCCCACCGTGCTCGAGGCCAAGGACGACCTGCCGCAGTCCACCATCGACGGCTGCATCAGTGACTTCAGCAATGTCGGCATCATCAACTGCACCTACGGCGATCCGCAGGCCACCCGGACCATTGCGCTGGCCGGCGGCTCACATGCCGAACATTGGATCACCGCACTCGACATCCTGGGCAAGCAGCACGGGTTCAAGCTGGTGACCTATCTGAAGATGGGCTGCCCGCTGACCACCGAGGAAATTCCCCTGGTGATGGGCAGCAACCGGGAGTACCCGAACTGCCACACCTGGAACGAACGGGTGATGAGCAAGCTGATCGCCGACAAGCCGGACTTCGTGTTCACCACTTCGACACGGCCCTGGAACATCAAGGATGGCGACGTCATGCCCGCCACCTACATCGGGATCTGGCAAACCTTGGCGGACAACAACATTCCCGTTCTGGCCATGCGAGATACGCCATGGATCCTGGACGAGGACGGCAAACCGTTCCTGCCCGCGGATTGCCTGGCCAGCGGGGGCGACGCCATCTCCTGCGGAATGAAGCGCTCCCAGGCACTCTCCGACCACAATCCCACCCTGGACTTCACCGACCGCTTCCCCGGGCTGAAGCCGTTGGACCTCAGCGATGCGGTGTGCCGTGACGACATCTGCCGCGCCGTCGAGGGAAATGTGCTGCTATACCATGACTCTCACCATCTGACCGCCACCTATGTGCGCACCATGGTCGACGAGCTCGGCCGACAGATGGGACCCGCCACCGGGTGGTGGTGAACGTCGCAGTGCCGATCGCGCCTGGCGGCACGTCCCGGCCCGCAGGCAGCGACCGGGACCGATAAGGTGCGATGATGCCGTCGAGTGAGTCACCAGGTCCGACTTCCAGTGCCCCCTTGACGCCCGCGCCCACCGTGACCACGGTATGGCCCGGGTCGCCCTACCCGCTGGGCGCCACCTACGACGGCGCGGGAACCAACTTCTCGGTGTTCTCCGAGGTGGCCACCAAAGTCGAGCTCTGTCTCATCGCCAAGAACGGCACCGAGACCCGCATCGATCTCGAAGAGGTCGACGGTTACGTCTGGCACGCCTACCTGCCCACCATCACCCCCGGCCAGCGGTATGGATTCAGAGTGCACGGGCCGTGGAACCCCGGCGCCGGTCAGCGCTGCGACCCCAGCAAGCTGCTGCTGGACCCCTACGGCAAGTCGTTCCACGGCGACTTCGACTTCACCCAGGCGCTGTTCTCCTACGATCTGGAGGCCGAGGACCTCGCCTCCGGTGGCAACCCGCCGATGGTGGATTCACTGGGCCACACCATGACCAGCGTGGTGATCAACCCCTTCTTCAACTGGCAGTCCGACCGCGCCCCACGCACGCCCTACCACGAGACCATCATCTACGAAGCCCACGTCAAGGGCATGACGCAGAACCACCCCGGTGTGCCCGAGGAACTCCGCGGAACCTATGCGGGGCTGGGACATCCGGTGATCATCGATCATCTGAAGTCGTTGAACGTGACGGCCATCGAGCTGATGCCGGTTCACCAGTTCATGCACGACCACCGTCTGCTGGAACTGGGACTGCGGAACTACTGGGGCTACAACACCGTCGGCTTCTTCGCGCCGCACTTCCAGTACGCCGCCACCCGGAACGCCGGCGGCGCGGTGGCCGAGTTCAAGACGATGGTCAAGGCATTCCACGAAGCCGGCATCGAGGTGATCCTGGACGTGGTCTACAACCACACCGCCGAGGGCAACCACCTGGGACCCACCATCAACTTCCGCGGAATCGACAATGCCGCCTACTACCGGCTGCTCGACGGTGATCTGCGTTACTACAAGGATTTCACCGGCACCGGCAACAGCCTCAACGCCCGTCATCCCCACACCTTGCAACTGATCATGGATTCGTTGAGATATTGGGTACTGGAGATGCATGTGGACGGTTTCCGGTTCGACCTGGCATCAACCCTGGCCCGTGAGTTCTACGACGTGGACCGACTCTCGGCGTTCTTCGACCTCGTGCAGCAGGACCCGGTGATCAGCCAGGTGAAGCTGATCGCCGAACCGTGGGATGTCGGTGAAGGCGGCTATCAGGTGGGCAACTTCCCTGGTTTGTGGACCGAGTGGAACGGGAAGTATCGCGACACTGTGCGCGACTACTGGCGGGGTGAGCCCGCAACCCTCGGGGAGTTCGCCTCCCGACTCACCGGTTCCTCGGATCTGTACGCGGCCACCGGTCGACGTCCCAGCGCGTCGATCAACTTCGTGACCGCCCACGACGGATTCACCCTCAACGACCTGGTGTCCTACAACGAGAAACACAACCTGGCCAACGGCGAGGACAATCGCGACGGCGAAAGCCACAACCGGTCGTGGAACTGCGGAGTCGAAGGCCCCACCGACGATCCCGAGATTGTCGAACTGCGGGCCCGGCAGATGCGCAACATCTGGGTCACCCTGATGGTCAGCCAGGGCACCCCGATGATCAGCCACGGCGACGAGATCGGTCGCACCCAGCACGGCAACAACAACGCCTACTGCCAGGATTCACCGTTGTCCTGGATGGATTGGTCGATGTGTGTCACCAACCCCGACCTGCTGGCGTTCACCCGGAAAGTCACGGCATTCCGCAAGGCGCACCCGGTGTTTCGGCGCCGCCGCTTCTTCGAGGGCAAACCGATCCGCACCGGCGAACAGGACCGTGACATCGCCTGGCTCACCACCTCAGGTGTCGAGATGACGCCCGAGGACTGGGGTTCGGGCTTCGGCAAGTGTGTGGCAGTGTTCCTCAACGGCGACGCCATCCCGGCCCCGAACGCACGCGGCGAGCGGGTGGTCGATGATTCGTTCCTGTTGTGCTTCAACGCCCACAGTCAATCCAAGACCTTCATCACACCCGACAGCGGATACGCGCACGAGTGGACGGCGGCGCTGGACACCGCCCACCCCCGCGGCGAGAGCGATCTGGTGGCCAAGGCCGGTGAGGACATCGAGGTATGTGGACGTTCGGTGCTGATCCTGCGCAGGACGGACTGAACCGATGACTCGACCTGTGCTGTCGACGTATCGACTTCAGTTGCGCGGCGACGCCTTTCGTTTTGTCGACGCCGAAGCGCTGGTGGACTACCTGGACGCCCTTGGTGTCAGCCACCTCTACCTGTCCCCCATCCTGACCGCGACCGTCGGTTCCACCCACGGCTACGACGTCGCCGATCCCACTACCGTCTCTGCCGAACTCGGCGGCGCCGAAGGACTTTCATCGTTGTCCGCGGCGGCCCAGGCTCGTGGCCTCGGGCTGGTGGTGGATATCGTGCCCAACCACGTGGGCGTCGACCAGCCCGAGCAGAACGCGTGGTGGTGGGATCTGCTGACGCACGGCCGCTCGTCGCGATACTCCTGCCTCTTCGACATCGACTGGGACCTGGATCCAGACGGCCGGATCGTGTTGCCGGTGCTGGGATCCGACAGCGACGTCGACGACCTCCAGGTCGACGGCGACGTGCTGCGCCTGGGCGATCTGGCGTTCCCGATCGCACCGGGGACCGGTTCGGGCTCTGGTCCCGAGGTGCACGACCGTCAGCACTACCGGTTGATCGGGTGGCGCAACGGGATCTGTGGCTACCGGCGCTTCTTCTCCATCACCTCACTTGCCGGTATCAGGCAGGAGGATCACGACGTCTTCACCACATCGCACGCCGAGGTGAAGCGCTGGTTCGACGAGAAATTGGTGGACGGCATCCGGGTGGACCACCCCGACGGACTCTCCGATCCGGCCGGTTACCTGGTGTGGTTGCGCGAATTGATCGGCGACCAGGCCTATCTGGTGATAGAGAAGATCCTGGCCGCCGATGAGGCACTGGAGCCGACGCTGGCTGTCGACGGCACCACCGGCTACGACGCGCTGCGCGAGATCGGCGGGTTGTTCGTGGACCCGACAGGGCAGCAGGCGCTGTCCGCCCTGTCCGCCTCGGCCGGTTTCGACCACACCGCAGTGCCTGCCATGGTGGCCGAGCTCAAGCGCACCGCCGCCACCGTCACCCTGGGCAGTGAACTGGCCCGGCTGCGGCGCGCCATCGTCGCCACCGTCGGCCATGATCACCCTCACCTCGGTGAGGCCGTCGCTGCCCTGCTGACGCACATCGACGTCTACCGCAGCGACTACCGCGGACTGTCGGCTCTACTACCCACCGCGATCGCCGAAACCGCCTCGGCAGCACCCGAACTGGCCCGTCCGCTGGAACTGGTGTCCGCAGCTGTCGCCGCCGACGGAGAAGCCGCCACGCGACTTCAGCAACTGTGCGGGGCGGTGACGGCCAAGGCCGTCGAGGACTGCCTGTTCTACCGCGACCCGCGTCTGGTGTCACTCAACGAGGTGGGCGGCGAGCCGGAACGCTTCGGTGTCAGCACCGCGGAGTTCCATCAGGCGTCGGCACTGCGGGCCCGGTACTGGCCCACCGCCATGACCACGCTGACCACCCACGACACCAAGCGCGGTGAGGACGTCCGAGCCCGCATAGGCGTGTTGTCGCAGGTGCCGTCGCTGTGGACCGAGCTCGTCAAAGGTTGGGAGGCCTCCACTCCCTCTCCCGATTCGGCCACCGGTTTGTTCTTGTGGCAGAACATCTTCGGAGTCTGGCCTGCCGACAAACCCGACGAGGACCTGCGCGGCCGCCTGCACGGGTATGCCGAGAAGGCCATCCGCGAGGCTGCGCTGCACACCACCTGGAACGAGCCCGACGAGGCGTTCGAGTCCGCGGTGCACGCCTGGGTGGATCAGGTGCTGGACGGGCCGGTGGCCACGGAACTGAGTGCGTTGGTCAAACGGCTCGACGTGCACGCCTGCAGCGACGCCCTGGGCCAGAAGCTGTTGTCCCTCACGGTGCCCGGCGTCCCCGACGTCTACCAGGGCACCGAGCTCTGGGAGGACAGCCTGGTGGACCCCGACAACCGCAGACCGGTTGACTTCGCCGCCCGACGCGATGCTCTGGCCGCCTCGACCCATCCCAAGATGCGCGTGGTGACCGCTGCGCTGCAGTTGCGTCGCGCCCGTCCGGACGTCTTCCTCACCGCCGGGCACACCCCGGTGTTCGCCGACGGCGCGGCCGCCGACCACGTGGTCGCGTTCCAACGGGGCAGCGACGTGCTGGTTGCTGTCAGCCGTTGGACCGTCCACCTGGAGGACAGCGGCTGGGGTGACACCTCCGTGACGTTGCCGCCGGGCACGTGGACGGACCGGATCTCCGGCGCCGAGCACACCGGAACCGTCACCGCCGCAACACTCTTCACCGACCTGCCCGTATCACTGCTGGAGAGAACCGTTGCCTGAGCACGAATTCGCAGTCTGGGCGCCCAAGCCCGAACTGGTCCGCCTCGACGTCAACGGCACTGTCCACGCCATGTCCCGCCACGACGACGGTTGGTGGCGCACCACCCTCGAGGTGGCCCCCGATGTCCGCTACGGGTTCCTGCTCGACGACGACCCGACGGTGCTACCCGATCCTCGTTCGCCGCGGCAACCCGACGGTGTGCATTCTCGCTCGCAACTCTGGGATGCGTCGGCGGTGCAGTGGACGGATCAGGCGTGGTCCGGCCGATCCGTCGAGGGGGCGGTGATCTACGAGCTGCACATCGGCACCTTCACCGCCGAAGGCACCTTCGACGCCGCGATCGACAAGCTGGACTACCTACTGGACCTCGGCGTCGACTTCGTGGAACTGATGCCGGTCAACGCATTCAGCGGCACCCATGGCTGGGGCTACGACGGCGTGCTGTGGTGGGCGGTGCACGAACCATACGGCGGCCCAGACGGTTTGACGCGGCTCATCAACGCCTGCCATGGCCGGGGTCTCGGGGTGCTGATCGACGCGGTGTTCAATCACCTCGGCCCCTCGGGCAACTACCTACCGCGCTACGGCCCGTATCTGTCGTCGGCCAGCAACCCGTGGGGCGAGGGCATCAACATCGCCGACGCCGAGTCCGACGAAGTGCGCAACCTGATCATCGGGTGCGCGCTGCGCTGGATGCGCGACTTCCACGCCGATGGCTTGCGCCTGGACGCTGTGCATGCACTGGTGGACACCACCGCCATCCACATTCTCGAAGAGATGTCGGCCGAGACCTCCTCTCTATCAGGAGAACTCGGGCGCGCACTGTCGCTGATCGCCGAAACCGACCGCAACGATCCGCGGTTCATCACGCCGCGTTCCGAGGGCGGGCTGGGCATGACGGCGCAGTGGGATGACGACATCCACCATGCGCTGCACACCGCGGTGTCCGGCGAACAGCAGGGTTACTACCACGATTTCGGCAGCATGGCGACGCTGGCGCACACCCTCACCAAGGGGTACTTCCACGCCGGGACGTATTCGTCCTTCCGGCACCGTCGCCACGGTAAACCGCTGGACACCAGCAAGATTCCCGGTTACCGGCTGCTGGCCTACACGTGCACCCACGACCAGGTGGGCAACCGCGCCATCGGCGACCGACCGTCGGCCTACCTGGACGCCGGCCAACTGGCGGTCAGCGCGGCGCTGGCCCTGCTGACCCCGTTCACCGCCATGCTGTTCATGGGTGAGGAATGGGCGGCGTCCACGCCATTCCAGTTCTTCTCCTCCCATCCCGAGCCCGAGCTGGCCGAAGCCACCCGCAAGGGCCGCAAAGCCGAGTTCGCCTCACACGGATGGGATGCCGACGATGTTCCCGACCCGCAGGACCCGGAGACTTATCAGCGCTCCCGGCTGGACTGGGCCGAAGTGCAGACCGGTGAGCATGCGGCGATGTTGGGCCTGTACCGCGACCTGATCGCGCTGCGCAAACGAGAACCCGATCTGGCCGACTTCTGGTTGGACCACATGGCCGTCGACTACGACGAGGACGCCCGCTGGATCGTGCTGCACCGAGGCGCGCTGGCCATCGCCTGCAATCTGGGCACTGCGCCGGCGACAGTACGGGCTTGCGGTGAGGTGCTGCTGGCCTGGGGAGAGCCCGAGGCAGGTTCCGACGCAACAACATTGGCCGGGCATTCGTTCGCGGTGTTGAAGACCGCTGAGGACAGCTGAATATCGACCGCTGCTAGGTCAGGTACCGGTACGCCGGGGACCCGGGTTCGAGAGCCTCGACGTGGCATTCGGAGGACCTCATGCGTTCGAGCAGCCCCTCCAGACCCGCCGCGGAGCCCAGCTCAACACCCACCAACGCCTCACCGGTCTCGCGGTTGTTGCGCTTGACGTATTCGAACAGGGTGATGTCGTCATTGGGGCCCAGCACCTCGTCCAGAAAGCGGCGCAGGGCGCCGGGTTCCTGCGGGAAGTCCACCAGGAAGTAGTGCTTGAGACCGAGGTGGACCAGCGAGCGTTCCAGCACCTCGCCGTAGCGCGACACGTCGTTGTTGCCGCCGGAGATCAGGCACACCACCACCGAGCCCGGCGTGACGTCGGCCTCGAGCAATCCGGCCACCGACAGCGCGCCCGCGGGCTCGGCGATGATGCCTTCGTTCTGGTACAGATCCAGCATGGCGGTGCAGACCGCGCCTTCGTCGACCGTGGTCAAAGAGACCATGTCTCCGGCCGCCGACAGCGCCGCGAACGGGTTTTTCCCGGCTCGGTTGACCGCCGCACCGTCGACGAACTGGTCGACGTGCTCGAGGGTGACGGGTTCACCGGCCGCCATGGCCGCAACCATGGACGCCGCCCCGGCGGGCTCGATGCCCAGGATTGAGGTGCGGGAGGTCTTCGCGGCCATGTACGTGGTGATGCCGCTGATGCAGCCACCACCGCCGACGGGCACGATCACCAGGTCCGGCTCGCCATCGAGCTGGCTGAGGATCTCGACGGCGATGGTGCCCTGCCCGGCCATGGTGCGTGGATCGTCATAAGGCGGCACCAGGGTGGCGCCGGTGCGGGCCACGTCGGCGCGGGCGGCCTCGGCGGCCATGTCGTAGGTGGCGCCGCCGACGATCAGCTCGATGAACTCGCCGCCGTGGTAGCGGATGCGGTCACGCTTCTGCTTCGGCGTCTTGGCCGGGACATAGACACGGCCGTGAATTCCCATGGAACGGCACGCCAGCGCGAACCCCTGCGCGTGGTTGCCAGCGGAGGAACACACCACTCCCGCGGCGATCTCCTCCGGCGTCAGCTGCATCAGCAGGTTGTAGGCGCCGCGCAACTTGTAGGAGCGCACCGACTGCAGGTCCTCGCGCTTGAGATAGACCAGGGCGCCGGTCAGCTGCGACAACCGGTCGCTGAACTGCAGCGGGCTGGGTGACACGACGCCCATGATCCGCTGCGCCGCCGCGTCGATATCCGCCGCGGACAGCGGCGAAACCGTACGGGGATCCTGGCTCAGTTCAGCAGACACCGGTCAATGGTGCCACGCACGCCTGATCCCCAGAAAATCGCTGCGTCGGCTCCGAAAAAGGAGACGCCGGATTTGGGGTTTCGGGTAGCCGAAACTTTTGATCCGAGCTATCGTGACAGGATGACCACCGCCGAACAGTTCCGGGATGCCGTTGCTCACCCCGCCTCGGAGATCGTGGTGGCTGGAGTGCCGTGGCCGGCCTACAAGGTGGTGGCCCTGGTGATCGGGCTGGTGGTGTTCGGCGTCGTGGCAGTGGCCACCGCCAGTGCGTCCCCCGCCGTTCTCGGTGGCGCAGGCGTGGCATTCGTGTTGTGGCACGTCCTGGGCCTGCTGCAGCGCCAGCGCTAGCCGAAGATTCCGCGCAGCGTCTCCAGGTCGGCGGCCACCGCCGCCGCATCCCCCGCGAACTCGGCATCACTCATCCCGACTCTTCTGCGCACCGTGAACACCACCTCGCAGCGATTGTCGACCTCACCGTCACGCAGCACCCGCATCGGGTTGTAAAAGGTCTGCCCCTGCGCCGTGCGCACCACATGATCCACCACACCCAGATCGTTGTCCGGTGCGAACTCGACAGTGATGTCCCCCAGCGGCGAGGATGCGGTCCACGCTCCGTCGACCAGCTGCACCTGGCCGTCGGCCAACCCGGCGGCCCAGTGCACCAGGTTTCGGGGATCGCGGATGTAGGCCGCGACGTCGGCAGCGGCGGCGTCGATGACAATGCTGACGTGTCGGGACTGGATGGGTTCTGTGGTCATGAGCCATCATGGCGCGGTAAGACCTGTCCCGACCAGCTCTGGTGTCCCCTATCAGGCCAAACCGAGGGTGGTCCGGATAGCACCGTAATCCGTACACAGCCTTGATTGCAGACGCTCGACCGCGGCACGAGTGGTGGTCCTGATGGCTGCGGCGTCCTCTACCGTGGACAGCACCTTGTCGACCACAGCCCCGGCAGTCACTTGGTCAGTGCGGATCAGTGAGCGTTCATCATCGATCGACAGTGCGAAGTCGCGACATTTCGGTTGATACTCAAGAGAAATCACCGGGGTTTCCGACAAGGCCGCCAAGATCCCCGCGTGGAGGCGGCTGACAATGACAGCCGAACACAGCGCAAGTGCACGAGCGGCGCCCACCGCATCAACGGGTTGCACGACATCGGCACCGACGTTCTGCAAAGCGGCTCGTGTCCACTTGGCGTCGCTGGGGTTCATGAGAATTCCGACGAACCGAAAACCCTTTAGCGCCAAAACGTCCACCGCTGCCGTCAATTCGCTGACCAGTGCTTCTGGGTCGTGCCCCCAAAGGTCGTCACCGAAACCCAGGTTCACACCGATGAGTCCCTCTTCAGCGGACACCGCGGGCCGAGGCAGCAATAGCGCGGGATCACCAACCACTTCAGCGTCGAATCCGATATCTGCAAGCAACTCGGCACTACGCGGACCACGTACCGAAACACGGTTGAACTTGCCCAGCAGCGATGCCCATCGCTTCAACTCGTCATTGCCGGAACCGCTTCTGCGCCCCTGGAAAGCGGGATCTTCTACGCCGATTCCGACCGCGTAGCTACCTTGTTTTGAGGTGATCCTCACTGCACGGCCCGCCAAGCGACGCCAGTGACGCCTTCCCACCAACGTACCGCCGCCCAGGACATGCACGCTTCGCCGAAGAGATTTGCTGAGTCCGGTGGTGGTGGACCTGATCATCTCGCTCGGAAAACGTGGCATATCGACGAACTCGGCTTCGGCCAGCTGTAACCTCACGGCGTCGTATATGGCGTCATCGCCGATGTTGCCCTTGTGATGCCAACCGAGATACGACACCAAGGGTGTCTCCCGATTCATCGCGCCCCCTGTCAGGATGGACTACCCAGCACCAGACCTCCCCCGCCCAAGAGCAGGATAGTGCCATACCGCGGGCGGTAGGCAGAGAGGCTGTATCCGGTACGCCCCGGGCAGCCTAGCCGCCTAGGCAACCCGGCCCCAGCAACGCCTTGAGATCACCCATCAGGGCCGAGGACATCGTCACGCGCAACGACTGGTCCAGCTCCAAGGTGGTGATGCGCTCACCGCTGATCAGCCGCAGATGCACCTGCGAGGTGCCGGGATGCCGCGACAACACCTGTTTGAGAGCGCTCACCTTGTCGATGGTGCACTGCCGGGTGGGCAGGCTGACTGCCAGCGGGCGGTCCGACTGGGCGCTCGAGAAGTCCGGCACCACAAGTTCATTGGCGATCAGCGAGATACGGTCATCACGAATCGCGACCTTGGCGCCCACCAGCACCACCGCGTCGTCGGCGATATTGGCACCGAACGCCGAGTACGTCTGCGGGAAGAACAGCACTTCGACACCACCGGCGAGGTCCTCGATTTGCGCCGAGGCCCACGGCAGGCCGTTCTTGTTGACGCGCCGGTTGACCGACGCCAGGATGCCGCCGATGCGCACCTGGGTGTCGTTGGGGATCGCCCCTTCCAGGATGGCCGGGATCTGGGTGTCGACCTGCGCCGCCAGCAGATGCGCGATGCCGTTGAGCGGATGCCCCGACACGTAGAGGCCGAGCATCTCGCGCTCGAGCGCGAGTTTGTGCTTGTCCTCCCACTCCTCGTCGGGCACTCGGATGGTGAAGACCGCGTCGGTACCGCCGTCGTCGTCTCCCCCGCCGAACAGGTCGAACTGGCCCATGGCCTCGGCCTTCTTGGTGCCCAGTACCGAGTCGACCGCGTCGGTGTGCACCAGGAACAGGCCCTTGCGGGGATGCTTCAGGGAATCGAAGGCACCGGCCTTGATCAACGACTCCGTCACCTTCTTGTTGCAGGCGGCGATGTCGATCTTGTTCAGGTAGTCCGAGAAGTCGGTGAAGTTGCCCCGCTCCTTGCGTGTGTTCACCAGCGAGGCAACCACATTGGCGCCGACGTTGCGTACCGCGCCGAGCCCGAAACGGATGTCGTCACCGACGGAGGCGAAGTTCTGCACCGACTCGTTGACGTCCGGCGGCAGCACCGTGATGCCCAGGCGTCGGCAGTCGGCCAGGTAGATGGCGGCCTTGTCCTTGTCGTCGCCGACCGAGGTGAGCAGCCCGGCCATGTACTCACCGGGGAAGTTCGCCTTGAGGTAGGCCGTCCAGTAGGACACCAGACCGTAGCCGGCGGCGTGCGACTTGTTGAACGCGTACCCGGCGAACGGAAGGATGGTGTCCCACAACGCTTTGACCGCGGCCTCGGAGAAACCGTTGTTGGTCATGCCCTCTTTGAAGCCCTTGTACTCGGCTTCGAGGACCTCGAGCTTCTTCTTGCCCATGGCCTTGCGCAGCGCATCGGCCTTGCCCATGGAGTACGAGGCGACCTTCTGGGCGATGAACATGATCTGCTCTTGGTAGACGATCAGGCCGTAGGTCTCGGCCAGGATGTCCTTGAGCGGTTCTTCCAGCTCCGGGTGGATGGGCTTGATGGCCTGGCGGCCGTTCTTGCGGTCGGCGTAGTCGTTGTGGGCGTTCATGCCCATGGGGCCCGGGCGGTACAGCGCCAGCACGGCCACGATGTCGTTGAACTCGGTGGGCTGCATGCGCCGCAGCAGGTCCCGCATGGCGCTGCCGTCGAGCTGGAACACGCCCAAGGTGTCACCGCGCCCCAGCAGTTCGTAGGCCTTCTGGTCGTCGAGCGCCAGGGTTTCCAGATCGAGATCGATACCGCGGTTGGCCTTGATGTTCTCGATGGCGTCACCGATGATCGTCAGGTTGCGCAGCCCGAGGAAGTCCATCTTCAGCAGGCCGATGGCCTCACACGACGGGTAGTCCCAACCGGTGATGACCGCACCGTCCTGCGGCCGGCGCCATAGCGGGATGGCGTCGATCAGCGGTTCAGAGCTCATGATCACCGCGCAGGCGTGCACACCGGCGTTGCGGACCAGGCCCTCCAGCCCGCGCGCGGTCTCGTAGATGGTGCGCACGTCGGGGTCGGTGTCGATCAGCGCGCGGACCTCGGCGGCCTCTTTGTAGCGCTCGTGGCTGGGATCGGTGATGCCCGAGACCGGGATGTCCTTGGCCATGATGGGCGGCGGCAGCGCTTTGGTGATGCGGTCGGCGATGGCGAAGCCGGGCTGCCCGTAGTGCACACGGGCCGAATCCTTCAGCGCCGCTTTGGTTTTGATGGTACCGAAGGTGATGACCTGGGCCACCCTGTCACTGCCCCACTTGTTGGCGGCATAGCGCAGCATCTCACCGCGGCGACGGTCGTCGAAGTCGATGTCGATATCGGGCGCCGACGGACGTTCCGGGTTGAGGAACCGCTCGAACAGCAGACCGTGCGGAATGGGGTCGATGTTGGTGATGCCCATGGCGTAGGCCACCAGCGAACCGGCGGCCGAACCACGGCCCGGACCCACCCGGATGCCGACCGAACGCGCGTAGTTGATCAAGTCGGCGACGATCAGGAAGTACGCCGGAAAACCCTTGTCGCAGATGACCTTGATCTCGTAATTGGCCCGGTCGATGTACTCCTGCGGCACTTCCTGGCCCGGGAACCGGCGTTCCGCCAGGCCGGTCATCACCTCGTGGGTGAGCCAGGACCCCTGATCGTGGCCTTCGGGCACCGGGAAGATCGGCATCCGGTCCTTGGGTGTCCACACGTCGGTGTACGGCTGCACCCGCTCGGCGATCAGCAGCGTGGAGTCACACGCGCCGGGCACCTGGGTATCCCACAGCGCCCGCATCTCGGCCGCGGACTTCAGGTAGTAGCCGTCGCCGTCGAACTTGAACCGGTTGGGATCCGAGAGGGTCTTGCCGGTCTGGATGCACAGCAGCGCCTCGTGGTTCTGGGAGGCGTCGCGGGTGACGTAGTGGCAGTCGTTGGTGGCCAGCGGCCGGATGCCGAGTTTTTTACCGACCTCCAGCAGCCCCTCGCGGACCCGGCGCTCGATGTCCAAGCCATGGTCCATCAACTCCAGGAAGAAGTTCTCCTTGCCGAAGATCTCCTGCCATTTGGCGGCCGCGGCAATGGCTTCGTCGACGTGGCCGAGGCGCAGCCGGGTCTGCACCTCCCCCGACGGACAGCCGGTGGTGGCGATGATGCCCTCGGCGTGCTCGGCGATGATCTCGGCGTCCATGCGCGACCACTTGCCCAGCTGGCCCTCGAAGGACGCCAGCGACGACAGCTTGAACAGGTTGCGCAGACCGGTGGCGTTCTCCGCGACCATCGTCATGTGGGTGTAGGAACCGCTGCCGGAGACGTCGTCGGACTTCTGGCTCGGGTCACCCCAGAGCACCCGCTTGGTCTCGAAGCGCGACGCCGGGGCGATGTAGGCCTCGATACCGATGATCGGTTTGATGCCGACCGAGGTGGCGGCGTTGTAGAACTCACTGGCGCCGAACATGTTTCCGTGGTCGGTCATGCCGATGGCGGGCATCTCGAGGCGCTGCGCCTCGGCGAGCATGGGTTTGACCTTCGCGGCACCGTCGAGCATCGAGTATTCGGTGTGGTTGTGCAGATGCACGAAGGAGTCATTGGTACCCATAGGCCGCCCAGTCTAGAGCCGGGCACCGACACCGCCGGGCGTGTCGGGGGGACGTGTCGCGCGCGGCGTCAGCTTTCGTCTTGGAGCAGCCGCGCCATCTCGTCGGACTGCTGTTCGGTGAGATTGCCGGACAGTTGCAACAGGTCCCCGACGATGGCCTCGGAGATCTGCGGCGCGGACACCACGGTGGACGCGCGGACGAAGGCGATCTGCTTACCGACCTGCGTGGTGGTGTAGTCGGCGAACGCCGACGCCGACTCGCTGTTCATCGCCACCTGGACGATGTAGCCGTTCGTGATCGGCGACAGCAGCGAGTTCACCCGGACCAGCTGCAGGGCCACCCCCTGCGGGCCGAGCGTGTACAGGGCGGTGCGGGTGAAGTCACAGAAGCGCACCTCGACAGCGGGGTCCGAGGGGCCCGGCGGCGGACAATTCTCCGGCAGTACACCCTCCACGGCGATGACCGGGCGCACCGACAGCGGTTTGATGGTGTACACCGGCGGCGCCGTGGATGTCGGTGTCTGGCCGCCCTGTTCGGAAGCCGCGTCCGAGCTGAACACCTGCATCAGCAGCGACGCGGCCAGCGGTACCACGACTGCGACACTGCCCAGCAATGCGATGACCGCGATCCAGACCTTCTTCCGCCGGTTGGCCGCCGCGCGGGCCCGCTCGTCCATCACCCCAGTTGTGTATCACGTCCGAGCGGCGGATTCCTGCCCCTCCTGGCCCGCAGGATCGCGTCGGTACTGAACACCGCCAGCGCCAGCCAGATCAGGGCGAAGCCCGCCCAGCGGGCCGGCGGCATGGGCTCGTGGCCGACCAGGATCCCCCACGACATCTGCATGATCGGCGTCACGTACATGAGAAGACCGAGGGTGACCAACGACAGGCGCTGCGCCGCGGCGGCGAAGAACAGCAGCGGAATCGCCGTGAGCGCGCCGGAGGCGATGGTCAGCGCGACGTGCCCGGCACCGGAGCCCAGGAAGTGACCGAGGCCCGCCGACTCGATCACCAGCAGGTAGACGAACGCCGCGGGAGCCACGACGGCCGCCTCCACGCCGACGCTGACGCGCGGATCGGTGGGCACCACCTTCTTCACGGCGCCGTAGAGACCGAAGGTGAACGCCAGCACCAACGCGATCCACGGTGGCGCGCCGAACTGCACAGCCAGGGTGACGACCGCGACGACGGCGATGGCCAACGCACACAACTGCGCCTTGTTGAGCTTCTCCCGGAAGAGGACGACCCCCAGAGCGACGCTCACCAGCGGGTTGATGAAGTAACCCAGCGCGGCGTCCACCACATGCCCGTTGTTGACGGCGTAGATGTAGGTCAGCCAGTTCCCCGAGATCAGCACCGACGCCAGCACCAACAGCAGCCACGTCCGGCCGCTGATCCGGCGCAGGTCACCGAGCCGGCGAACCACCGCAAGCACGATCACCATGAACAGCAACGTCCAGACGATGCGCTGGGCGAGAATCTCGAACGCTCCGGCGGGCTGCAGCAGCGGGAAGAAGGCCGGGAACAACCCCCAGGCACCGTAAGCGCCCAGTCCGTACAGCAGCCCCGTCGACGGGGAACCGCGCACTAGTGCGCAGCCAAGACGTCGAGTGCGTGTTGCAGGTCGGCGGGATACGGGCTGGTGATCTCGACCCGACGCCCGTCAGCCGGGTGGATGAAGCCCAGCGACCTGGCGTGCAACCATTGCCTTTGCAGCCCAAGACGTTTGGCGATGGTGGGGTCGGCGCCGTAGGTCAGGTCACCACAGCAGGGGTGATGCAGCGCCGAGAAGTGCACACGGATCTGGTGGGTGCGCCCGGTCTCGAGATGCACGTCGAGCAGGCTGGCGGCCTGGAACGCCTCGATCGTGTCGTAGTGGGTGATGCTGTGCCTGCCGTCTTCGACAACGGCGAACTTCCAGTCGTGGCCACGGTGGCGCCCGATGGGCGCATCGATGGTGCCGCTGGACGGATCAGGGTGCCCCTGCACCAGAGCGTGATACCGCTTGTCGACGGTGCGCTCCTTGAACGCCCGCTTCAACACGGTGTAGGCCCGCTCCGAAAGCGCCACCACCATGACACCCGAGGTGCCGACGTCGAGGCGATGCACGATGCCCTGCCGTTCGTGGATGCCCGACGTGCTGATACGGAACCCCGCCGCGGCCAGTCCGCCCAACACGGTGGGCCCGTGCCAGCCGACGGTCGCGTGCGCGGCCACCCCCGGGGGTTTGTCGACGGCGACGATGTCGTCATCGGAGTAGAGGATGGTCATGCCCTCGATCTCCTCGGGCACGTTCTCCACCGGCGGTGGCGCCGCGGGCAGGCTGACTTCCAGCCAGGCACCCGCGCTCAATTTGTCCGACTTGGCTGCGGTGGCGCCGTCGAGCACCACGCCGCCACCCTCGGCGATCTCAGCCGCGGCGGTGCGGGACAGGCCGAGCAGCCGCGCCAGGCCCGCGTCAACGCGCATGCCTGCCAACCCCTCCGGGACGGGCATCGAGCGTTCGGTCATGTCTGCGGCTCGGGTTGGGGCTCGGGCTTGCGGCGGCCGACGGTATCGAAGTCGAAGCCGAACAGCGACAGCACCACCAGCAGGATGGCACCACCCACCACGGCCGGATCGGCGACGTTGAACACCGGCCACCAACCCACGGACAGGAAATCGACGACGTGGCCGCGCAGCGGGCCGGGCGAGCGGAAGAACCGGTCCACCAGGTTGCCCAGCGCGCCGCCCAGGATCATTCCCAACCCCAGTGCCCACCAGGGCGATACCAGCCGCCGGCCCATCCAGATGATGCCGATCACCACACCGGTGGCCACCAGCGTCAGCACCCAGGTGTATCCGGTGGCCATGGAGAACGCGGCCCCCGAGTTGCGCACCAGAGTCCAGGTCACCGTGTCCCCGATGATCGACACGGGCTGACCGGGAGTCAGGTAGTGCACTGCGGCCACCTTGGTGACGATGTCGAGCACCCACACCACGGCAGCCACCGACAACAGCAGTTTGAGGCGCTTCCGGGGCTTCGGCTCCTGCACTGCGGGCTGCTCGACGGGCTCGCTGGGCCCGGCATCGGTGGCGGTGTCCTCGGAAGAACGTGCCCCCGCATCCGAAGGGCCGGATGTTTCGTCAGTCACCCGACCATCATCCCCTAACCGCAGCAGCCGCCATCATCAGGCATGATCGGCGCATGCCGCGCCTGATCGTGATCGCCACCGGTGGCACGATTGCCACCAGCACCGATACCGACGGAGTCAAGCGGCCCACCCGCAGCGGCAGCGACCTGTTGACCTCGGTGTCGCCCACGATTGCCGTCGACACCGTCGAGCTGATGTCGGTGGACAGCTCGATGCTGGGCCCCAGCGACTGGGATGTGATGTCGGACGCGGTGACCGCCGCGGTGGCCGGAGGCGCGGACGGGGTGGTGATCACCCACGGCACCGACACCATGGAGGAGACGGCGCTGTGGCTGGAGCTGACGTATGACGGCCCGGTCCCGGTGGTGTTGACCGGTGCCCAACGCAGTTCCGATGCCCCCGACGCCGACGGGCCGGGCAACCTTCGGGACGCCCTGGCGGTGGCCAGCAGCCCGACCGTTGCCGGAGTGACTGTCTGTTTCGCCGGAAAAGTGTTGCACCCTTTGGGTTTACAGAAGGTTGCCACCGCGGATCTCAGTGGGTTCACCGGCCCGCTGGTGGGCACCGTGTCGGCCGACGGAGTGCAGGTCGGTGAGAAAGAGCGCGCGTTTGTGGGCAGGTTGCGCGCATCGAGGTCGCCCCGGGTGGATGTGGTGCCGGTGTACGCCGGCGCCGACGCAGTGGCAATGGACGCTTTCGTGGCAGCGGGAGCGCGGGGGCTGGTACTGGAGGCGCTGGGCTCGGGCAACGCCGGCGCCGCCGTGATCGATGGGGTGGCCAGGCACTGCGCCGCCGGGGTGACGGTGCTGGTGTCCACCCGGGTGCCGGGCGGACGGGTCAGTCCCGGGTACGGACCCGGCGCAGCGCTGGTGGACGCCGGAGCCCTGGTGGTGCCCAGACTGCGCCCACCGCAGGCCCGGGTGCTGCTGATGGCCGCACTGGCTGCGGGACTACCGCCCGCCGAGATCGTCGCCCGGCTCGGCTGAGCTCTCCAGATCGTCGACGAAATCTGGCCAGTCCAGGCTGTCGACAGGATTGGCGCGGGTGATGTCGGCGGTGTCGACGGGAAACGTCCGCGCGATTCCGGGGCCGCCGGCGCGGGTCTCGAACCGGATCGTCATCACCCCGTGGCCCGCGCCCTGAATCCAGCCGTGTCCCCATTCGGTGTGGCGAACGTCGTCGCCGATGCGCCATCCGCCGATGTCGGGGCTGGCCACCGGAACCCGGGCCGCCTCCCCGACCGTGATCTCCTGCGGCTGCCCTTGATCCAGATCCGGGAACAGCGACTCCTGGCGGACGTCGGACAAGCCGGAGAAGCCCACCCCGAGCAGCCGGACCGGACCTATCTCAACTGGATCGAGAAGCAGCTTGCGAGCGGTGGCGGCCAGCGTGGACGCCTCGGCGGTGGCGTACGGCAGGGTGGCCGAGCGGGTGAGCGTGGACATATCCGACTTCTTCAGCTTGACCGTGACCGTCCGGGCGCCGCGGCCGTCCCGCAGCAACCGCTTGTGGGCATGCTCGGCGATGGGCCCGGCCGCCTCCCGCAGCTGCTCGAGGGTGGTGAGGTCGGCGGCGAAGGTGGACTCGGCGCTGATCTGTTTGGCCTCGGCCCGCTCCGCGACCGGCCGGTCATCGATACCGCGGGCCAGCCGGTGCAGCGCCGGACCGACGGTGGCGCCCAGGATGCTGGCCACCTCCGACTCGGCAAGCGCCGCGAACTGCCCGACGGTCTCGATGCCGAGGCGGTGCAGTTTGTCCTCGGCCACCGGGCCGATTCCCCACAGCCGTCGCACCGGTAACCCGTCGAGCAGCAGGGGTTCCTCGTCGCGGCGCACCACCCGGATGCCGTCGGGTTTGGCCAGTCCGGAGGCGATCTTGGCGATCTGTTTTCCCGAGCCGGCGCCCACCGACGCCACCAGGCCGGTTTCCTCGCGCACCCGGGTGCGCAGCTGCTCACAGAAGGCGTCGACGTCGGCGGCAGTAGCACCGGCCAGCTCGACCGGCTCGCCGAACGCCTCATCGAAGGACAACTGTTCCAGAACCGGGACCACTGCACGGATGGTCTGGAACACCCGCCTGCTGGCCAGTCCGTAGACCACACCGCGGGGCGGCAGCACCACGGCGTGGGATCCGACCAGGCGCCGCGCCTGGTGCATCGGCATCGCCGACCGGGCGCCGAACACCCGGGCCTCGTAACTGGCGCCCGCCACCACACCCCGCCCGCCCAGCCCGCCGACCAGCACGGGACGACCCTGCAGGGTGGGTCGGGTGAGTTGCTCGACGGAGGCGAAGAACGCGTCCATGTCCAGGTGCAGCACCCACCTGTCACTCACGAGTGATGATCGTAGGCGCGCACACCGACGTCAACGCTGACAGATCTCCCGGACAGTCGGATAGATGGTCAAGTAGCGCTTGTAGAGCTCGTCGTACTGCTGGGACACCTCGGGCTGCGGGGCGATGGATTTGACGGTGCGCGTCATCGCGGCGGCGGCGGCCCGCAGGTCGGTGTGGATGCCCGCCGCACAGCTGGCCATCATGGCCGCGCCCAGGGCGGTGGTCTCCGATTCGGCGCAGATGTCGACCTGCATGCCGGTGACGTCGGCGATGATCTGCGACCACAACGGGCTGCGGGAGCCACCACCGGTGGCCAGGAACCGCCGCACCGGTATGCCGGTGTCCGCCACCATGCCTTCGACCTGCAGGCGCACCTCGAAGGCAGACCCCTCCAGGATCGAGCGGTAGAAGTGGGCGCCGGTGTGGATGCCCGACCAGCCGAGGACGGTTCCTCGGGCATTGCCCTCCCAGTACGGGGTCTGCGAGCCGTTCCAGTACGGAACGGTGAACAGGCCGTCGCTGCCCGGCGGCACCGACAGCGCACCCGCCTCGAGGTCCTTCTCCCGCGCCGCACAGGACGGGTCAGCCCCCTGGGCCAACAACGCCGGCGCGAAGGTGTCGACGAACCATGTGATGAGGTAAGCGCCCGAGAGCGTGAACGCCTCGAGCAGGAATCCCTGTCCGGCGCCGTCGAGCACCGTGCGGTACTTGCGTGACCAGCGGTACTCCGGGGAGACGTAGCCGGCGACCAGCGCGGTACCGACATTGAGGTACATGGTGTCGGCATCGGAGACACCGGTGCCCAGGGCTGCGCACTGGCCGTCGCCGGCGGCGGCGATCACCGGAGTCCCCGGTGTCAGGCCCAACTGTTCGGCGACGGCGCCCTCGACGGCGCCGATGACCGTGCCGGGGGTGGCGATCTCCGGGAGTTGGGCGATGTCGACACCGGCGATCTCACACAGCGTCGGCGACCACTCCCGTGATGCCAGGTCCATCAGGCCCAGCGAGTCGCCGCTGGAGGCGCTGGTCACCCACCGCCCGGTCAGCCGCCAATGCAGGTAGGCGGCCACGTCGGCGATGCACGTCGCCGAGCGGAGCATGTCGGATTCGTGTTCCTTGAGCCAGGCCAGCTTGAAGATGGCCGGAGTGATGTCCGGGACACGACCGGAGATCCGGTGGGTTTCATCGGAGCCCAACTCCTCGACCTGCGGGATGGACCGGTTGTCGGCCCACACGATCGCCGGTCGCAGCGGCTCGCCGTGGGCGTCGACGCAGACGAACGTCTCACGCTGGTGGGTGACGGTCACCGCGGCCACCCGGCTGGGTTCGACGCTCGCCATGGCCTGGCTGATGACCGAGCTGGTGGTGCGCCACCAGTCATGGGCGTTCTGCTCGTGGCGGCCCTCCGGAGTCTTGGCCATGGTGAACGTGGCCCGGCCCGAGCTCAGTGAGCGGCCGTCGGGTCCGAACACCACCGCTTTGGCGCCGCTGGTCGAACAGTCGACAGCCAGCACCAGATCGCGATCGGCCATCGGCGCGCTCCTCCTCGTGACAGTTTGACAGAGTGACCCATGCAACAGTGTTAGTTATAACATGCATTGTGTTAGATAAGTGCCCAGACATCTCCACGGAGCCGCACGCCGCGGCCCGTTGTCTCTCGACGAAAGGCCCCACCGTGACACCCGCTGTAACCAACCTAGACTCGGCCCGCGCCGAGGTGGTCAAGTACGCCAACCGACTGACCTCCGACGGACTGGTGGTGGGCACCTCCGGCAACATCTCACTGCGGGTGGACGACCTGATCGCGGTGACACCCTCGGGCGTCGACTACGCCACCATGCGCCCCGAAGACGTCCCCGTGGTGCGACTCGACGGCACCGTCGTAGACGGCGAGCTCAAGCCCACCAGCGAGCTGCCGATGCATCTGCGCTGCTACTCCGACTTCGACGCCACCGCCGTTGTGCACACACATTCGGCTGCGGCGACGGCCCTTTCGCTGCTGCGTGACGCGGTTCCGCTGGTGCACTACCAGCTGGCCATGTTCGGCGGCCAGGTGAAGGTGGCGCCCTACCGCACCTACGGCACCCCCGAACTGGCCGACGCCATGGCGGCCGCCCTGCACGAGCGCAGCGCCACCATCTTGGCCAACCACGGCACCATCGCGTTCTCCCACTCACTGGGACACGCCTTCGACAAAGTGAGCCAGCTGGAGTGGCTGTGCGACGTGTGGCTGCGCGCCTCCGCGGTGGGCACCCCGCGCGAGATCAGCCCCGAGGAGCTGGATCTGGTGGTCGCGAAGTTCGGCACCTACGGACAACCCAAGCCCGCGTGACCGTGACCACAGGGCGATCTTGACTTGATATAAATCACGGCTAGCATGTGATTTCTCACATCACAATGTGAAGATGCTCAGTCGCGAAGGGAAGAGATGACACTTTTGAAGACGCGATCGGTGAAGCTCGCGGCACTGGCCGGCACCGCAGTCGTGACCATGGCACTGACCGCCTGCGGGGCGGGTGACACCAGCGCCGACAGCGACCGCAAGACCATCGGCGTGACGGTCTACGACATGAGTTCGTTCATCACCGCGGGCCAGTCAGGGATGGAGACCTACGCCGCGGCCAACGACATCGAACTGGTGTGGAAGTCCGCAGGCGGCGACGTCGCCACGCAGGCCGACCAGGTGGATCAGTACATCAACCAGGGTGTCGACGCCATCATCATCGTTCCGGTGCAGGCGGACTCGCTGGGACCGCAGATCACCTCGGCCAACAACGCGGGCGTCCCGGTGCTGGCCGTCAACGCCGCGCTGTCCGACAGCAGCGGCCTGGCGGCCACCGTGCTGCCCGATGACGTCGCGGCCGGCAAGCAGCAGATGGAACAGATGGTCGAACACCTCGGCGGCCAGGGCAACATCGTGATCCTGCAGACCAAACTCGGCTCGTCGTACGAAATCGACCGCACCGCAGGCAACAAGGAAGTCCTGGCAGCCAACCCCGGCATCAACGTGCTGGCGATGGACACCGGCGACAACACGCGCGACATCGCGGTGAACAAGATGCGCAACTGGATCACCGCATTCGGCCCCGAGATCGACGGCATCGTCGCCCAGAACGACGACATGGGCCTCGGCGCGCTGCAGGCCATCAAGGAATCCGGCCTCAACATCCCGATCGTCGGCATCGACGGTATCGAGGACGGCCTCAACGCCGTCAAGTCCGGCGACTTCATCGGCACGTCGTTGCAGCACGGCACCATCGAACTGGCCGACGGCCTGGCGGTGGCCAAGCGGGTGGCCGACGGTGAGGACATGTCGCGGGAGTTCATCTACACCATGCCCCCGGTGGACTCGAGCAACATCGACGAGGTGCTCAAGAACGTCGTCACCGACCGGCAGGCGCTGCTGGACCGGCTACCCGAGGTGATCGACAAGAACATCGAAACCGGCGACATGGCCAACGAGAACTAGCCGGGTCGACGAGGCGGCGACGAAGGAGCCGGGTGGGGGGCCCGGCCACAAAGATCTAGAGTCGGACGGCAGTCGAGCCGGTCGGGAGGAAAGTCATGAACAGCCCGGGTCAGAACGGCAAGGCGGCAGCGCGCCAGGAGGAGCGCCACCGCCTTGTCACCGAGGCCGTGATGGCAGCAGGGTCCGTTGCCATCGAGGACCTGGCGCGGATGTTCGACGTCAGCGTGATGACCATTCACCGTGATCTCGACCGGCTCGAAACCCAGAACGTCCTGCGGAAGTCCCGCGGCGTCGCCACGGCCCTGCCGTCGAGCACCGTGGAATCCAATGATGCTTACCGGCGCAGCCAGCAACGCGACGAGAAACGCGCACTCGCGTCGGCGGCGCTGGAGTTCATCCAGCCTGGCCACACCGTGATGCTGGATGATTCGACCACTGTGCTACCGCTGCTGGACATGCTGACCACCAAGGCTCCACTGACCGTGGCCAGCAACAGCCTCAGCGTCATCAACGGCCTGGTGGCCGCCGAGGAGGTGGAACTCGTCCAGCTCGGCGGCGAGTTCCGCGCCTGGTGCAACGCATTCATGGGGCAGATGACGCTGGACTCCATCGCGGCTCTGCATGCCGACGTGCTGATCATGTCGACCTCGGCAGTGACGGGCAACGCCTGCTATCACCAGCGTCAGGACACCATTTCGGTGAAGCGGGCGCTGATCGCGGCGGCCGAGTCCCGGGTGCTGGTGGTCGACCACACCAAGTTCGAGCGGCGTGCACTGTTCAAACTGTGTGCGCTGTCCGACTTCGACCACATCGTGGTCGATTCCGCGACGCCGGAGTCCACGATCGACGGGCTGCGCCAGCAACACGGCAGCGTCACCGTGGCACCGGGCGCGAATTGACGCTGGGATGGCATGATCCAATAAGTTAAATCAAACACCGATAATGTTATTTTTGACATGAGCAGTGCAGGCCGCTGCGCTGATGACACAGGGAGAACACCAATGCGCGCAGCCGTCTTCTACGGCCCCGGCGACCTGCGGATCGAGGACGTCCCCACCCGCAACCCCGAAGCCGGTGAAGTCGTCGTCGAGGTGCACGCCGCCGCCACCTGCGGCACCGACCTCAAGGCCTACCGCCGCGGACACCACAAACTGTTCAAGAGCTTCCCGGCGCCGTTCGGCCACGAGTTCGCCGGCGTGGTCACCCGCGTGGGCGCCGGCGTCACCGACTTCGAACCCGGCATGCGAGTGGTAGCCGCCAACACCGCACCCTGCGGGGGCTGCTGGGCGTGCAAGGCAGGCCGGCTGAGCCTCTGCGAGAACCTCGAGTTCCTCAACGGCGCCTTCGCCCAGGAAGTCGTGATTCCCGCGGCCATCGTGCGGCGCAATACCTATCAGATAGCGGACACCACCTCGTTCGCCTCAGTCGCCCCGCTGGAACCACTGGCCACCGTGGTGCACGGAATGTACGTCAGCGGAATCGAACTCGGTGACGTCGTCGCCGTCAACGGCGCCGGTCCGATCGGCCAGATGTTCATCCGACTCGCGACCCTGCGCGGCGCGCACGTCATCGCCGTCGACCAGTCGCCGTTCCGACTCGAGGCCGCCAAGAAGATGGGCGCCAAGGAGATCATCGACATCTCCACCCACCCCGGCATCGACGAGGTAGCCGCCGCCGTGCGTGCGCTCACCCCGTACGGCAAGGGTGCCGACGTGGCCATCGAGGCCGTCGGACTGCCCCAGGTCTGGGAGCAGACCGCCAAGTGCCTGCGCCCCGGCGGCAAGGCCGTGATGTTCGGTGGCCCGCCGGTGGGCGCCGAGTTCAAGCTCAACGCCAATGACATGCACTACTTCGAGTACACCGTCACCGGCGTGTTCCACCACGAACCGCTGTACGTCGAACGGGCGCTGCGGCTCATCGAGACCGGCCAGCTCAACGGCGAGGACCTGATCACCGAGGTGCGTCCACTGGACCAGCTGATCGACAGCCTCGAGGACATGGCCAAGGGCGTGGGCAGCAAGTATCTGATCGACCCCCGCCTGAATTAGTACCCTGACCCGGTGAGTGCAGGCGAGGTCCCCATCATCGGCGTCATCCGGCTCGGTCAGTTCCTGCAGGCCGCAGGGCTGATCGATTCGGGCGCCGACGCCAAGGCAGTGATCGCCGACGGGCTGGTGAGCGTCAATGGCGAAGTCGAGCGTCGCCGGGGTCGCCAACTGCGCCCCGGCGACGTCGTGGCCTACGCCGGCAGCAGTGCCCGCGTGATCGACGGCTGACTTCGCGCCGGTCAGACCTTCGCCTTCTCCATCCGGACCGGGTAGCCACGGCCCACCCGGCCAGTCAGCACGTCGCCGTCACGGCTAACCGAGCCGTTGCCGGAATCCAGCTCAGCGGAATCCTGCTCGCTCAGCCGTGTACGTGCGTCCTCCACGATGGCGAACTCCAGAGCCAGAAGCTCGTTGCTCATCAGCGTTTCAAAGGCCGAGTCCCAAGCCTGCGGCAGCTCAGGCACGGTGAGGGTCAAAAGGACGCGGTCCCCCACTTCGAGATCACCCCTACGACGGAATTCTTGGAGCTCACGGATGAGATCCCGAGCCCAGCCCTCGGCCTCCAACTCGGGGGTGACGTTGCCGTCCAGCACCACCAAGCCCGCACCGTCGGGCAGCGCCGCGGTGAACTCCGGGTCGGCGGCCACCAGTTTGGAGGTGTACTCCTCGGGCAACAACGTGGTGGGCCCGGCCGTCAGCGTGCCGTCCGAATTCACCACTCCCTCACCGGCTTTGACAGCCTTGATGGCGGCCTGCACGTCCTTGCCGATGCGCGGTCCCGCGACGCGGGCGTTGACGGCCAACTCGAACCGCCCGAAAGCGGCGATGTCATCGGTGAGCTCCACGGCCTTGACGTTCAGCTCATCGGCGATCAGATCGGTGAACGGTGCCAGCTGAGCCGGATCTTCCACCGCGACAGTCAGTTTGGGCAACGGCAGCCGTACCCGCAGTTTCTTGGCCTTGCGCAGCGACGAGCCGACCGAGGCCACCTGACGCACCTGGTCCATCGCCGCGACCAGGCGAGAGTCGTGCGGCAGTAGATCGGCGGCGGGCCAGTCGGTCAGATGCACCGAGCGTCCGCCGGTCAGGCCCTGCCAGATCTTCTCGGTGGCCAGCGGCAGCAGCGGCGCCGCCAGCCGCGAGGTGACCTCCAGAACGGTGTGCAGGGTGTCGATCGCGTCGGCGTCCTCTTCCCAGAACCGGCTACGCGAGCGCCGCACATACCAGTTGGTGAGTGCCTCGGTGAACTGCCGCAGCTGCTCACACGCCCCCGAGATGTCGCAGGTGTCCAGTGCCGGGGTGAGCCCGTCACGCAGTTCGGCGAGCTTGGCCAGGATGTAGCGGTCCAGCACGTGCGTCGAATCCGTGCGCCAGGTACCGACTTTCGGGGCGTACAGCGTCAGGAAGCTGTAGGCGTTCCACAGCGGCAGCAGCACCTGCCGCACGCCCTCGCGAATACCCTGCTCGGTGACGATGAGGTTACCGCCGCGCAGGATCGGCGAGGCCATCAGGAACCAGCGCATGGCGTCGGAGCCGTCGCGGTCGAACACCTCGGAGACATCCGGGTAGTTACGCAGTGACTTGCTCATCTTCTGACCGTCGTTGCCCAGCACGATGCCGTGGCTGACACAGGTCTTGAACGCCGGCTTGTCGAACAGCGCGGTGGCCAGCACGTGCAGCGTGTAGAACCAGCCACGGGTCTGCCCGATGTATTCGACGATGAAATCGCCCGGGAAATGGGCGTCTTTCCCGGAGTACCAATCCTCGTTCTCGAACGGGTAGTGCACCTGCGCGTACGGCATGGAGCCGGAGTCGAACCACACATCGAGCACGTCCTCGATGCGGCGCATGGTCGACTTGCCGGTCGGGTCGTCGGGATTCGGACGCGTCAGCTCGTCGATGAACGGCCGGTGCAGATTGTCCGGGCGCACTCCGAAATCGCGTTCGAGCTCGTCGAGACTGCCGTACACGTCGATGCGGGGGTAGGCCGGGTCGTCGGACTTCCACACGGGAATCGGCGTGCCCCAGTAGCGGTTTCGGGAAATCGACCAGTCACGCGCACCCTGCAGCCACTTGCCGAACTGGCCGTCCTTGACGTGCTCGGGGTACCAGGTGATCTGCTGGTTGAGTTCGACCATGCGGTCGCGGAACTCGGTGACCTTGACAAACCACGACGACACCGCGCGATAGATCAGCGGGTTACGGCAACGCCAGCAGTGTGGGTAGGAGTGCTCGTAGGTCTCATGCCTCAGCAGCACCGCACCGTTGGCGGCCGCCGATCCGGTGCCGTTCTTCAGGTCGCGGATGATGTGCGGGTTGGCCTCGAAGACGTGCTGGCCCTGGTAGTCCGGGACGGTGACGTCGAAGCGGCCCTTGGAGTCGACGGGCGTGACCGGGATGATTCCGACGGTGTCGGTGGTGGCCTTGTCGTCTTCGCCGTAGGCCGGAGCCATGTGCACGATGCCGGTGCCGTCCTCGGTGGTGACGAAATCACCGCGCAGCACCTGGAAAGCGTTGTGCGCCTTGTCGGTACCGGTGAAGTACGGGAAGGGCGGCAGATAGCGGGTGCCGAGCAGTTGCTCGCCGGTGACGGTGGCGAGGACCGTTGGCTCCTCCCCCAGTTCGCGGGCGTAGGCGGCCAGGCGAGCCTCGGCGAGCACGTATCGCTTACCGTCGGGGCCCTCGACCTGAACGTAGGCGACGTCGGGGTTCACGGCCACGGCCTGATTGGACGGCAGGGTCCACGGCGTGGTGGTCCACACCAGCAGGTGCGATTCGGCCAGCGGACCGTCGCAAGCCCGGAACCCGACGGTGATCGCCGGGTCCTGGCGGCTCTGGTACACGTCGTCGTCCATGCGCAGCTCATGGCTGGACAACGGCGTCTCGTCATTCCAGCAGTACGGCAGCACTCGGACGCCCTCATAGGCCAGGCCCTTGTCCCACAACTGCTTGAACGCCCAGATCACCGATTCCATGAAGCTGGGATCGAGGGTCTTGTAGTCGTTGTCGAAGTCCACCCAGCGGGCCTGGCGGGTGACGTAATTGCGCCATTCGTCGGTGTACTTGAGTACCGACGCGCGGCAGGCGTCGTTGAACTTCTCGATGCCCATCTCTTCGATCTGGGCCTTGTCGGTGATGCCCAGTTGGCGCTGCACCTCGAGTTCGGCGGGCAGACCGTGCGTGTCCCAACCGAACCGGCGTTCCACCTTGTAGCCACGCATGGTGCGGTAGCGGGGAACGATGTCCTTGACGTAGCCGGTCAGCAGGTGGCCGTAGTGCGGCAGCCCGTTGGCGAAGGGCGGACCGTCGTAGAAGACGTACTCGGGTGCGCCGTCGCGGTGAGCGATGCTGGCTCGGAAGGTGTCGTCGGCCTCCCAGTAGGCGAGCACCTCGGCTTCGAGAGCCGGAAAACTCGGGGTGCCACCGGCAGGCTTGGGGTAGGCCTGATGTTCTGTCACTGCGTCTCCTGCGTCCTGCGTGCCGTCCATGGCACGGGGACGACGACGCGCGTGAGCGCGAGCGCCGCGGTACCACCCCGCTTGCACACGCGCAGGGCGTGGCCGCTCATTACAGGCTGTGACGGGCCTGCCCGTTCGGTTCTACTGAGCCGCGCCGGTGCGACCGTTCTTCCGAAAGCTCCCCGGTGATGGCCGGATCGACGCCGTTGGTGTTTCGAACCGAAAGTCTACCGGGCCAGTGCAAATCGCCCTGATCAGCTGTGCAACGGCGCCGCGGCCTCGGAGGAGAGTTCCACGAGCGCAAGGACGTACTGCTCGGCGAGCTCCTCGACGGTGAAGCTGTTGAACCGGCGCAGGTCATACCACCAGTCCAGCTGGACCAGTTCGTCGCGACGCGAGACGCACAGCTGCAGAGCGCGGGTCTCGGTGATCTCGACCGGCGCCACGCCTGTCGGGGACAACGAGACCTCGGCACCAGCCAACCCCGGCGCGGCCTGCACCCCACTCAACCCCAGGATGCTCTCGGTCTCCAGCAGCATCTCATTGGCGTCGGTGTCGCGAGCGGACGCACAACGCAGTGAGACAGTGGCACCCGCAAACTTTCCGTCGGCGATGTCGACGGCAACGAACCCTGCGCCCAGCGTGCGCTCGACGGCACGGCCGAGTGCAGCGAGCAGCAATGCATCCGCGGCGATGCCGAGACCTTCGACAGCGCCGTCGAACTCGGCGCTGAAGACGTCGCTCAGCGGGGCCGACAGCGCAACGATGTCCTTGTGGCCGGGAACCCCGGCAGGGCTGTGGTCGGCTACGCGGACTACCTGCCCGGGCTGCCGTGTGATAAAGGGAGCGGCCATGCGGCTAACCGTACACGGATGTCCCAGAATTGGGAGACTCATCCCGAAAGTGTGACGGCCATGTCAATAAAACGTGTGTTGTCTAAGTAGTGGTTGCTGGTGCCCAATTCCGGGATTCGGTCTATGGTGTATTGGTGCCACGTACAGACGAGAACGGCAGACAGCTCAAAGCGCTGCTCGACTACCTCCTGGACGGGGATGTCGAAGCCAAGAACATCTACGACGCGCTGGGTGTCTCCAGCAGCACGTACTATCGCCGCCTCAAAGAGAGCGACTACCCCAACGCCGAAGAGCTGCGCCTCGTCGCAGATCGTTTCGACCTCAACTATCCCGACCTCCAGGTGCGATTCGGGCTGATGACGCGCCAGGAAGTCTGGAACTACATCGAGTCGTCGCCACTGATGGTGCAGACGATTCCCGACACCACCACGTCAACCGTCGTGGCTCCCACTTCCACCGGCATTCGTCATCGGCTGCCGAGGTTGTCGGAATTGTCGCCGCGCCATGACGCGCCACCGCTCTAGCGCTACAATTTGCTGACCCGAATTCAGCTAGAAGGCGTCAGGTAAATGGCACTGGCCAGTCTCATCTTCATCACCATCGCGTGCATCGCGTGGAGTCTGTGGATCCGACGGGTTACGTGGTCTTGCCGCTGGGAAGTCGCCGCAACACTCAATGTCGCGCTCCAGGGTCTGGCAATCCTGCTCATGACGCCACTGGCATCCGAAACTGTCGGGCAGTGGCTCTACAACCTGACCGGCAAGTGGAACCTCGAAGACTACATCGGTCACGACGCCTACATCGTGGCCGCATCAGCGATCGTCTACAACGCGCTCGGTCGCCTGCACGACGACAAGTCGATGCACGTCGTGTTCAAAGAACACGTCGAACGCCCGGCTACCTTGTGCATCCCCGTTCTCCTGGTGCTGTTCTCCCTCGGAAACGGCGCGTCCATCTATCGGGCCGACTTCTTCACGGTGCCCACCGACTTCTGGCTCAGCACCTACTGGCTGCTCCTGTGCGGCATGCTCATCTACCTCCTCGGCTATGGCGGGCGAGCGCTGCTGATCCTGCGCAAGGATCCGCGCTCGCGCATGATGGCCGACGTCTACCTGGTGGCCACCGCAAGCGGCATCATCGCCTGTGCGGTTCGGATCGCCACCGCCTACTGGCCCGCATTCGCCGAGTGGGAAGCAGGCAAAGCCGTGTGGCTCTTCGCCTGCACCTGCGGTGCGGTTTTCGCCGTCGCCGCCGCCCACTCCTGGCGCACCAAAACCAAGTGGTTCAGCCGGGTCTCGCGCTGACAACAGTTTGCTGGCCGCGCGCTGCGCAACGCTGAGACCGAGCCCCAGCGAAGACTTGCACCCCACTGACCCGAGGCAGGTCTCGCGGTGGCGGTGGGTCTCGACGGCACCGTCGGATGAACTGTCGGCACCGGTGTTTCCGCGCAGTGTGAGTCCCTCGGCCGACGCGCAGGATCGCCGTTTCGAGCGCCCTATCGCGCATCGACAGCACGACTGGCCCTATGCTCGGGGGATGTCTCAAGGATTGTTTGCCGGGCGAAAATGCGGGGCGCCGCTTCCATGACCGCGTCATCGATTCCCGCGATACTCCGGGAACGTGCGAGCCTGCAGCCGACCGACATCGCATTCGTCTTCATGGACTACGACCAGGAGTGGGAAGGCGTCGAAAAGACGCTGACCTGGGCGGAGCTCTACCGGCGCACTCTGAACATGGCCGAGGAACTCAGTATCCGCGCGGCTCCCGGCGACCGCGCCGTCATCGTCGCGCCGCAGGGCCTGGACTACCTTGTCGCATTCCTGGGCGCACTCCAGGCCGGCGTGATCGCCGTTCCGCTGTCGATGCCATTCGCCGGCCAACACGACGAGCGGGTGAGCGCGGTCCTGGCGGATTCGACGCCGACTGCGATCCTCACGACATCGGCGCTGACCGAGGTACTGGCCGGTTATGCCAAACCCGACGGGTCGGGCACGGCGCCGACGGTCATCGCCGTCGACGAACTGGATCTGGAGTCCCGGCGCAAGTCGACACTGCGCAACGTCCAGCGACCCGAGGTGGCGTACCTGCAGTACACATCCGGGTCGACTCGGACCCCGGCCGGTGTCATGGTCACCCACAACAACCTCGCGGTGAATTTCGAGCAGCAGGTCAACGCCTACTTCTCCGACCGCGGCGGAGTCGCCCCGATGGGCACGACGGTGGTGTCCTGGTTGCCCTTCTACCACGACATGGGGCTGCTGCTCGGTGTCGTCGCCCCCATCATGGGCGGGTGGAAGACGGTGTTCACCACGCCGCTGGCCTTCCTAGCCCGGCCGGCCCGCTGGATGCAGCTGCTGGCCACCCACCCGATCGCACTGACCGCAGGACCCAACTTCGCCTTCGAACTGGCAGCGGGACGCACCTCGGACGCCGACCTGGACGGGATGGACCTGAGCCAGGTGCTGGCCTTCATCAGCGGCAGCGAGCGGGTGCACGACGCCACGCTGAAACGTTTCGCCCAACGCTTCGCACGGTTCAAGCTGCGGCCCGAGACGCTGCGGCCGTCCTACGGACTGGCCGAGGCCGTGTTGTACGTGGCCACCGACGGACCCAACAAGCCGCCGACCGTGGTGTCCTTCGAACCCGAGGAACTCTCCGCCGGTCGCGCCACTGTGAGCACCGAGGAGAACAGCACTCCCCTCGTCGGCTACGGCAAGCCGTCGTCACCCACGGTGCGGATCGTCGATCCGGAGACCGCGCTGGTACGGCCCGACGACACCGTCGGTGAGATCTGGGTTCGCGGTGACAACGTGTGCGTGGGCTACTGGCAGAAGCCCGAACTCACCAAGACCGTGTTCGGCGCCACCATCGCCGAACCGACCGACGGCACCGACGCCGGCCCCTGGTTGCGCACCGGGGATCTCGGATTCATTTCCGACGGCGACTTGTTCATCGTCGGACGCATCAAGGACCTGCTGATCGTCCGCGGTGTCAACCACTACCCCGACGACATCGAAGCCACGGTCCAGGAGATCAGCAACGGCCGGGCAGCAGCCATCTCGGTCGACAAGGACCGTGCCGAGCAGCTGGTGGTGATCGTCGAGGTGAAGACCCACCAGAACGGCGACGAAGACCTCCGCGAGAAGCTCAGCACGCTCAAGGGCAAGCTGACCGCCGCGATTTCCCAGGCACATCAACTCAGCCCCGCAGACATCGTGCTGGTGGGCCGTGGAGCTCTGCCCATCACCACCAGCGGCAAGATCCGTCGCGCCAGCTGTGTGCAGCTGTACGAGAGCGGCAGGTTCGACCGCCTCGACGTCGCCCACGGAGTGCCCGCCGGCGCCTGAGTCGGCTCAGCGCTCGGTCAGGAAACGTGCCACGCCGTGTTTGCGGATCAGGTACAGCACCGAGTCCCGCTCCTGCTTGCTGCGGCTTTTGCCGCGGACGTCGATGTAGTGGTGCACCACGGCGATCTGCGGATCGAACTGACGCTTGACGCCTAGCCGCTCCAGCCGGATCCCGAGGTCCTGGGCCTCGTGGTAGCGGACCTTGGTGTCGTAGCCGCCCACCGCGCCGAACACTCCTGCGTTGATCAGCATGTTGCCTTCGTGCAACCAGTAGGCCGGGCGCGCGACGGGGGTCTCGAACACGTCGGGCCAGTACTGCTGGCCCGGGACACCGATACGACGGATCGCCCGCACCAACCGGGGCTTGTCCCGGATCCGATCCAGCATCGGCGGCGCGGACGCCATCACCGTCTTGAGTGAGAAGACGGGCCCGAAGTTGAACGGCTCCTGGCTACCGTCGGCGCGACTGACCAGACCACCCACCGCGCCGACGCCCTGGGCTGCGTACCGGGTGTACAGGTCCCGAGCCAGGGAACCGATGTGCTCGGTGGCCAGATCCATGTCGGCGTCGATGAAGTGGATGAGGTCGCTGTCCTCGACCTGCCCCAGTACCTGGTTGCGGTTGGCGCCTGCGCCCTGATTGACCGGGCTGCGCACCATCTCCACGGCTCCCCCGAAACCTGCCACCACGTCCACACTGGTGTCGGTGGACGCGTCGTCCAGGACGAGAACCCGGTCATAGCCCTGGTTGAGCACCTGCGGTAGCAAACGCTGCAGCGATTGACCCATGTTGTAGTTGGGGATCGCCGCCACCACGGATGTCGGTTCGGGCAAGCTGATCAAGAGTCCCTCACATCTGATCTCGGGTGAACTGGGTGCCTGGCAGCTACTACCGTAGCCGGGCTTCGACGGTGCCCGCTCGGCTGCTGTAGTGAGCCGCGCCCCGCCCCCGTCGCGGTTGAATCCCCCAGCCCCGCCTGTATCGTTGATCTGTGATCGAGCTAAATGGCGTCGGCAAGACGTACGGGACAGTTCGAGCGTTGCACGACATCAGCTTCTCCGTTCCCACGGGGACAGTTTGTGCACTTCTGGGCCACAACGGCGCGGGTAAGACCACTACCGTCGGCATCCTTTCCACTTTGCTGCGCCCCACCGCAGGCCAGGCGCTCGTCGCTGGATTCGACGTTGCCAGGCAAGCCGACCAGGTACGCGCCAGCATTGGGGTGACCGGCCAGGATGCGGCGCTCGACGTGTTCATCAGCGGCCGCGAGAACCTGGTCTTGTTCTCTCGCTTGCGCGGCCTGGGACGCAAGGCAGCTCGCCAGCGCGCCGATGAGCTGATCGAGCGTTTCGATCTGCGGAAGGCTGCCGACCGTCAGGTATTCACCTACTCCGGCGGTATGCGGCGGCGCATCGACATCGCCGCGTCGCTGGTGGTGACTCCAAAGGTGTTGTTCCTCGACGAGCCCACCACCGGACTGGATCCCCGCAGCCGTCGCGACGTGTGGTCGCTGGTGGCAGGTCTGGCCGAGCAGGGTGTGACGGTGCTGCTCACCACCCAGTACCTCGAGGAAGCCGATGTCCTGTCGGATTCGATCGTGGTGCTCAACGGCGGCCAGATCGTGGCCAAGGGCACTTCCGACGAACTGAAGAGCTTGATGGGTTTCGCGTACTGCCAGGTGACCCCGGTCAGCCCCGACGACCTCTCCCGAATCGCGGCCGTACTCACCGATTTCGCCGACGTGGAGATCGACCCGGACATGAACACCGTGTCCGTCCCGGCGGCCCAGGGCGTGTCGACCCTCAGCGAAGTCTTCCGGCGTATCGAAGCGCTCGACGTCGAGCTGATCGACATCGCGCTGCGCAAGCCCTCGCTCGATGAGGTGTTCATGCACCTCACCGAGCCGGCCATCACCGCATGAACTCACTGATCACCCTGACCGAACGCGTGCTGCGTGGGACGCTGCGCGATTTCGACCTGCTGATCGCTGTGCTGGCGCCGGTAAGCACCTACGTCGGATTCACCTTCATCCTGCAGAACGTCATCGACACCGGCTCCATGAGCTACTCGCAGTATGTCCTGCCGGTGATCGTCGTGCAGTCGATCCTGTTCGGCACCATGACCGCCGCCGAGCGCGCGTCCAAGGACGAGAACCTGGGCTTTGCGCGTCGACTTCGCACGCTGCCGATACACACCCTGGTCCCGCTCGGCGCCCGGATGGTGTATTGCATGATCCGGTCCGTGGTGGTGATCATCGCGTCGGTGGCGACGGCCTATCTGTTCGGCTTCCGCTTCACCGGAGGCTTCTGGTTCGTCGCCGCCTTCGTCGGCATCACCCTGGCCCTGGCCTTGGCTCTGTCCTTGGGCGCCGACGCGCTTGGCGCTTCCGCCAAACGGATGGACGCGGCCAGCCAACTGCTGCTCATCCCGATGCTCACGCTGGCACTGCTGTCCACCGGGATGGCACCGGCGGAGTCGTTCCCGGGCTGGGTGCAGCCCTTCGTCCGCGCTCAGCCAGTGTCGGTGATCACCGAGTCCATGCGCGGATTCGCTGACGGGAGCGTCTCCGGCGGCAATCTCGCCGCGAGCATCGCCTGGTGCGCCGGCCTGCTGGTGCTGTTCGGCGGTCTGGCGTTCAGGCTGCAGAGGCGCACGGAATGACCACATGGCTCTCAGAGAGCGCAGTCTTCGCCGGCCGGCTGATCACACTCTGGCGCCGCCAGCCCGCGGTACCGGTCCAGGCGATCCTGTTCCCCACGGCGCTGCTGGTCTTCTACCACCTGCTGGTAGGCAAATCGATGGCGGCGATCAACGGCACCGACAACCTCGAGAGCCTGGTGCCGATGTGCGCCATGGCTGGTGGGATGTTCGGCGCCATCGGAGCTGGGCTGAGTCTTCCGACCGAACGACGCCGTGGTCTGCTGGCCCGGTTCTGGACGCTGCCCGTACATCGGGCCAGCGCCCTGACGGGACGGATTCTGGCGGAGGCAGCGCGGACACTGGTCGGCGCCGTGGTGATCACCATTGTGGGTATGGCATTGGGTTTGCGGTTCCAGGGAAACGTGCTGGCAGTGCTGCCGTTCCTGCTGCTGCCGGTGCTGGTGGTCGTCACGTTTTCACTGGTGGTCATCACCCTGGCGCTGCGGTCCGGCGGGAATGCCGTGTTCATGTGGCTCGGCACCAGCTCGGTTGGCCTTGCATTCTGCAGCCCTGGCATCGCGCCGCTGGATGCGTTCCCGTCGTGGCTGCGGCCGGTCATCGAGTACCAGCCGTTGTCGCCGGCCATTCAGTCGATGCGGGCGCTGGCTGAAGGGGAACCCGCACTGGGTATGTTCGGCCTCGCCGTGGCTTGGGTGTGCCTTATTGCCGGCATCTTCGCACCGCTGGCCATGCGTCAGTACCGGCTGGTCGCCGAGTCCGTGCAGTAACGCTACTGCTCGGTGTCCCCTGTCGACGGCCGCTGGTCGTCGCTCGCGGGATCGTCGCTCTCGGGATCGTCGCTCTCGGGATCGTCGTCGTTTGCAACGTCGGACGTGTCGGGCTCAGGTTCACCGGCATCGCTGTCGTCGAGCTCTTCAGCGACTGCCTCAGATCCCTCGATATCAGACTCCGGCTCCTCTGCCACAGACACCTCGACGTCGGCCTCGTCAACAACCCCGGCCTCCGACTCCTCGGCACCATCCAGCTCGAGCTCGTCCGGCGCATCATCGTTCTCGCCGTCAGCTTCCTCGACCGCGGACAGTTCTTCGGTGTCGTCATGGTCGTCTTCCACCGCCGAGTAGGCCCGGTGCAGAGATGCGGTGTCGAGGTCCAGGTCCAGGCACAGCTGGTCGGTGTCCGGGGAGAAGTCGAGGTCCAGCGGATCCGTCGTGGCGTCGTGGAACAGCTGGTCCGGGATACGGTCGGTGTCTCCGTCGGTTGCCGGCGAGGGCTTGTAGAGGACACCGACCGATTTCGACGGCCACCAGTTGCGGTCGCCCACCAGCACCGCCATTGCGGGCACCGTCACCGTGCGGACGATGAAGGTGTCGAGCAGTAGACCCACGCCGATGACGAAGCCCATCTGCACCACGGTGCTGAGGCTGCTGACCGTCAGGCTCAGCATCGACACCGCAAAGATGATGCCGGCGGAAGTGATGACGCCGCCGGTCGCTCCGACGGTGCGCACCACCGCCGCCTTCATGGTGTGGCCGTGCCGGACCTCATCGCGTATTCGGTGGATCAACAACAGGTTGTAGTCCGCACCCACGGCCACCAACACCAGGAAGGCCGTGCCGGGCACGCTCCAGTGCAAGTGCTCCCCCAGCAAGAACTGGAAGAAGAGCACCCCGATACCCACTGCGGACACGAAGGACAACACCACCGACGCCACGAGGTACAGGGGCGCGATCACCGCACGCAGGATGATCGCCAGGATCAGGAAGACGACCACCAGCGTGACGATGATGATGAACTTGATGTCGCCGTTGTAGTACGTCCGCAGGTTGTCGTTGACGACGGTGAAACCCACCATCGAGATGGTGGCGTCCTGCAAGGAGGTGTTCGGGCGGGCGTCCTCGGCGGTCTTGACGATCAGCTGCAGCTGATCCATCGCCTCGACGCTGAACGGGTCCAGCGCGGTCTGTACCAGGTACCGCGCGGTGTGACCGTCGTCGGAGATGAACAGCTCCGCGGCTTTCTTGAACTCCTCCTGCGTGAGCATCTCGGGAGGGATGTAGAAACCGGACATCGGCGGATCAGCCGCGTCGCGCTTCATGGCCATCAGGAAGTTCGACGCCTGGTCCAGCCCGGAGCCGATGTTGCGGGTCTGGTCCACCAGCAACTGCACACCTTCGGCCAACTGGCGGCTGGAGTCGGCCAGCGTATTGGCGCCCTGGATGGCGGTGTTCAGCCGGCTGGACACGCCGCCGGGCTCACCCAGGCCCAGGTCGCGGGCCGCGCTGGTCAACTCGTTGAGGGTGCGGCTGAGGCTGCCGACGGTCTGGTCCAGTGTCTGGTCCGGATCGGTGGCCACCAAGATGTCGCCAAGCTCGGCGATCTTGTCCAAGGCTGGGTCGCCGCGCAGGTTGGCCAACTTCTGCAGGTCGGCGCGCGAGGCGACACACTGCGGGTCGGCCGAACAGGTGGGGCTGTTGTTGAGCGGGCCCAGCACCGGGGCGGCCCAGCCCCCGACATCGCCGAGCCGGACCCGGTCGAAGCCCAGCGCCTTGCCCAGCGAGCGCATGTTGGACACCAAGCTGGCGGTTTTGTCGATCTCGTTGAGGGTCTTGGTGCCGCCGTATTTGTCGGCCATGTCGTCCAACGCCGAGGCCAGGCCCCGGACACTGCCCACGGCATTGACCAGGGTGCGGCGGATCTCGTCGAGCGCGTCGGCCAACTGATCGGCACCGCCGGTGAGCGCCGACAGGTTCTCGTCGTTGTCGTCGATCAGGTTGGCGGCGTCTCCCAGGCGGGTGCCCACCTCACCGGCCTGCCAGGTGGCCTTGCCCTGTTCGATCATCTCGCCGGTAGGTCGGGTGATGCCGCGCACCGCGTCGATGCCGGGGAGATCGGCGATGCGCTGCGCCATCGTCTCCATGTCCGCGAGTGCTTCGGGGGTGCGCAGATCCCCCGGCGACTGGATCAGCAGGAACTGCTGTGCGGTGCTGCTGGTGGTGAAGTGCTTGTTCATCGCCTCGTAGGCGAGGTTGCTGTCGATGTCGTCCGGCAAATTCTTGCGGTCGTCGTAGTTGTACTCGATGAGCGCCATACAGGCAGCCAGCGCCAGCAGCACGCTCAAGCTGCCCGCCAGCGCGATGCGCGGGCGTCGGACGATCTCCACTCCGGACCGGCGCCAGATGCGCCCGGTGATGTCCTTGCGCGGTTTGAGCCAGTTCCGCCGCCCGGCCAGCACCATCAGAGCCGGCAGCATGGTGACGGCGCCGAAGAAGCCGACCAGGATCGTGACCGCCAGAGGTGGCCCGACGGTGGAGAACACCCCCAGATCGGTGAACGCCATCCCCATGAACGCCGCGGCCACGGTGAACGCGGAGCCGGCGATCACCTGGCCGATGGAGGTCAGCGCCTTCTCCATGGCCTCGTCGGACGTGACGCCGGAGCGCATCACCTCCTGATACCGACTCAACAAAAATATGGCGTAGTCGGTGCCTGCGCCGAGCATCATCGCCGTCATCAGCAGCAATGTCTGCGGGCCGACTCCGAGCCCCACCAGACCCAGTGCCGCCACCACCTGTTGTGCCACCACCAGCGCAGCGCCGATGGTCAGCAGCGGCAGCATCATCGCCACGAAGCTGCGGTACACCAGGACGAGGATGGTGAACACCAAGATGCCGGTGGTGGTCTCGATCACCAGCTGATCGCGGACGCCGATCTTGTTGACGTCGTCCAGGGTGGCGGCGGCGCCAACGATGTTCGGGGTGAGAGTGCTGCCGTCGGTGACTTCTTTGACGATGTCGAGCGCCGCGTTGTAGGAGCGCTGTCCCGCCCCCGACGCCATCACACCGGTGAGGCTCACCGGCAGGTTGTAGGCCTTGTTGTCCTGGCTGGTCATCACCCCCCGCAGCTCGGGATGCTCACGAAATCCTGGGTGTTCAGCACGTGCTCGGTGTCGGCACGCAGCTTCTGCACCAACTCGCGGTAGGTCGCCTCGTCCGCAGGCGTCAGACCGTTCTCGTTGATGAGGACGACGACGACACTGTTGGCTGCCGCCGGTTCGTCGAAGGCGTAGTTCATCACGTCCGTGGACGCGTACACCGGCGCTTCCTCCGGCAGGAACTCCGGCGGATTCTTGGCTGCCACAACGGCAAGCGAGGGCAGCGAGAGCAGCAACACCACACCCATCACCACCCAGGTGGCGATCACCCACAGCGGGTGGCGCACCACCACGCGGGACAGCAATGGAAACCCGCCCCCGTCAACGCACCGCGGGTGAAGGCGCGTTTGAACATCCCAAACAGGTTACACGGTGCGAGTGCCCACAAAGAGTGTAGAAAGCCACCACGCAGCGGGTTTGCAGCCTGGATCCAGACCCGTGCTTGAATCGGCGCTGTGATTTTCGGCGTAGCGGTGCACGGGACCCGGGGAGACATCGAACCGTGCGCGGCGGCCGCTCTGGAACTGCGCCGCCGCGGCCACGAGGTGCGCATGGCCGTTCCCCGAACCTGGTCGCGTTCGTCGAGGAGCTCGGGCTGGCGCCGGCGTTGGTCTATGGGGTGGATTCCCAACAACAGCTCGAAGCCGAGGTGTTCCGCAGGTTCTGGACTGTGCGCAACCCGGTGACGGTGTGGCACGAGAGCCGTGAATACGCCACCGAGGGGTGGGCTGACATGGGCGAGGCCGCAGCCGTCGTGGCTGACGGTGCCGACCTGCTGCTGACCGGCACCACCTACCAGGAGGTGGCGGGAAACGTCGCCGAGGCCCGCGGCATCCCACTGGCTGCGCTGCACTACTTCCCGCACCGCGCCAACCGCAGCATGCTGCCCGTGCGGCTGCCCGCTGCGGTGGTCGAGTCCGGCTTCGCCGCCGGTGAATGGCTGCACTGGCAGGTAATGCGCAAAGCCGAAGACGAGCAGCGCAGTTCGCTGGGGCTGCCCAAAGCCCGCGCCAGGGCCATCCGCCGACTCGGCGAGGCCGGTTCACTGGAGATCCAGGCCTACGACAAGTTGCTGTTTCCCGGGCTGGCCGACGAATGGGCCGGGATGCGGCCTTTTGTGGGCGCCTTGACGTTGCAACGTGCGACGGCCACCGACGACGATGTGAGCGCCTGGATCGCGGCCGGGACGGCCCCCATCTACTTCGGGTTCGGCAGCATGCCGGTGGAGTCCCCCGGCGACGCGGTGGCGATGATCGCGCGGGTGTGCGCCGAGCTCGGCGAGCGGGCACTGATCTCCTCCGGTACGTGGGAGCTCGGTGAGCTCGCGGTGCCAGAGCACGTGAAGCTGGTGGGGGCGGTGAATCACGGCGCGGTGTTCCCGTTGTGCCGCGCTGTGGTGCATCACGGTGGGGCGGGCACCACCGCCGCCGGGATGCGGGCCGGGGTACCGACGTTGGTGCTGTGGGTGGGCGCCGACCAGCCGTTCTTCGCCAATCAGATCAAGAGACTCAAAATCGGCACAGCTCAACGCTTTTCGAAAACCACACCGGAGAATCTCCGCACTGCGCTGCGCCGGACCCTGGCCCCTGATGTGGCTGCCCGCACCAAAGAACTCGCCACCCGGCTGACGCCGGTGTCCGACAGTGTGCGGATGACGGCTGACCTGCTGGAGGAACGGGCCGCCAAGGCGAGCTAGATGATGGTGCCGGTGAGTCCGAACTCGGCCAGGACCTGCTCCACCGTGGCTCGCAAGGCGGCGTGAGTGTTGGTGCCACCCACCTTGTAACCCACCACGCCGATACTCATCGTGCCGTTGAGGCGGCCCGCGGCCACCACCAGATGACCGCCGACACGTTCGAGCTCGTGGCGAGTGACGCCCTGGTCGACCGGCCGCAGGAACAGGTATTCGGCATCGGTGCCGTCCGGGCGATTCACCGCGGGATCGAGTGGTCCGACGTTCGAACACGACACGGGTAGATCACCGAACATCACGCCGGCAGTGCGTCGGACCGCTTTTTTGGGTACGAACGGATTCAGTGGCAGCAACGCGAAGGTCTCGTCGGGCGTTTCCTTGAGGTCCCGCAGCCCCTTCTTCATGGCCGCCCGCACCGCGGACAGGTCCTGGGCCACCGGGGCCGGATCCACCACCACGGTGGCCAATGACACGGCATTGCCGCGGGTGTCACCCTCGGTGCGGTCGCTCATCGCGACCAGCAGACTGACCGCGCCGTCCGGGCGATGCCGTCCCATCTTGATAGCGAGTCGGGACACGAAGCCGGCCATCAGCGAGTAACTGTTACCGCCAAGGGAATCTGCGCGGGCATCCCAGTCATCGGCATTGACGAACGCCGATGCAGTTGGCACCACGACATTCTCATCGGCACCCGTGGCCAACGGCGGAGGCGCGTCCCCGCCACGGAGCTCGTCGCGGCGCTTGTACGCCAACTTAGCCGCAGCCACGACGGTGCGTCCCACCTCCGGCAGGTCCCGGATGGTCTGGGCGACATCCGATGCGACAGCGCGCCGTCGGGTCCGCGCTAGTCGGGCGGGATAGGGGAAGTTGTTGATCTGCCCGGTGGCCGCTTGTGCGCTGGTGAGCAACAGGCCGATGCCGTCGGCCAGGGTGTGGGACAGAACCGCGCTGACAGCGGTCGAACCGTCGGTCATGGGCAGCACACCCACCCGCCAACCGGGGCCGTGTTCAGGATCGATCGGCAGTTCCGCCTGCTCGTCCATCCAGGCGTTGAGTTCTTCGCGCGGCCGGGGCGCAGAGATCTCGAGTTCCCGGGTGGTCCCCACATCAGCGACCCAGCGGTGCCTGCCGAATGGAAGAGCAGAACGCTCTATCCTCCTGCCGACCAGGCCGTGACCGTAGTTGCGGTGGAATCGTCGCAGGGCGTCGTAGTCGACAGGGTGCTCGTAGAGCCAGACCAGCTGTCCCAACTGCTGGCGCCCGGTGGCGCGTATCGACAGAAAGGAGGCCTGATCGATGTAGGCCAGCCGGTCATCGTGCGTTCTCATTCCAGGCTTCCGGTGATGCCGAACTCCGCGAGCGTCTCGGTGACGATGGCGCGTAGCCGGGCTTTAGTGTTCTCGGCGCCGGGCCGGTAGCCCACGATGGCCAGCGACTGCTCGTCACCCACCCGGGCCGCCACCACGGTCAGCAGGCCGTGACGCTGTTCGAGCACCCGCAGCGGCACAAACTGATCCACCCCGCGCAGCACCACGTGCTCGGCGTCCGTGCCGTCGACCCGGCTGATCTCCGAGGGCAGCTGACCCATGTTGGAGCAGAACACCGGCAGGTCAGAAGTGAAACCGAAGGCCAGATCGGCGGTCTTGCGCACCGCGCGTTTGGGCAGGAACGGGGTCAACGGCAGCAGCGCCAGCGTTTCGTCCGGCACCTCCTTGGCCGTCTTGAGACCCTCTTTCAGTGCCGCCCGGGTCCCGGACAGATCCGAGCCGACACCAGCGGGATCCACCCGGACGTTGGCCAGCAGCACCGCGTTGGCCCGGGTGTCCTCCAGCGTGCGGTCGTTGATGGGCACCGTCAGCGGAACCTTGCCGTCGACACCGCTGAGCCGGCCCATGCGCTCGCCGAGTCGCGCGGCGATCCCCGCCACCAGCGAGTAGCTGTTACCGCCGAGTGCCGCAGCACGAGCGTCCCACTCGGCACCGTCGACGTAGACGGCCACGGCCGGGACACGGACGTGCTGGTCGCCGGCGGGGCCCAACGAATCGGTGTGCCTCGGGCCGCCCGATTTCTTCAGTTCGCCGCGCCGTTTGAAGGCGAGTTTGGCGGCGTTGACGAGTGTTCGTCCGACGTCGGGCAGATCACGCAACGTGTCGCGGGCATCGGCGCGCAGCCTCTGACCCCTGGTGCGCGACCGCGCAGCGGGATAGCCGAGGTCGCGGAGATTCCCGGTGACGGTCTCGAAAACGGTCAGGCAGGCTCCACCGCCATCACCGATGCAGTGCGAACCGACCAGGCTGACGGCGGTGGACCCGTCGTCGAAACGCTGGACGCCCATGTGCCAGGTCGGACCCCATTCGGGATCGACCGGCCTGGTGGCATGTTCGTCGGCCCATTCCATCAGCTCGTCGCGCGGCCGACGGCCCTCTTCGATGACCATCCCGCTCGGCGCCCCCGGAGAGGCGACCCAGCGGTGTCTGCCGAACGGCAACGGCGAGGGCTCGATGCGCCGTCCGGCCAGGCCGTGGCCGAAGTTCTGATGGAACCGCTGCAGGCCCTCGAGGTCCACGTCGTGTTCGTAGATCCACAGACATTGGCAAACCGCAGCCTGCCCGGTGGCACGAAGTCCGAGGTAGAGCGCCTGGTCGATGTGGTCGAGCCGGTTGTCCACCAATACCCGATCAGCCACTGACGACGCGAGTCAATTCCGCTCGGCCACGGGGGGCTTGAACCTCACGGCCTTCGACCACCCGGGTGTAGACGGCCTTCATGGCCGCCACGTAGCGGATCACCGATTCGCGCGCAACCGGGTTGTTCGGGAAGGTGACCGTCAGCGCGGTTTCCGTCGCCGTGCGGTTCACATACATCCCGACCTGATACGCAGCGCGCGCATCACTGAAGACCTTGCCGTTCATGGCCTCCCACTGCGCGATCACCGCGGGCGACAGCGGCGGCAGACCGGCATCGAGGTAGGACAGCATCGGCACACCGGGATCAGGGCTGCGCAGGCCCAGGTCGGTGCCTTCGGCCAGTTCAAACACCCGGTCGTGCGGTACGTCCTTCATGGGCATGCCCGTATCGAAGGCAAGCTGGCCGGCGCGAGCTGTCTCGGCGAACGTACCCACCGACACGCTCATCGGTACCAGTCCGGTGAACCACCCGGTGGTCATGAACTCCGCCTGGCCGTTGCGCGTCGTGGTCGGCGTGATGATGTTGTAGGTGTCGGTGCCCGTCAGCTCTGCCTCGGCGATGGCGGCGCAGGCGATCACGCCGCCGCTGAAGCGGGCTCCGGCGTCCATGCAGGCGGCTTCGAACGTGTGCGACTGCTCTGCGTCGAGCAGCTGCACGGTCATCACGTCGCCGGTGTTGGTCAGGGAGAAGTCACCCAGCGGCAGTGGGAACACCGGCAGCGTGCCGCCGTTGCGCTGGAAGAACTCCACCCAGCCGCGCACCTCGGGGCTTTCGAGCGTCAGCGAGGCGGTGTAGGCAGCCTGGCGGTGGCAGAAGTCTGCATAGCTGCCGGCAGGCGGGAGCTGCAGCGGAGCGGCGCCGTCGACCAGCGCCAGGTACATCATGTGGATCTCCACCAGCACCAGACCCATGAACATGGCATCGGTGTGCACGTGGTCGACGCTGATGTAGAAGGTGAAGTGATCGGCGCGCTGGATGATGCCGAAGTGGAAGCAGTCCCAGGTCAGCGGGTCCGGGGTGGCCAGGACATGCTCGCGCCAGTCGGCGGGGGTCATCTCACCGTGATCGGTGGGGACCAGCTTGATGTCCTTGGGGTTGGTCACCGTGTGGCGGACCACCTCGTCGCTGTCGTCGGAGAGCTCGAACCAGCTGTGGTAGGTGTCGTGGCGGCGCACATAGGAGTTGATGACGTGCGTCATGGCGCGCAGGTCGCACTGGCCGGGGATGTCCCACGCCGGGATGTTGAGCCGGGCCATGTCGGTGCCCGCGGCTACGTGGCTGCGGTACCCGCGAATGTGCTGAGCCTGCTGGTAGCTGACCGGTACGTCGCTGACGGGCGCCTGCTGCACCTTCTTGAGTGTGGCTGGCGACGGATGCCAGGACACCACGGTGCCCGGCTCGCCCATCCAGTCATGGATTGCCTTGATTGCAACCATTCACTCTCCCCGAACTCGTCGTGCCGACTGTGCGTGTGTGGGTCGGACCCGCCAGTACATCGAATTGACGACCTTGATCATTACTTCGCCGCCGACACTGTATCGGCCGAAGCCTGATCGGCGGCCAGCTCGTCGTAGAGCCGCTCGGCCAGACCCCGGACCGTGGTGATGTCCGTGGAGCCGATACGCACCCCGGTCTCGGTCTCGATCTTGGTGCGGACCTCGAGGATCCCCAGCGAATCGAGGCCGTACTCGGCCAGCGGCCGGTCCGGATCCACCGAGCGGCGGAGCACCAGGCCGATCTGATCGGAGATCAGGCGCCGCAGACGGGCGGGCCATTCCTCGAGCGGCAGTTCGTGCAGCTCACTCAAGAACGCACTGGTGCCCGACGGGTTCTTGCCGATGGAGGCGAAGGACTCCGCGAACTTGCTGGTCTGCGCGAACGCGGCCAGCCACGGTGTGCCCGCCACCGGGGCGTACCCGGTGTAGGTGCGGTTGTGCCGCAGCAGCTGATCGAAGGCGTAGGCGCCGTCTTCGGGGGCGATCGCCATGGCGCCGCCCTCGGCGCCACCTTCGGCCAGCGCCTGACCCTTGCCGATCTCGGCCCAGGCACCCCAGGCGATGACGCTGGCGGGCAGACCCTGGGAGTGCCGCCAGCGGGTGAACCCGTCGAGCCAGCTGTTGGCCGCCGCATAAGCACCCTGGCCGGGCGAGCCGACCATGGCCGCCGCCGAGGAGAAGGAACAGAACCAGTCCAGCTCGGATCCCTTGACGGCCTCGTGCAGGTTCCAGGCGCCCTTGACCTTCGGGGCCCAATCGCGGTCGATCAGCGCGTCGGTGATGTTGGCCAGTGTGGCGTCCTCCACCACCGCGGCACCGTGCAGCACACCACGCAACGGCATGCCGGTGGCGGTGGCGGCCTCCACCAGACGACGGGCGGTCTCCGCGTCGGCGATGTCACCGCGGGTGACCTCAACCTCGGTACCGCCACGGCGGATCCGGTCGATGACCTCCTGGGCGTCGGCGCTGGGCTCCGAACGGCCGTTGAGCACGATCCGCCCGGCACCACTGTCGGCCATCTTCTCGGCCAGGAACAACCCCAGGCCGCCGAGTCCGCCGGTGATGACGTAGGCGCCGTCGCCACGAAACACGGTGGCATTCTCCGGCGGCACCACAGCACTGCTGGAACCGGCGTGCGGCACGTCGAGCACCAGCTTGCCGGTGTGCTCGGCGGCACCCATCACGCGGATGGCGGTGGCGCCGTCGGCCAGCGGGAAGTGGGTGGTCTCCGGCATCGGCAGAGTGCCGTCGGCGATCTTGTCGAACACCGTCTGCATCAGCCGCCGGGTGTGGCCCGGGTTGGTCAGCGTCAGCAGCGCCAGGTCCACCGCGTAGAACGACAGGTTGCGACGGAACGGGAACAGGCCCATCTTGGTGTCGCCGTAGATGTCGCGCTTGCCGATCTCGACAAAACGGCCACCGAAGGTCAGCAGCTCCAAGCCGGCGCGCTGGGCGGCACCGGGCAGCGAGTTCAGCACGATGTCCACACCGTAGCCGTCGGTGTCGGTGCGGATCTGCTCGGCGAAGTCCAGGCTGCGCGAATCGTAGACATGCTCGATTCCCCACTGGCCCAACAGCTTCCGCTTCTCCGGCGTGCCGGCGGTGGCGAAGATCTGCGCACCTGCGGCCTTGGCGATGGCCACGGCGGCCTGACCGACACCGCCGGTGGCCGAGTGGATCAGCACCTTGTCCGTGGACGAGATACGGGCCAGGTCATGCAGGCCGTACCAGGCGGTGGCGTGCGCGCTGGGCACCGCTGCGGCCCGTCCGGCGGGAACCGAGTCCGGCAGGGTGACCGCCAGGCTGGCGTCGCAGGTGACAAACGTGCTCCAGGCACCGTTGAGCGAGATGCCCGCCACGCGGTCGCCGATCTTGTGGTCGGTGACGCCGGGGCCGACGGCGGTGACGACGCCGGCGAAGTCGGCACCCAGTTGCGGCAACCGGCCCTCGAAGGACGGGTAGCGGCCGTAGGCCACCAGCACGTCGGCGAAGTTCAGGTTCGACGCCGCGACCGAGACCTCGATCTGTCCCGGTCCGGGGGCAACCCGGTCGAAGGCCGCCAGCTCCAGTGACTGCAGGTCACCCGGGACGCGGATCTGCAGACGCACACCGTCGGTCTCGTTGTTGACGACGGTGGTCAGGCGCTCCTCGGCCTGCAGCGGCGTGAGGTTGAGCCGGGCCGCGTAGAACTCGTCGTCGCGCCAGGCCGTTTCGTCCTCTTCGGAGCCGGACAGCAGCTGGGTGACGACGGACGCGGCCTCCGTGGCGTCGTCGACGTCGATCTGGGTGGCACGCAGCCCCGGCTGCTCCATGCTGAGCACCCGCATGAGTCCACGCAGGCCCGCCTGATCGAGGTTGGTGACGTCTTCGCCCAGCACCGTCTGTGCGTTGCGGGTCAGGACGAACAACCGGGCCGGCTCGCCGGCGATCTCGGGCAGTTCGCGGGCGATGTGCACTGCGGTGCGCACGTACTCGGCGCCCCGGACCGCCGAGGTGGCGGTCTCCCCCGCGGCCCCGGCCACCAGCACCACACCGTTGTGCGGTTCGGCAGACAGCTTGTCCCGCAGGACGGCAGCAGCATCGTCGGACCAGATGAGTGTGGTGGCCTTGGCGCCGTTGCCGGTGAGCTCAGCGGCCAGTTCCACGGCCGTGTTCTCGGCATCGGCGGCCAGACCGATCACCAGCCAGCTGCCTGCCTCGGCGCCTTCTGCGTCGGGCAGTTCCTGGCGACGCCAGTCGATGGTGAGCAGTCGCTCGTTGAGGATGCGGTCAGCCCGGCCGGTCGCGGAGACACCGGTGCCCAGGCGCAGCCCACCCACGGTCAGCAGCACCGCGCCGTGCTCGTCGAGCACCTCGACGTCGGCTTCCACCGCGGTGGCGGTGGCGCTGGTGATCGTCACGTAGCAGTAGTGCGCGTTCCGGGTCGACGCGTGCGCCCGCAGCGAGCGCACCCCGAGCGGCAGCATCAAGGTGCCGGTGGTGTCGGAATGCAGATCCGGATGCGCACCGACAGCCTGGAAGCAGGCGTCCAGCAGGGCCGGGTGGATGCCGTAGGCACCCTGTTGCGACCGGATGGAGCCCGGCAGCGATACCTCGGCGAGAACCGTTGCGCTGGAGTCATTTTCAGCGGTGTTGGCGGCCACCAGACCAGCGAACGCCGGGCCGTACTGGATGCCGCGCTCGGCGTACCAGTCCCGCATGTCGGCACCTTCGAAGCGCTGCGGGTGGGCGGTCAGCAGCGTGTCGATGTCGTAGGACTCGGGCTCGTCGACCACCGCGGTGCGCAGGGTCGCCGACGCACGGCGGACCTGCTCGCCTTCGGCGTAGGTCTCGATCACCAGATCCACCACGCCGGGCGCCTTGACCTCGGCCACCACCGACACCGGGGTCTCGTCTTCGAGCAACAGCATCTGCTCGAAGGTGATGTCGTCGACCTCGGTGTCCTCGCCGAGCACCGTGCGGGCTGCGGCCAGAGCCATCTCGCAGTACGCCGCGCCCGGCAGAGCGCCGACGTTGTGCACCTGGTGATCCCCCAGCCATGGCTGGGTGGCGGTGCCGATGTCGGCCTGCCACACGTGCCGCTCGGGTTCTTCAGGCAACCGCACGTGCGCGCCCAGCAGCGGGTGCACGGCGACGGTGTTGCCGCCGGCGGCCTGCTCGGAGGCATCGCGGGTCAGGATCAGCGGCACCTTGGTCCAGGTGGGCAGCGGAGCGTCGACCAGCCGACCGTCCGGGTACTGGGTGGAGAAGTCCACCGCCGCGCCCGCGGCGTGGAGGTCGGCCAGGAAACCGCGCAGGCCGCTGGGCAGCTCTTGTTCGCGGCGTAGGCCGGCCACGGCCGCCAGTTGCATGTCCAGGCCGCGGCCGGTCTGCTCCACGGCGTAGGTCAGCAGCGGATGCGGCGACAGCTCGCCGAACACCCGGAACCCGTCCTCGAGCGCAGCCTGCACCGCGGCGGAGAACCGCACGGTGTGGCGCAGGTTGTCGGCCCAGTAGTAGGCGTCGTAGTCGGCCGGGTCACGGGGGTCGTACAGGGTGGCCGAGTAGTAGGGAACCGTCGGCTCCATCGGCTCGAGGTCCTCGAGCGACTCGGTGAGTTCATCGAGGATCGAGTCGACCTCGGGTGAGTGCGAGGCCACCTCGACGGCCACCTCGCGGGCCATCACGCCGCGGGATTCCCAGTGTTCGACCAGTTCGCGGACGGAGTCCTTGGCGCCGCCGACGACAGTGGACTGCGGCGAGGACACCACGGCCAGCACGACGTCGCGGACACCGCGGGCAGCCAGCTCGGAGAGCACCTGCTTGGCGGGCAGTTCCACCGACGCCATGGCGCCGGAACCGGAAATGCTGGCCATCAGCTTGGAGCGACGGCAGATCACCTTCACGCCGTCCTCGAGCGACAGCGCGCCGGAGACCACGGCCGCGGCGGCTTCGCCCATGGAGTGGCCGATCACCGCGCCCGGCAGGACTCCGTAGGACTTCATGGTCTCGGCCATCGCCACCTGCATGGCGAAGATCGTGGGCTGGGTGCGGTCCATGCCCGAGACCTTCTCCTCGGCCGTCATGGCCTCGGTGATGGAGAAGCCCGATTCGCGCTGGATCAGCGGTTCGAGTTCGGCGATGATGGCGGCGAACACCGGCTCGGTGGCCAGCGCGGCAGTGCCCATGCCTGCCCACTGCGATCCGTGCCCGGAGAACACCCACACCGGGCCGCGCGCGTCCTTGGCGACGACCGGCTGGTACGGGGTGTCACCGTCGGCGACCTCACGCAGCGCCTTGATCAGTTCCTCGTGATCGGCGGCCAGCACCGCGGTGCGCACTGCGCGGTGCGAGCGTCGGCGGGCCAGTGTGTAGGCCAGGTCCTCGAGTTCGAGGTCGGTGGCGCGCGCATTGCCGCGGGCTCGCTCGGAGACCCACTCGGCCAGGCGGCCCGCGGTGCGACGGAGTTCCTCGGCAGAGGTGGCCGAGAGCGGGAACAGCAGCGCGCCGGTGCGGCCGGTGTGACTCTCGCCGGACACCTCACGCGGGCCCTGCTCGTCGGGCGCCTGCTCCAGCACGGCGTGCACGTTGGTGCCGGACAGACCGTAGGCCGACACCGCGGCGCGGCGGGGGCCGTCGCTCTCCGGGAAGGGCACGGTGGCCTGCGGAATGAACATCTGGGTGCTGATCGCCGCCATCTCGTCGGGCAGCTTGTTGAAGTGCAGGTTCTGCGGAACCAGGCCGTGCTGCAGGGACAGCAGGGCCTTCATCAGGCCGATGGCTCCGGAGGCGGACTGGCCGTGCCCGAAGTTGGTCTTGACCGAACCGAGTGCCACCGGGCCGGCGGTGCCGTAGACGTCGGCGAGGCCGGCGTATTCGATGGGGTCGCCCACCGGAGTGCCGGTGCCGTGCGCCTCGATCATCCGGACGCTGGTGGGGTCGATGCCGCCGGAGCGCAGCGCTGCCCGGTAAACAGCCGTCTGCGCGCGGCGCGACGGGGTGGCGATGTTGACGGTGTGGCCGTCCTGGTTGCTGGCCGTACCGCGGATGATGCCGAGGATGCGGTCGCCGTCGCGCTGGGCGTCGTCGAGCCGCTTGAGCAGGAACATCACACTGGCCTCGCCGGAGACGAAGCCGTCGGCGTCGACGTCGAACGCGTGGCACTGGCCGGTGGGCGAGAGCATGCCCTGCGCGGAGCCGGAGGCCATCTTGCGCGGTTCGAGCATGACCGAGACGCCGCCGGCCAGGCCCAGGTCGCTCTCGCCGTCATGCAGGCTGCGGCAGGCCATGTGGACGGCCAGCAGGCTCGACGAGCAGGCGGAGTCCACGGTGTAGGCCGGGCCGTGCACACCGAGGTGATAGGCGATGCGGCCGGAGGCGAGGCTGAAGTTGTTGCCGGTGAATCCGTACGGCCCCTCAACCGCATGAGCGTCGGCAGCAAGGAGTTGGTAGTCGCCGTGAGTCATTCCGACGAAGACGCCGGCCCGTTGCTCACTCAGCGTCGCCGGGTCGATACCCGCGTGCTCGACGGCCTCCCAGGCGGTCTCCATGAGGAGGCGGTGCTGGGGGTCGATGGCGGTGGCTTCACGCTCGCTGATGCCGAAGAAGTCGGCGTCGAATCCGGCGATGTCGTCGAGGAAGGCGCCCCATTTGGACACGGACCGACCAGGCACGCCCGGCTCGGGGTCGTAATACTCCTCGGCATCCCACCGGTCCAGCGGGACCTTGGTGACATGGTTCTCGCCACGCAACAGCGCTTCCCAGAACCGCTGCGGCGAGTCGATCCCACCCGGCAGCCGGCACGCCATGCCGATGACTGCCACGGGAGTGACTGATGCCTGAACCACGAATTCAAACCTCTTCCGCGCTTGCTACGAGACGTTCGACCGGTAGACGGCCGACGTGGTTCACCCCCGCACTCCACATCGGCTGAGTTGCTGGCCGGTCGTTCCTCCCCTTAGGTCTTCCTGAGTTTTTCCTGAGTTTGGTATGTGAACCGGTACTGTAACCGCTCCCGCTGACGTCTGTGCAAAATATCGAGCAAAGCCGTGTCGCAGTTTGCAAATTCAAGTTCTGCGGCCGAAACACTACACGAGGCAGCTTCGATTTGCTGAACCAAACAGCAACCTTAGCCTACCTGGGCTGTTCTTAGTAATTTACGAGTTCGTTATATAGTTTGTCTTGACATGTTTAGCGGATTATTTCGCTAAAGAAATTTCCAGCAAACTCTCAACGTCCAGCCGCCACGGCTGCCGCTTCGCTGATGATTCGGACACGGCGAAGTTGCTGGCCGCCGCCAGCCGCCGTGCATACGCACGTTGTCGCTGGGAAAACGGGATAGAGTAAGAAACTATCATCCACGTAAATTAGCTGCTGGCTAGCGGCCTTGTGATGCACAAGGGACACATGTGATCCACAGTGTCGAGTTTCGGGCAATGCGAGCGTCTGTAACGGCCAAGCCACGGGTTCGTCACGGTGGCAAACTACGCCCAATCGCCCAGCAAACTCAGGCAATTCTCAGCGAGACCTCCCACTGCTGGCTGAAAATGGCTGCTACACAGGACTTTTCGCCGACAACAGCGATTGTCCAAGCTCACCCGAGTCGCTCCGGCGCACAGTTGTCGAAAATGGGCCGAACCAACGGCGCCCAAACAGCGCCACCGAGCGGTGTCCGCGACGGCCGAGCTAACCCGCAACCGGCTCGTGCTCAGCCGGGTACGGAGCGCCGAAACCTGAGACGGGGCGATATCCACGAGACCTCGCCGACGCCGCCCCGCGGCGCACCAACGCTGCCGTCGCCACGAATCCGGCCTGGTCAGCGACCAGAAATGGCGTCAGGAGCCGGTTGTGGACAAAACTGAAGCCCAAGCCGGTCTCCGGCACCGCCCACCCCAGGGAACCCCCCAGGCCCACATGCCCGAAACCGGGCATCACCCCAGGTAGAGGCAATGCGTGGTAGCCCAGATGGAAGGACATGGGCATGCCGATGCTGCGGTCGAGGGCCAGGCTGGGCCGGCCGACCAGCGCCGCCGACCGCTCACGGGACAGGAAACGCTGCGGCACATCGCTGACCTCACCGCCATTGGCTATCGCGCCATACATCCTGGCCAGGCCTCGTGCGGTCGCCACGGCATTGGCCGACGGCAACTCGGCGTCCAGCAGGGGGATGTCACCCTGCACCGTCGACTTCATCCCCGGGAAGTACATGGCCCCGAAGATCGCCGAGCGCTGAATCGCCGCGACCCGTGGCGCTATGGCATTGAACACCGGGTTCTGCATGTTCATCTGCGGACCAATGATCTGCGCGTTCCTGGTGGGCGCCCCTGCCGGTGGCCGCCCCAGGTGCACTCCGTCGGTGTTCAGGGGCTCGGCTATCTCCTGTCGGATGAGCGAGCGCATGCCCATGCCGGTCACCGCTCTGGCGAGCCCGGACAGCAACCAGCCGTAGGTGAGCGCGTGGTAGGCCGGCTTGCCGCGCAGCGCTGACGCCGGCGCGGCCGCCATCAGCTGTTCCATCTTCAGGTGATCCAACAGATCGGCCCTGGTGACCCCGGTGAGATGAGACAACCCCGCCCGGTGGGCCATCACCTCACGGACGGTGATGTCGGCCTTGCCGCCCGCACCGAACTCCGGCCAATACTCGGCCACCGGGGCGTCGTAGTCGATCAACGCCCGGTCAGCGAGCCGGTGGATGACGGTGGACGCCATCCCCTTGGTCGCGGAGAACACCATGGCGCCGGTATCCGCAGTCCAGGGCGTCTGCCCGCGCCGGTCCGCCCAACCCGTCCAGACGTCGACAACCGGCTCACCGTGCAGATACACCGCCAGCGCTCCGCCACCGAAGCGACGGCCGGGAAACAGGTTGGCGAAGCTGCGCACCGCGCAGGCGAAGTTGGGATCCGCTGCGCCGTGGACACCTTTGGGGAGCGCCGCACTGCGCACCCCAGCAGTTGCATAGATCACAGTGGCTGAATTTACATGCGTCAGATCACAGTCCGGCGGGCACGTTAGCGACTTGTTACACAGGCGGCGTCGCAGCGGCATCGAGAATCTGCTCGGCCGCCAGCGCCGGCGTCAGCTCGCCGTCACGGACCTGGCGCTCCACCTCACGCTTGATCTCACGCACTCCCGGATGCGACAGCACCCGGTCGAGCACCGTGTCGCGCACCATCGACCACGTCCATTCCACCTGCTGGGTGCGGCGGCGGGCCTCGAACTCCCCGGCGTCGGTGAGTACCTGCCGGTGCTTCTCAATGGTCTGCCACAGCTCCTGCAGGCCCGTGCCCTCGAGTGCGCTCATGGTCAGCACCGGTGGCAGCCACACCGCGTTCGGCGGATAGATCAGCCGGATCGCCCCGGACAGCTCACGCGCAGCCTTCTTGGCCTCGATGGCGTGATTGCCGTCCGCCTTGTTCACCACCACCACGTCGGCGAGTTCCAGCACGCCTTTCTTGATGCCCTGCAGCTGATCCCCGGTGCGCGCCAGCGTCAGGAACACGAAGGTGTCGACCATGTTGGCCACCGTCACCTCCGACTGCCCCACCCCCACCGTCTCGACCAGGATGACGTCAAAGCCCGCGGCCTCCAGCAGCACGATCGTCTCCCGGGTGGCCCTGGCCACCCCACCCAAGGTGCCCGACGTCGGGGAGGGCCGGATGTAGGCATCAGGTTGAGCCGCCAACCGCGACATCCGGGTCTTGTCGCCGAGGATCGATCCGCCCGTGCGGGTCGACGACGGGTCGACCGCCAGCACCGCGACACGGTGCCCCAGCTCGATGAGATGCATACCGAGGGCCTCGATAGAGGTGGACTTACCCACGCCGGGCACGCCGGTGATGCCGACGTGCACAGCGCGGCCCGCATCGGGCATCAGCTCGAGCAGCAGCTCCTGGGCCTTGGCCCGGTGATCACGCCGGGTGGACTCGACCAGCGTGATGGCACGCGCAAGCGCCGAGCGCTCCCCCCGCCGGATCGCCTCGGCCAGTTCACCAACAGTCGGGGCCATCTAGCTCAGGGTGTAGCCGAGACGCTCGGCCAGCTTGTGCAGCAGGCCGGTGGCGGCGTCGGCGATCACGGTGCCGGGCGGGAAGATCGCGGTGGCGCCCGCTTCGTAGAGCTCGTCGAAGTCACCCGGCGGGATCACCCCACCCACCACGATCATGATGTCCGGACGGCCGACCTCGGCCAACGCGTCGCGCAGCGCCGGCACCAGGGTCAGATGCCCGGCAGCCAGCGACGACACGCCGACAACGTGCACGTCGTTGTCGGCGGCCTGGCGGGCCACCTCGTCGGGGGTGGAGAACAGCGAGCCCACGTCCACATCGAAGCCGATGTCGGCGAACGCGGTGGCAATCACCTTCTGTCCGCGGTCATGGCCGTCCTGGCCCATCTTGGCGATCAGGATGCGGGGCCGGCGGCCGTCGGCCTCGGCGAACTTCTCCACGAGTTCTATTGCCGCGCCGATGTTCCCACCGCCTCCTGCCTCGTCCCGGTACACCCCGGAGATGGTACGGATCTCGGCGACATGGCGGCCGTAGACCTTCTCCAGCGCATCGGAGATCTCGCCGACGGTGGCGTGCGCACGGGCGGCGTTGATGGCCAACGCCATCAAGTTGTTGCCCAATCCGTCCTCGCCCGCGGCCTCGTTCTGCCCTGCGGCACGGGTCAATTCGGCCAGTGCGGCCTGAGTTGCCGCCTCGTCGCGCTCGGCCCGCAACCGGTCCAACTTGGCCAGCTGCTCGGACCGCACCCGGCTGTTCTCGACCTTGAGGACCTCGATCTCGGTGTCCTCGTCCACCCGGTACTTGTTGACGCCGATGACGGTCTGGGCGCCGGAATCGATGCGGGCCTGCGTGCGCGCGGCGGCCTCCTCGATGCGCAGCTTCGGAATGCCCTCACTGATGGCCTGGGCCATCCCGCCGTGAGCCGCCACCTCGCCGAGATGCACCCGCGCGGCGGTGGCGAGCTGGTGGGTCAGCCACTCCACGTAGTACGACCCGCCCCACGGGTCGATGGGCCTGGTGGTGCCGGACTCCTGCTGCAACAACAGCTGGGTGTTGCGTGCGATGCGGGCGGAGAAGTCGGTGGGCAGCGCCAGCGCCTCGTCGAGTGCGTTGGTGTGCAGCGACTGGGTGTGCCCCTGGGTGGCGGCCATGGCCTCCACGCAGGTACGGGCGACGTTGTTGAAGACGTCCTGAGCGGTCAGCGACCAGCCGGAGGTCTGCGAATGAGTGCGCAACGACAGCGATTTCGAGCTCGTGGGATTGAACTCGGCCACCAGCTCGCTCCACAGCAGCCGGCCGGCCCGCAGCTTGGCGACCTCCATGAAGAAGTTCATCCCGATACCCCAGAAGAAGGACAGCCGGGGCGCGAACTTGTCGATGTCCAGGCCGGCATCCAAGCCGGCCTTGAGGTACTCCACTCCGTCGGCCAGCGTGTAGGCCAGCTCCAGATCAGCCGTGGCCCCGGCCTCCTGGATGTGGTAGCCGGAGATCGAGATGCTGTTGAACTTCGGCATCTTGGCACTGGTGTAGCCGAAGATGTCGGAGATGATCCGCATCGACGGCTTCGGCGGATAGATGTAGGTGTTGCGGACCATGAACTCTTTGAGGATGTCGTTCTGGATGGTCCCGGCCAGCTTCTCCGGCGGCACGCCCTGCTCCTCGGCGGCCACCACGTACAGCGCCAGGATCGGCAGCACCGCACCGTTCATGGTCATCGACACCGACACCGAGCCCAGGTCGATCCCGTCGAAGAGTTGGCGCATGTCGAGGATGGAGTCGATGGCCACCCCGGCCATGCCGACATCACCCTGAACTCGCGGGTGGTCGGAGTCGTACCCGCGGTGGGTGGCCAGATCGAACGCGACCGACAGGCCCTTCTGCCCCGCCGCCAGATTGCGCCGGTAGAACGCATTGGACTCCGCGGCCGTCGAGAATCCCGCGTATTGGCGAATGGTCCACGGCTGGTTGACATACATCGTGGGGTACGGGCCGCGGACGAACGGCGGCTCGCCGGGGAAGCTGTCCAGCGGATAGCCGGCCGCCACGGCTTCGTCACGATCGGCGGCGATGAAGACCGGCTTGACGTCGATGCCCTCGGGTGTGCTCCAGGTCAGCTGCTCGGCGGTGTAGCCGTGGGCCGCGGCGGCCGTGGACACCAGCTGCGCCACGCCATCGGCGGTGGCCGGCGTCGACATGCCCTCACCGTGCAACGGGACGTCGGCAAAACTCTCAATGCTTGGCTTGGTGGCAGTCATGCTTCACGCTCCCAATCTGGTCAACAGCGCCGAAAGCGCGGCCACCGCATCGATTCTCGCCGTCAGGTACTCGTCGGGCCGGGGTGTCACGTCGCCGACGGCTTTCTCCGGGCCGGCCAGGCACACATGCTCGACCATCGCAGCACGCGCGGCCTGCACCACCGCCGAGACCTCCTGGGAGTAGCGCGCGTCGGTACCACAGATCACCGCCACCGTCGGCGAGCCGGCCTCGGTCACCGCCGCTGCGATCCCCGCGGCGTCCAGCGGCCCGGGGTTGACGGCCTCGATCCCACCGGAAGCCATCAGGTTGGCCGCAAACGTGGTGCGGATGTTGTGTTCGGCCAGCGGCCCCAGCGCAATGAGCAGTACCCGCGGCCGGGTCCCGAACTTGTCGAGGTAGGCATCCGAGCGGTTGCGCAAGACCTCGAACCCAGCGGCATAACGCGCCACATCCGGCAGGTCCCCGGTCTGCTCCAGCGGCGCCTCCCCCAGATTGGGAAACTCATTGACCCCGGTGACCGACGTCCGACGGTGGGCGATGTCGTCCTGGCGGGCCGCGGCCACCTCGGCGATGCCGGCCAGGATGTGCTCGCGGGCGGCGCGCAAACCGCCGCGCGCCTCGATGGACTGGAACAGCTCCCACGCACGCGCCGCCAACTCCGCGGTCAGGTCTTCGACGAACCAGGATCCCGCGGCCGGGTCCAGCACCCGGCCCAGATGCGACTCCTCCAGCAGCAGCAGCTGGGTGTTGCGGGCGATGCGACGGGCGAAAGCGGGCGACGCTGCGGGCGCACCCCCGGGAATCGCCACATCGAACGGGTGCACCAGCACCGTGTCCGCGCCACCCACCCCGGCACCGAACGCCGCCAGCGTGCAGCGCAGCATGTTCACCCAGGGATCGCGTTGCGCCATCATCGCCAGTGAGGTCTCCGCATGCACCGTGGCCGCACCGGCCTCCGGTGCACCGGCCACTTCGGCCACCCGCGCCCACAACTGCCGCGCCGCCCGGAACTTCGCGATCGTCATGAACTGGTCGTCATCGGCAGCGAATCGAAAGCTGATCTGCTTCAACGCCTCTGCCATCGGCAACCCGGCGCCGGTCAGCGCACGCGCGTACTCCACCCCTGCGGCGATCGCTGCGGCCAACTCCCAACCGGCGCTGGCCCCCAACCCGTGGGTGGTCGGGCCGTCGACGGTGATCGCCCGCACCGAGCCGTGGAAGCCGGTCACCTGGCCCGCCACCGCCAACACCTCGTCCAGCGTGGGAGCCGCCCGCCCGGTCAGCTCCGCCGACAGCGGATCAGCACCCAGGTCGATCGACAGCGATCCGCGCTTCTCCTCCGGCAGGGCCGCCACCAACGAGGTGACCGCCGACGCGGCGGCCGAGAAGTCCGCACCGGCATCGACGAGCACCGGCGCCAACTCCAGATACACACCTTCGAGCAGGCGGTCCACCTCGGCAACCGGCACCCCCGCGGCGCCCACCTTCAGAACCAGGCCGGAGACTCCGTCACCCAACGCGGCCAGCACCGCGGCGTTGCCCTCCGAGACGCCCTGCCCAGGCTGCCCGAACGCCTCGAGCACTTTCCACCCCGACAACACATCCCGGGTGGCATCTGCGCCCCTGGTGTACGGCCACTGGCCCGGCAGCGCAGGCTCGGGATTCACATCCAGTGCGGTGTAGAGAGGCCGCACCGCGAAACCCTCATAGGTCTCGGTGTCCAACAACCGTTCCGGCTCGGCCGGCAGATCGGCCGGATCCCTGCGCAAACTCTTGGCCAGCACCCCCGCCACCCCGGTACGCCACCGATCCCGGCCCTGCGCCAGCGCGGCGCGGTCTGCGGATACAACTGAGGTCTCTGAGGACACCGGCAACTCCTGAGGTTCACGGCAGACTGACCATGTATGTGGCCAGCCACTCGAACCCTCAGGCTAAATGATGCCCGTCACGTACCAAGAGCCGCCCGTACGTGACGAGCCCGACAGATTCGCCGCCTAACACGACAGAGTGCGTAACCTTGTTTGCCGTGGCCAAGCCCAGTCTCCGCACGTTGCGCAGTGTGCGCGCAGCGGTTGTCGCGACGGCCCGGCAGATCCCCCGGCGACGTCTGATGGCCACGGCGCTCGTCGGTGTGATTCTTGTCGCAATTGTGCTGCTGGTGCCGTTCCCCACGGCGGTGCAACTGCGCGATTGGGCGACGTCGCTGGGCTCGTGGTTCCCGCTGGCCTTCTTCGGCGCCCACGTGGTGCTGACGGTGTTTCCGTTTCCCCGCACAGCGTTCACGCTGGCAGCGGGCCTGCTGTTCGGACCGCTGCTGGGGGTCGGGCTGGCGGTGGTCGCCAGTACCATCAGCGCGCTGTTGGCCGTGGTGCTGGTGCGGGCGGTGGGCTGGCAACTCAGCCGGTTGGTGCGCAATCCCTCGATCGACGTGCTCGACGCCCGGCTGCGTCGACGCGGCTGGCCGGCCATCTTGTCGTTGCGGATGATCCCGGCGGTCCCGTTCTCGGTGCTCAACTACGCCGCGGGGGCGTCGGCCGTGCGACTGGTGCCCTACACGCTGGCCACGGTGGTGGGATTGCTTCCCGGCACGGTCGCGGTGGTGGTTCTCGGTGACGCGTTGACCGGCAGCGTCAATCCGCTGCTGGTGGTGGTGTCGCTGCTGACCGCGAGCCTGGGGGTGGCCGGGCTGTACTACGAAACCCGCCACCACCGTCGCAGACGGGCGCAGCCGGCCGTGGACACCGACGGAGATCAGGGCGCCCGGTGCGCTCCACTGGGTGGCGGCGGCGCCTGACGGTCCACCGGAGCTGTGGTGTCGACCGGATACTGCGCCTGCACCGGAGGCAGCTTCGGCGCCGCGATCTCGGGTGTGGTGGTGCTGCGGGCGTCGGCCTCGGCTTTGGCCACCGCGCGGGCGATTTCCGGGTCGGTCTGGGTGGTGAACCAGTCCTTGACCTCTTCGGAGTCGTCCTCCGGCTGGGACAGCTGGTCCTCCACTGGCGACGGTGTGTAGCGGAACACACCGTCTTCTCCCGGTGCCCCGAGGAGCTTGGTGAACCCCTGCAGCGCGGAGCCGAAGTCGCTGGGCACAACCCAGACCTTGTTGGCCTCGCCCTTGGCCATCAGCGGCAGCGTCTGTAGGTACTGGTAGGCCAACAGTTCGGGAGTGGGCCTACCGGCCTTGATGGCGGCGAAGGTCTTCTCGATGGCTTTGGCCTGGCCCTGGGCTTGCAGATACTGAGCTGCCCGCTCGCCCTGCGCACGCAGCATCCGGGATTGCCGATCGGCCTCGGCGGCCAGGATGGCTGCCTGTTTGGCGCCCTCGGCGGACAGGATCTGTGACTGCTTCTGTCCTTCGGCCTGTTTGATGGAGGATTCCCGGATGCCTTCGGCGGTGAGGATCATCGCGCGCTTCTCGCGATCGGCCTTCATCTGCTTTTCCATGGACTCCTGCACCGACGGCGGCGGGTCGATGGAGCGCAGTTCCACGCGGGCGACGCGCAGCCCCCACTTGCCGGTGGCCTCGTCGAGCACCCCACGAAGCTGTCCGTTGATGGAGTCGCGCGAGGTCAGTGTCTGTTCCAGAGTCATACCGCCGACCACGTTGCGCAGCGTGGTGGTGGTGAGCTGCTCGACGCCGACGATGTAGTTGCTGATGGCGTACACCGCCGCCTGCGGGTTGGTGACCTGGAAGTACACCACCGTGTCGATGTTCAGCGTGAGGTTGTCCTCGGTGATCACCGGCTGCGGCGGGAACGACACCACCCGCTCGCGCAGGTCGACCTTGGCCCGCACCCGGTCGATGAACGGCACCAGCAGGGTCAGCTGACCGCTGACCGTGCGGCTGTAACGGCCCAGCCGTTCGATCACCGCGGCCTCGGCCTGGGGCACCAGGGCCACCGACTTGGCCACGATGATCACGGCGAGGATGACAAGAACTGCCAGCAGAACCAGCCCGGCGATCGCACCGTCCATACGGAATCTCCTTTGAGGTCAGGCGTTCTTCCAGACGACGGCGGTGGCGCCGTCGATGTGCATCACGGTCACCTGGGCGCCCGGCTCGTAGACGTCGTGGTCGTTCAGCGGCCGAGCCGTCCAGATCTCGCCGTCGAGTTTGACCTGTCCCTCGTGCTGACTCACCCGGTTGAGCACCAGCGCGGGTTTTCCCTCGAGAGCTTCGGTGCCCGTCTCGATGGCGGGCCTGGACGTGAAACGTCGGCGCAGCGCGGGTCGCACCAGGAGCAGCAACACGATGGAGACAACGAGGAACACCACGCCGTCGGCCCAGATCGGCCAGTCGAACACCGCGGCCGAGCCCGCCGCGGCCAGTGCGCCCCCGCCGAGCATCAGCAGGAACAGATCGCCGGTCAATGCTTCGGCACCGGCGAGCCCCAAAGCGACGATGAGCCAAATCAGGGCCGCGGGCATGACGCAAGGATAGCCCGTGGCCCCGACGGATCAGGGGTGCGTCGGGGCGTCGCGGCGGGTGCGTTCCCCGGGGAACAACTACACTGCTGCCATCATGTGGTGCCCGAGTGTTTCCCTCGCCGTGTGGGCCAACGCCTGGATTGCAGGCAAGGCTGCGCCCGACGACGTCCTCGACGCGTTATCCCTATGGGCGCCAACGCATTCGGTGACCGCGTATGACGCTGTGGCAGCGTCGGCCACCGGCCTGCCGTGGCCGGATGTCAACGACGCGGGGGCGGTCTCCATGCTGCAGACGCTGCGGACCGCAGCGGGCGTGCGGTCGATTCCGCAGCCGTCGTTGAGCATCGTCCTGCCGGTCCCGGGCGACGTACGGGGACTGCCCGCGGGCACGACGTTCGCCCGTGATGCCCTCGACGCGGGCGAAGCCGTGATCGTGACGTCCGAGCGCGGCACCCCGGTGGGGCTGGTCCCCGATTTCGAGTACGAGGCCTCCGACGACGCCTTCGACTTCGGCTCCGAGGACGACGACTACGACGATTCCCCCGAGCTGCGTCGGTTGGCCTGGACGGTGTACTCGCTGCCCACCGTGCCCGTCGCTCAGTACTTCGACCTGGGCGAGGCGGAGTTCGAGCTGCGCTCGGCGGTGCGCTCGGCCGCCGAAGCCCTCTCGGCATTGCGTGCAGGCGGCGCTGGTGTCGAGGTCGAGGACCCGCGCGGCATGGTCGAGCAGGTCCTGGAATCGGGCCGCCACCACATCGCCCCCGAGCACGCCCCCACCCGGGCACTGCGGGTGCTGGACAACGCCGCGCACGTCGACGCCATCATCACCGTGAGCGCCGGGCTGATGCCCATCTCCACACAGTCCTCGTCAGAGGTACAGATCGCCAGCGACGCGCTGCGGCCGCTGGGTCAGGTGGTGCGCTCGGCTCGGCTGGCCGCGGTCACCGCGATCCTGCACTCGGCCTGGGAGAGCTGACCGGTTCACACGCCGGCGTGCAGAACGCGCCGTCGACACTGCTGCCGTGGCCCGGCACCGGATCGGGTCCGGCGACGCGGACCGGATCTCGCCCCAGGCGCCGTTCGTCCACCAGATCCACGATGAGCTCGGCGAACCGCTTCTGCGCGTTGGGGGTGCTGGCGCGGGCCAGAGCCACCCCTGCCGCGTCGGCCTGCTCGCGCAGTTCGTTGTCCAGGTCCCACACCACCTCGATGTGGTCGGCCACAAAACCGATGGGGCACACCAGGACTGCGTTGACACCCCGGGCCACCAGGTTGTCGAGGTGATCACCGACGTCCGGTTCCAGCCAGGGCACCTGCGGCGGCCCCGACCGCGACTGCCACACCAGGTCGAAATCGTGGTAACCCGCCGCGGCCGCCACCAGCCGGGAGGCGTAACCGACCTGACGCTCATAGAGGTCCTGCCCACAGCGCGAGGCCGCGCGCAGCGGGATGGAGTGGGCGGTGAACACCAGCCGCGGCGCCGCATCCGGGGGCAGGGTGGCGGCGGCCTCGGCGATCGCGTCGGCGAACATCGCCACGAACAGCGGGTGGTCGAAATACTGTCGCAGCTTCACCAGTTCGGGGGCCCCGGGCCCGGCTGCGGCGCGGCCTCGGGTGATGTCCTCCTGGTATTGCGCGCAGCCGCTGTAGCCGCCCCACGCCGAGGTGGCGAACACGGCGGCGCGGCGGATCCCGTCGTCACGCATGGCGGCGACGGTGTCCTCGACGAACGGATCCCAGTTGCGGTTGCCGAAGTACACCGGCAGATCCGTGACAGTGCGCAGTTGGTCGATCAGTGCGCGGTTGATGCCGTTGATCGGTGAGACACCGCCGAAGTGGTAGTAGTGCTCGGCGACGGCCTCGAGTCGCTCCCGCGGGATGCCACGGCCCCGGGTGACGTTCTCCAGAAACGGCATGACCTGCTCAGGTCCTTCGGGGCCGCCGAAGGACAGGAGCAGTATCGCGTCGAAATCCACAGCAGTCCGTCAGAGCAGCTGGGTGTGTGCGCCGCCGTCTGCGTAGACGATGGAGCCGGTGGTGGCGGGCAGCCAGTCCGACATCAGGGCGCACACCGTCTTGGCCACCGGGGTCGGGTCCTTCATGTTCCAGCCGATCGGGGCGCGCTGGTCCCAGCCCTCTTCCAGCAGCTTCATCTGGTCGCCGGCCTCGGCACCCAGGGCACCGCCCACGATGGCACTCATGGCCAGCGTCCGGATGGGACCTGCGGCAACAAGATTGGACCGCACGCCCACCTTGCCGGCCTCACGGGCGACAAAGCGGTTGACCGACTCCAGCGCGCTCTTGGCCACCGTCATCCAGTTGTAGGCGGGCATCGCCCGGGTGGGATCGAAGTCCATGCCGACGATGCCGCCGCCCGGGTTCATGATCGGCAGCACGGCCTTGGCCAGCGATGCGTAGGAGTATGCGGAGATGTGGATGCCCTTGGCCACATCCTCGTAGGGCGCGTCGAAGAACGGGTTGATGCCCATCCCGGTCTGCGGCATGAAGCCGATGGAGTGCACCACTCCGTCGAGCTTGTTGCCCTCACCGATCTCGGCGCTCACCCGGTCGGCCAGCGTCGACAGGTGCTCGGAGTTCTGCACGTCGAGCTCGATCAGCGGAGCCGGGTTGGGCAGGCGGTCGGCGATACGGCGGATCAGCTTCATCCGGTCGAACCCGGTGAGCACCAGCTCGGCGCCCGCTTCCTGGGCCACCTTGGCGATATAGAACGCGATGGAGCTGTCGGTGATGATCCCGGTGACGAGGATCCGCTTGCCTTCGAGAAAACCAGTCATGTCTGTTTGTTGCCCTTTCTAGTGGCCCATGCCCATACCGCCGTCGACGGGGATGACCGCGCCGGCGATGTAGCTTGCGTCTTCTGACGCCAGGAAGCTGACGGCCCCGGCCACCTCGTCGGCGGTGCCGACGCGCTTGGCGGGGATGAACTCCAGCGCACCCGCCTGGATCCGTTCGTCCAGGGCACGGGTCATCTCGGTGTCGATGTAGCCGGGGGCGACGACGTTGGCGGTGACGCCGGCTTTGGAGAGTTCGCGGGAGATGGAGCGGGCCATACCGATCAGACCGGCCTTGGCCGCGGCGTAGTTGGCCTGGTTGCCGATGCCCCACATGCCCGACACCGAGCCGATGAAGATGATGCGGCCGAAGCGCTTGCGCTGCATGCTGCGGCAGGCGCGCTGCGCCACCCGGAACGCGCCGGTGAGGTTGGCGTTGATGACGTTCTCGAAACGCTCCTCGGTCATCCGCATCAGGAACGCGTCCTGCGAGATGCCTGCGTTCGACACCAGCACCTCGACCGGTCCCTGGTGCTCCTCGACCTCGGTGAAGGCGCGGTCGACGGCCGCATTGTCGGTGACGTCACACTCGACGCCGAACAGGCCCTCGGGGGCGCCGGAGCCCCGGTGGGTGACGGCCACCTTGTGCCCATCGGCGGCCAGCCGTTGCGCAATCGCCAGACCGATGCCCCGGTTTCCGCCTGTGACCAGGACGGAGCGGGCGATGAACGGGGGTCGTCCCACGGGGACCTCGGTAGCGGCGGTGTCGGTCATGGTCGTCAACTTATCGCCTGCCCCGCGCTCGGTTGAAATCGCATCACCCGGGTAGGCGGCGGTTGATCACCAGGGCGGCCAGCGCGGCCAGGGCCAGCGCGAGGGCACCCAGGCGCAGCCAACCCACGCTGGCGTCGCCCTTGATGGTCTCGTAGCCGATCTGCTCCTGCAGGGAGGTGAACACTTCCTTGAGCTGTTCCAGGCTGGAGGCGGTGTAGGCGCTTCCGCCGGACAGGTCGGCAATTTTGGCCAGCATCTCGTCGTCGACGGGCACCGGCTGGCGCTGATCGTTGATCTCGACGTAGCCGTAGGGGGTACCGAACGACACCGTCGAGATCGGCACGCCCTGGTCCTTGGCCGTGCGTGCAGCGGTGTAGGCGCCCTTGGGATTGTCCGGGTTGGACGGCACCGTCTCCTTGCCGTCGGACATCAGCACGATGCGCGCGGGTGGCGGTTCGTCACCACCGCCGATGACGGCGCCGACGGTGGCGATGGACTGCAGCGCGGTGAAGATGCCCTCGCCGGTGGCGGTGCGGTCGGCCAGCTGCAACTTGTCGATGGCGTTCTTGGTGGCCTCGCGGTTGGTGGTGGGCGAGGTGAGCACGGTGGCGGTGCCGGCGTAGGCGATCAGACCCAGGTTGATGCCGGGGGTCAGCTGGTCGGCGAACTGTTTGGCGGCTTCCTGCGCGGCCGACAGCCGGCTGGGCGCCACGTCGGTGGCCCGCATGGACTGCGAGACGTCGATCACCAGCATGACCACGGCCCGGTTACGCGGAATCCGCACGTCATGGGTGGGCCCGGCCATTGCGATGGTCAACAGCGACATCGACGTGATGAGCGCGATCGCGGGCAGGTGCCGCCACCGGGTGGGCCGCTTGGGCGCCACCGTCTCCAGCAGCTCCATGTTGGCGAACCGCAGGACGCGGGTCTCCCTGGCCCGCTGCACCATGACGTATAGCACGACCAGGGCCGCGATCACGATGAAGAACAGGAAGAACCACGGGTGTTCGAAGCCCGACAACGACATCGGCCCGAGCAGTGGCAACGTCATATCCGGTCAGTCACTTCTTTCTGGTCTAGATGCCTGCGAGCGCGCCGCGGCGACGGGACGCCACGAATCGCACGATGTCGGCGATCCAGTCCCGGTCGGTACGCAGGGTCATCAGCGGGGCGCCGCAGCGCCGCATGGTGCGAGCCACCTCCGCGCGATGGGCGGCGGCGGCCTTGGCGAAGTCGTCGCGCAGCTGGGCGTCGATCCGGAATTCCTTGGTGATGCCGGATTCGGTGTCCTGCAGGATCACGTCGCCGACATCGGGCAGTTCCACGTCGCGTGGGTCGAGCACCTCGACACCCAGCACCTCGTGCCGGGCGGCGATGGCCCGCAGTTGGCGCATCCAGTTGATCGGGCCCAGGAAGTCACTGATCACCACCGCCATGCCGCGGCGGCGCTCCGGCCGGCGCAGCGCGTCGATGGCGGCGGACAGGTCTCCTCGCACCCCCTGCGGGGCTCGCGGGGCGGTGGCGATGGCCCGCAGCAGGCTCTGCTCGTGCTGGCGACCCGACAACGCAGGCACCCGGACGATGCTGTCACCGTTGGCGATGATGGCGCCCAAGCGGTTGCCGCCGCCACTGTTGAGGTAGGTGATGGCGGCCGCCGCGGCAACCACCAGATCACGCTTCTCACAACCGGTGGTGCCGAAGTCCAGGCTGGCCGACATGTCGATCACCAACCAGGTCTCCAACTCGCGGTCGGCGATCATCTGCCGGACGTGGGGCACCAGGGTGCGGGCGGTCACCGACCAGTCCATCCGGCGCACGTCGTCGCCGGGCTGGTACATCCGCGAGTCACCCGGTTCGGAACCGGGACCGGGGATGAGCCCGAGGTGGTCACCGTGCAGCACCCCGTCGAGCTTGCGGCGCACCGTCAGCTCCAGGGTGCGCAGCGCCGCCGCGAGTTTCGGGTCTCCGATCTCACCGCGCTGGAACGACGGCGGATGGATGCTCTGCGGTCCGGTCACCGACCGTTAGCCGCCACCTGCCCCTGGGGGCGTTGGGAATACCCGACGGCACCGAATGCCCTTGCTGCGGAACGGCATTCACCTGCGGGAGGGCAACGGTCTGCAGAATCCGGTTGATCACCGTCTCGGCGGACACCTCGTCGGCCAGCGCGTCGTAGGTGAGCACCAGGCGGTGGCGCAGCACGTCCGGGATCACCTCGATGACGTCCTGCGGGATCACGTAGTCGCGGCCGCGGACCAGCGCCAGCGCGCGGGCCGCGGCGATGATGCCCAGGGACGCACGCGGCGAGGCACCGAACGAGATCCAGTTCTTCACATCGCCCAGACCGAACTGCTCCGGGTGGCGGGTGGCGGTGATGACGCGCACCACGTAGTCCACCAGCGCGTGGTGGACGAAGTTGTTGGCGGCCAGGTCCTGCAGGCGCAGCAGGTCACCGGGGTTGAGAATGCCCTTGGGGGTGGGCGGCGTGATGCCCATCCGGTAGATGATCTCGCGTTCTTCCTCCGGCGACGGGTAGTCGACGTTGATCTTGAACAGGAAGCGGTCGCGCTGCGCCTCGGGCAGCGGGTACACGCCCTCGTTCTCGATCGGGTTCTGCGTGGCCATCACCAGGAACGGCTTGGGCAACGGGTAGGTCTTGCCGCCGATGGAGATCTTGCGCTCGGCCATGACCTCCAGCAGCGCCGACTGCACCTTGGCGGGGGCCCGGTTGATCTCGTCGGCCAGCAGGAAGTTGCAGACCACGGGGCCGAGTTCGATGTCGAACTCTTCTTTGCCCTGACGGTAGATGCGGGTACCGATGATGTCGGTGGGCACCAGGTCCGGGGTGAACTGGATACGGGCGAAGGTGCCGCCCACCACCTTGGCGAAGGTCTCGACGGCCAGCGTCTTGGCCACCCCGGGTACACCTTCGAGCAGCACGTGCCCCTTGGCCAGCAGGCCGATCAGGATGCGTTCGACCAGTTGGTCCTGGCCGACGATGATCCGTTTGACCTCGAAGATGGCGCGTTCCAGCGTGTGCACCTCGGCGGCCAGGTTGCTCTGGGTCGGCGCCGGAGCGGCCGGGGCGGCGTGAGCGCCTGGCGCACCTCCCGGCGTGTAGTTGGGCGACCCACCTGGTGACGTCATCGACAATCCTCCACAGCTGAACGTGATCTCTTCTGCGGCAGCCCACGACGTCGGGCAACCGCGCTCGACTCAACTATTCCAGGCACTTCGGAATACGTCGACGTGCCCACCTACCGGGCGCGCCCTCAGGACTCGATGATGCGCGCCAGGTAGGGCTGCAATCCCGCGGTCCGCAGCGGGCTCACCTTGACCTGACCTGCACTGCCGGAAGACTCCAGCATCTGGCCGTTACCCAGGAAGATCGCCACGTGCTGGCTGCCGCCGGGACCCCAGAACAACAGGTCTCCACGCTTGGCCTGGGACTGGGGCACCTTGCGCCCGGTGTTGTACTGATCACCGGAGTACTTGGGGATCAGAACGCCGACACCTGCGAACGCGAACTGGGTGAAACCGGAGCAGTCGTAGCCGACGGTGTTGGCTCCGGAGTCCACGCCGGTGCTGGGTCCGGTCGGTTTGCCGCCACCCCAGGAGTACGGCGTGCCGATCTGACTGGCGCCGCGGCGGATGACGTATTCGATGGCCTGTGGGCCGCGCACCCGTCCCGGTGCCACTCCCGCGGCGGCGTCACTGGGCGCCAGTCCGAGCTTCTGCAGGAAGCTGCGGCCGAGGTTCATGGTGGCCTCGGTGGCCTGCGCGGTGACCGCCAGCGAGGCGTTGGCAATGGCCAGCGGGTCGCCCGGCGCTCCTGCGCTGATCAGCTTGGGCAGCGTCGGATCCCACTGTCCCGGATCCGGTTCGGCCGACGCGGGTGCGGCGGCGCCGATGGCCAACAGGACCGCCACCAGCACCGCCAGGGCGGGGCGGGTGAGGCGAAAGAGCTTGTGGCGCAGGTGTTGCGGAGACAAATGACGACCCATCAGTATTCGATGTAGCGCACGACGTTCGGCGTCATGCCACTGGTACGCACCGGCGAGACCTTGACCACGGAACCGGTGTACGGAGCTTCGAGCATCTGGCCGTTGCCGAGGTAGAGCGCAACGTGCTGACTGCCGCCCGGGCCGTAGAAGATGACGTCCCCTCGGCGCATTTGCGACGACGGGAGCTGGCGGCCCATGTTGTACTGCGAACCGGAGTAGTGCGGGAGCTTGATACCCACCCCGGCGAAGGCGTGCAGGATCAGCCCGGAGCAGTCGAAGCCGACAGTGCCTGCGCCGGAATCGATTCCGCGACTGGCTCCGGCGGCGTTGCCACCACCCCACGAGTACGGGACACCCAGCTGCCTCATTGCGCGCTGGATGACGTACTCGGAGGCCTGGCGTCCGTAGACACGCGGGATGGCGCCGTTGGTGATGCCGGTGTCGGCGGGCTTGAGGATGCCCAGCTTCTCCAGGAAGCTGCGGCCCATGTCCGCGGTGAGCTGCGCCGAGGTGGAGCTGATCTTGAGGATCTCGTTGATGATCGCGATGGGATCGCCGGAGACGAAGGCGCTGGGCACCATCGGCAAGGTGGTGTCCCACTGGCTGACGTCGCCGAACGGCGCGGCGGCGGGTGCGTGATCCCAGTCCCCCGCAACAGGTCCCGCGGGCCCCGCGGGCACCGTGGCGGCCTGGGTGCGGACCACCGCCGCTGCACCGCCGGGCGCTGCCGCGGCGCGGGCTTTGGCCAGTTCCGCCTGGGCGGCGTCGCGCTTGGCGCCGAGCTGGGTGATCTGCGCCTGCTGGTCGGCGAAACGCTGCTGCGCGGCCGACAACGCGGCCACGGCGTTGTCCTGGCTGGCCTGCGCCGCACCGGCGGCCTGGTCGGCCTTGAGCTTGGCGGCACGGGCCAGCGATTCCTGGTTCAGCTGCTCGGTGCGGGCCTGTTGCAGGTCCGCCATCACCTTCTGCGAGCTGAGCGCCAGGGTGTGTTCGGTGGCCGCGTTGGCGATGATCTCGCCCGGGTCGGTCGCGGTCAGATACGACACCGACGGGCCGTTGATGTAGGAGGCGACGGCGAAGTCGTCGAACTTGCTCTGCGCGGCGGCGATGGCCGCGTCGGCGTCACGGACGCCTTGGCGACTCAGATCGAGCTCGCGCTGCGCGGCGGCGACGTCGTCGCGCGCCGTCTGCACGTCGAGGATCGCCTTGTTGACGCCTTCCTGCTCGGTTTGCACGGCTGCACCCAGGTCCGAGAGTTGTTGGTTGGCTTCGGCGACGTCGGCGATCAGGGCGGCCAGGCTGGTGGGTGCGGGTGCTGGTTCTGCGTGCGCGAGGGCCGGACTGCTGAACAGCAGCGCCAGCGTCAGCAACGGAGATGCGCCGTGGACGGGTCTCATACGACTCATGTCTCCTCATGGCTCGACGCGACCGGATCACCCGTCACTCGGGTATGTCCAGTCACTGGAGGCACAACAACAACAATGGTTACGCCCAGAACCGTACGTCACAATTGTCCCTGAAGAAACTTTCGTTACAAATTACAGGAATGTAATTAGCGCGCCGTTATCGAACGGTGACAATTCGAATTCGCCAAATGGTCGCTACTGGCTCAGGAATCGCTGGTAGAAGCGTCTTTCTCCGCAGCGGATTGCTTGCCTTTTACCGCAAGGATGCGCGTTGCGATAACCGCCAGGAAAACACCGAGCGTGAGCACGATCGTGAGACCCGTCCACGGGAAATCCGGCGTATTCAGCTGGCTCACAAAATTCTGGGAGGACTGCACAGGGTTGCCGGTCTTGGCGAGGTCTTCGCCCGCCTCCAGGGTCACCCGGTCGAACTCGGAGCTGTAGGTTCCGGCGAACGACGGGCTGAGCACCAGCACCGTCGAACCGGGATTGGCCTGACCCACCTCGGTGGCGATGTCGCGCAGCGGGGTGTCGATGTGCGGGTTGTTCGGGATCACCACGATCTTGAGGTCGATGCCATCCTGCGCCGCCTCCTCGACCACCTGCAGCAGGCCCGGTTCGTCGGCCGGCGGCGCGCTCACCCCGTCGCGGGCCACCTCCGCCTGAACCAGCGGCATGTCGACCTCGGGTGGAATGAACACACCAACCTGCGTCAACGACTCCGACATGCCCACCATCCGCTTCGCCCAGACCTCAACGTTCACACGCACGGTACGCGACGGTCATCGGAGTCGGTGGCATCCCCGGCCCGGCGCGGGAAGACTGATACACGACCGGTACCGATGCGCCCACACCCGGGCCGGTGAATTACAGGACAAGCGTACTGTTAGAGTTGCAGCCGATCGCCGGCACAGCCCGCCGGCGAGGAACACGAAACGCCGGGAGTTGATGTGACCAGCACTAATACCTCTGTTGACAGCTATGGAGCTCGCTCCACGCTCGAGGTGGGTGACAACTCTTACGAAATCTATCGCCTGGATGCCGTCCCCGGCGTCGAGAAACTTCCGTACAGCCTCAAAGTCCTCGCCGAGAACCTGCTGCGCACCGAGGACGGCGCCAACATCACCAAAGAGCACATCGAGGCCATCGCCAACTGGGATCCCACTGCCGAACCCAGTGTCGAGATCCAGTTCACCCCCGGCCGCGTGCTGATGCAGGACTTCACCGGGGTCCCCTGCATCGTCGACCTGACCACCATGCGCGAAGCCGTGGCGACGCTGGGCGGCGACCCGGACAAGGTCAACCCGCTCGCCCCGGCCGAGCTCGTCATCGACCACTCCGTGATCCTGGACGTGTTCGGCAACGCCGGCGCCTTCGAGCGCAACGTCGAACTCGAATACGAGCGCAACGGTGAGCGCTACCAGTTCCTGCGCTGGGGCCAGGGCGCGTTCGACGACTTCAAGGTCGTCCCCCGGGCACCGGCATCGTGCACCAGGTCAACATCGAATACCTGGCCCGCGTCGTGATGACGCGGGCTCGGGAGGTGGACGGCAAGACCGTGACCGTCGCGTACCCGGACACCTGCGTGGGCACCGACAGCCACACCACCATGGAGAACGGCCTCGGCGTCCTGGGCTGGGGCGTCGGCGGTATCGAGGCCGAAGCGGCGATGCTGGGCCAGCCGGTCTCGATGCTCATCCCCCGCGTGGTCGGTTTCAAGCTCACCGGCGAGATCAAGCCCGGCGTCACCGCCACCGACGTCGTTCTCACGGTCACCGAGATGCTGCGCAAGCACGGTGTGGTCGGCAAGTTCGTCGAGTTCTACGGCAAGGGTGTTGCCGAGGTGCCGCTGGCCAACCGCGCCACCCTGGGCAACATGAGCCCCGAGTTCGGTTCCACCGCAGCCACCTTCCCCATCGACGAGGAGACCATCAACTACCTGCGCCTGACCGGCCGCACCGACGAGCAGCTGGCGCTCGTCGAGGCGTACGCCAAGGAACAGGGCATGTGGCACAACCCCGACAAGGAGCCGGTGTTCTCCGAGTACCTCGAGTTGGACCTGTCCACCGTGGTGCCGTCGATCTCGGGCCCCAAGCGCCCGCAGGACCGCATCGAGCTCTCCGACGCCAAGAACGCCTTCCGCAAGGACATCCACAACTACGTCGAGGAGAACCTCCCGACCCCGGAGACCAAGCTCGACGAGGCCGTCGAGGAGTCCTTCCCCGCCAGTGACCCGGCGTCACTGTCCTTCGCCGACGACGGTGCGATCGATGTGCGGCCCTCGGCCGCCAACGGCGCGGAGGGTCGGCCCAGCAAGCCGGTGACGGTGCGTTCCGAGGAACGCGGTGAGTTCGTGCTGGACCACGGCGCGGTCGTCGTCGCGGGTATCACGTCGTGCACCAACACCTCCAACCCGTCGGTCATGATGGGCGCCGCGCTGCTGGCCAAGAAGGCCGTCGAAAAGGGCCTGACCACCAAGCCGTGGGTCAAGACCAACATGGCACCGGGTAGCCAGGTCGTCACCGACTACTACAACAAGGCCGGCGTGTGGCCGTACCTGGAGAAGCTCGGTTACTACTTGGGCGGCTACGGCTGCACCACCTGCATCGGCAACACCGGGCCGCTGCCGGAAGAGATCTCGGCGGCCATCAACGACAACGACCTGTCGGTCACCGCGGTGCTGTCCGGCAACCGCAACTTCGAGGGTCGCATCTCCCCCGACGTCAAGATGAACTACCTGGCCTCGCCGCCGCTGGTGATCGCCTACGGCATCGCCGGCACCATGGACTTCGACTTCGAGGCCGACCCGCTGGGCCAAGACAACGACGGCAACGACGTCTTCTTGAAGGACATCTGGCCGACTGCCGCCGAGATCCAGGAGACCATCGCCTCCTCGATCGACCGCGACATGTTCTCCGAGTCCTATGCCGACGTGTTCAAGGGTGACGACCGGTGGCGTTCGCTGCCGACGCCGGAGGGCAACACCTTCGCGTGGGACGAAAACTCCACCTATGTCCGCAAGGCGCCCTACTTCGACGGCATGCCCGCCGACCCGCAACCGGTCACAGACATCACCGGCGCGCGGGTGCTGGCCCTGCTGGGCGACTCCGTCACCACCGACCACATCTCCCCTGCCGGCGCCATCAAGAAGGGCACCCCGGCGGCGCAGTACCTCGAAGCGCACGGTGTGGAGCCCAAGGACTTCAACTCGCTGGGTTCGCGGCGTGGCAACCACGAGGTGATGATCCGCGGCACCTTCGCCAACATCCGCCTGAAAAACCAACTCCTGAACGACGTTTCGGGTGGCTACACCCGCGACTTCACCCAGCCCGGCGGTCCGCAGGCGTTCATCTACGACGCATCGGTCAACTACCAGGCCGCGGGTATCCCGCTGGTGGTGCTCGGCGGCAAGGAGTACGGCTCCGGGTCGTCGCGTGACTGGGCGGCCAAGGGCACCACGCTGCTGGGCGTGCGCGCGGTCATCACCGAGTCCTTCGAGCGCATCCACCGGTCCAACCTGATCGGTATGGGCGTCATCCCGCTGCAGTTCCCCAAGGGCGAGTCCGCGGCGTCACTCAAGCTGGACGGCACCGAGACGTTCGACATCGCCGGCATCACCGAGCTCAACGAGGGCAAGACCCCGAAGACGGTGAAGGTGACCGCCACCAAGGAGGACGGTTCCACGGTGGAGTTCGACGCGGTGGTCCGCATCGACACCCCCGGTGAGGCGGACTACTACCGCAACGGCGGCATCCTGCAGTACGTGCTGCGCAACATGCTGAAGTCGTAGTGCCCAAAGTCAGCGAGGACCATCTGGCGGCGCGCCGCCGCCAGATCCTCGACGGCGCCCGACGGTGTTTCGCCGAGTTCGGCTACGACAAGGCGACGGTGCGTCGCCTGGAACAGTCGATCGGATTGTCGCGGGGTGCGATCTTTCACCACTTCCGTGACAAGGACTCGCTGTTCTTCGAGTTGGCGCGCGAGGATGCCGAGCGGATGGCCGAAGTGGCCTCCCGCGAGGGCCTGATCCAGGTGATGCGGGACATGTTGGCCACGCCGGAGCAATTCGACTGGCTGGCAACACGTCTGGAGATCGCGCGCAAGCTGCGCCATGATCCGGCGTTCAATCAGGGCTGGGCGGAACGGTCGGTGGAGCTATCTGCAGCCACCACCGACCGGCTGCGCCGCCAGACACAGGCAGGCCGGGTGCGCGACGACGTGCCCAGCGACGTGCTGCACGTGTACCTGGACCTGGTGCTGGACGGCCTGGTGGCCCGGTTGGCCTCCGGCGAGGATCCCAAGCGGCTGTCGGCCGTGCTGGACCTGGTCGAGGCGTCGGTGCGCTACTCCAGCCCGGAATCGGCACCGAACTCCGCGTCACTGGGCTGAACAACAGTTAGGGCGCCCTCACCGCAAACCCGGCCATCATCTGAGCCGGGTGCGGTGATTGGGTCCCCCGCGGCTGCGCATCGTCGTCCCCGACTCCAGCAGCATGCTGTGGATGGACCCGTACGACCGCCCCGTGGTGGCCGCCAGCGTCCGGATACTCGCGCCGTTCTCGTACGCGAACCGGAGCTCGCCGAGCAGTTGCTCACGCTCCTTGTCCATTTTCCTCATCGACGCCTTCCGCAGTGGAACAGGACCCCGAACGCACCTCCAGATTAGGCAGAGTAGCGCTGTGTGTGACCCGAATCACGCAAAACGGCGCGGCGAAAACAAAGTCGCGTCAAGCGAGTTCGATGAGTTCCCGATACTCGTCGGACCAGAAATCTTCGGTGCCGTCAGGCAGCAGTACCACGCGTTGCGGGTTCAGCGCCTCGGCCGCACCCGGGTCATGCGTCACCAGCACCACCGCCCCCAGATAGCTGCGCAGCGCGTCCAGCACCTGTTCCCGCGAAGCCGGGTCCAGGTTGTTGGTGGGTTCGTCGAGCAGCAGCACATTCGCCGCGGACGCGACCAGACCTGCCAACGCCAGCCGGGTCTTCTCACCGCCAGAAAGGGTGCCCGCCGGTTGATCCAGCTGCGCGCCGGTGAACATGAACGCGCCCAGCAAACCGCGCAGGTCCTGCTCACCGGTGTCGGGAGCGGCGTGGCGGATGTTCTCCCACACCGAGGCGTGGTCGTCGAGGGTGTCGTGCTCCTGCGCGAAATAGCCGATCTTGAGGCCGTGCCCCGGGTCGAGGCCGCCGGAATCCGGGGTCTCCACGCCGGCCAACAGACGCAGCAGCGTGGTCTTGCCCGCACCGTTGAGACCCAGCACCACAACCCGGGACCCGCGGTCGATGGACAGGTCGAGGCCGGTGAAGATCTCCAGCGACCCGTAGTTCTTGCTCAGTCCCTTGACCACCAGCGGGGTACGGCCACAGGGCGCGGGCGTCGGAAACTTGATCCGGGCCACCTTGTCGGCCACCCGCTCGTCGTCCAGCTCGGCCATCATGCGTTCCGCACGGCGCAACATGTTCTGCGCCGCAACGGCTTTGGTTGCCTTGGCACCCATCTTGGCGGCCTGCGCCCGCAGGGCGGAGGCCTTCTTCTCGGCATTGGCCCGCTCGCGGCGGCGACGCTGTTCATCGGTGGCGCGAGCGTCGAGGTACTTCTGCCAGCCCATGTTGTAGACATCGGCTTCGCCGCGCACGGCGTCCAGGAACCACACCCTGTTCACCACGGCGGCCAGCAGTTCGACGTCGTGGCTGATCACGATCAGACCGCCGGTGTGGCTCTTGAGGAAGTCACGAAGCCAGACGATGGAGTCGGCGTCCAGGTGGTTGGTGGGCTCGTCGAGAAGCAGCGTGGTCGCTGAACCCGAGCCGGAATCCGAGGCCGCGAACAGGATGCGGGCCAACTCGACACGACGGCGCTGACCGCCGGAGAGGGTGCGCAGCGGCTGGGTGAGCACGCGGTCGGGAAGTCCCAGGCTGGCACAGATCCGGCCGGCTTCGCTCTCGGCGGCGTATCCGCCGAGCGCGGCGAACCGCTCTTCCAGTTGACCGTAGCGGCGCACCGCCTTGTCCCTGGCAACGTCGTCGGCGACCTCGGCCATCAGCACCTGCTGCTTCTCGAGGTCGGTCATCAGCACGTCCAGACCACGCGCCGAGAGCACCCGGTCGCGGGCCAACACATCCAGATCGCCCTCTTTGGGATCCTGCGGCAGATAGCCGATCTCGCCGGTGCGGGTGACAGTGCCGGCGTAGGGCTCGCCCTCACCGGCCAGGATCCGCAACGTGGTGGTCTTCCCAGCGCCGTTACGTCCCACCAGCCCGATCCGGTCACCTGGCTGTACCCGCAGGGCGGGTCCTTCCGCGGCCAACAACGTACGTGCGCCGGCACGAACCTCCAGGTCCGTTGCGGTGATCACCGGTCAAGCTCCTCGCGCAGAAGACACCGCGTCCGCGGTGTCAGGTCTTGTCGTCAGTGAAGACCGCTGGCCGCTGCTGCGCGCGCGCCGCTACCGCTTCTTCGAAGTTCGAGGTGAGCAGGCGTACGTAGAGCTGGCCCAGGCCTTCTGCCTGCATGTGCCCCTCTAGGGTACCGGCGTCCAGCCCACTCCATAGCGTGCGCTTCGTCAACTCGATTCCCGGACGTGAGAACGACGCGATTCGCTCCCCCATCTCCAGGGCCGTCGCCAGCAGCTGGTCGTCGGGAACCTGCCGCGACACCAAGCCGATCCGCTCCGCTTCGACGGCGTCCACGTCGCGGCCGGTGAGCATCAGTTCGAAGGCCCGCGAGGTCCCGATCGCTCGTGGCAGCAGATAGGACAGGCCCAGTTCACTGGCGGTCAGCCCGTTGTTGATGCCGGCGGCGCGGAAGTACGCGGCCGCGCCCGCCACCCGGATGTCACAGGCCAGCGCCAAACACAGTCCGCCGCCGATGGCGGCGCCGTTCACCGCCGCGATCACGGGTTGATGCAACCGCCGCAGACCGAGAATCACATCGTCGAGCACCTGCATGGACCTCAGTCCGAAACTCGGCCGGGTCAGCCCGTCGACGTTCGGGACGCTGCCTGCGGATTTGTGGTCGGCCCCCGACGAGAATCCCCGCCCGGCGCCGGTGAGCACCACGGCCCGCACGCTGTTGTCGTCGTTGAGCTGGTCCAGCGCCTTTTTCAACGGCACCATGACGTCGAACGCCATCGAGTTCATCCGCTCGGGGCGATTCAGCGTCACCAGGGCCACCTGGTCCCGGGGGCGATCGACGAGGACAAAGTTGTCGCTGCTCACGGGATGGCACGTTAGCGTGTGCCATCCCGGCCGATCACGCTTCTGTGGTGTTGCCGTCGGCAGCGGCCGCAGCTGCCGCCGCTTCCACGTCGAAGTCCTTCACCTGCTGGATCAAGTCCTCCAGCGCGGCGGGCGGAAGGGCGCCGGCCTGGTTGAACACCAGCTTGCCCTTCTTGAAGGCCATCAGCGTGGGGATGGACCGGATCTGCGCGGCAGCAGCCAGCTGCTGCTCGGCCTCGGTGTCGACCTTGGCGAACACCACATCGGAATGCTGCTCCGAGGACTTCGCGAACGTCGGGGCGAACGCACGGCACGGACCGCACCACGACGCCCAGAAGTCGACCAACACGATCTCGTTGTCGTTGATGGTGTCGTTGAACTGTTCGGCTGTGATATCTCGAGTTGCCACGTGGTGTTCAACGCGGTCTCTGCTGGGCGTGTTCCCGCAGAGCACAAACCCCGGCGGCCACGGCTGCCGCCGGGGCTTTGTGGGGTGGTTCTCAGAGGTCGTACACCTTCACCCAGTCGATCGTCATCTCCATCGGGAAGACGGACGTCTCGTCGGGGTCACCGGTCCAGGGATTGCCCACCGCGTTGTTGAGGATCAGGTAGTGCGGCCAGGCACCGGAGAACGGCGTCCAGTCGCCGCCGAGAGCCTCGTACTGCGCCTGCGTGATCTCGCCGACCTGCTTGCCGTCCACGTGCCAGACGATCCGGTCGGAGTACCAGTCGATGCCGTACTCGTGGAAACCCTGCGACAGGTCGACACCGATGTCGGCGTCGTTGCCGTGCAGCTTCACGTCGACGGTGTTGTCGCCCTGCGCGGGGCCGTGGATGTTGCCGGTCCAGTACTTGCTGGCGTCGATGTCGCCGAATCCGGGGAGCTCCACGATGTCGATCTCGCCCTGCCGGGGCCAGTCGAACTCGTGTCCCGGTTCCATGCCGACAGTCCAGAACGCCGGCAAGCTGCCCTGCGTGTACGGCATCTGGATGCGGGCGACGATCCGCTGTCCCACCGTCACCGAGGCCTTGCCGTAGGTGACCAGCCGGGTGGAGGTGTAGTTGTGCGGGGCGCCGAGTCCGTCGGGAGCGGTTTCCTGCCGGGTGACGATGACGACATGGCCTTCGTCGTTGAGGTAGACATTGCCGAAGTCGGTGTAGTACTGGTTCTCGCCGGCCGACTGGCCCCACCGACCGGTCTGCACACCCCAATACTTCAGCGCCTCGTCGATGCTGGTGAAGTTCGTCTCCCACACCAGCGGCAGATCACTGCTGTTCGGCAATCCTGATCCTGGCTGTTCCGGTTGCTGAGGTTGCCCCGGTTCCGGTGGCCCTCCGGGCTGGGCCGGTTGTCCCGGCGTGCGGTACATCTGCGTACGCAGCGACACCCAGAACGACTCGACAAAACCCGGCAGGCCGATCGGCAGCAGTCTGGCAGCCGACGGCGGCGGCGGCAGGCCGATCCATGTCATGACGTCGACGATCATGGTGCCCACGGTGACACGACCTGCAACCAGCGCCGCGTCAGCAGTGCTGGTCTCGGCCACGGCCGCGGTGCTTGCGGTCACCTGAGCCTCCGGCGTGGCGCTCGTGAGCGCCGCCGGCACCTCGGCGATGTCACTCGCCTTTCCCGCCGGCTCGACGGCTGCGTCTGCCTCGGTCTTGACGGACACTGCCTTGACAGAGGTCTGCGGCTCCGAGGTGTTCGTGTTCTGGTAGCCGTCGCCCGAGCCGGACGAAACCGGCTTCACCGCGGCGGTGTCTTCGCCGCTGTCCGCGGCAGCGTCATCTCCGTCGGTGTCGGTGTCGTCTTCCGCTTCGGTGTCGTCTTCCGAGCTGTCGGAATCCTCGGCGCCGGCGTCATCGGTGTCGGTGTCGGTGTCGGTGTCGTCCGCGTCGGTGTCGGTGTCGTGGGTGCCGGCGTCATCGGTGTCGCTGTCGTCGGTGTCGTTGGCATCGGTGTTCGTGGTCTCGCTGTCCGTGGATGCACCGTTGTCACTGTCCTTGTCGGCCGCACTGCTCGACGCACTGCTGGACGAACTGCTCGACGAGGCACCCGTTGACCCGTCGGCTGCAGCGGCGACACCCGCGGTCCCCATCGCTGCGCCGATCCCCGCAGCGACGACTCCGACGCCCAGCCAGTAGGTGCACGGGAGCGGTTTTTTGGAGGTCGGTTTCCTACGTTTCTTGTTGCGCGAACCTGCGTGGGCATTCACGCGAGAGCGACCAGCCATTGTGCAGATACCTCGTTCGGGTGTTACGGGGTCAGCTGCTGCGCCGAGCGCGTCCGGACATGTTTTAGCCATCACACAAGAGTTCGCTGAGGGCGACCGAATACGCCGACGAAAGGTCGCCGACCGCAGGGATTTCAGTACGTGTCAAAGACTGCTTGCACTGCGGAGACGGATCGGCATTGAAACCCGTTTCCGCTGCTCTCGGGCCCGTTGGCCGGCCGTTCCCGAGTACGTGACCTCGTGGTGTTCGTCGAGGACTACGCAAGCTGAAATGTAGCTGAGTTTTTGCGCAACCGTTAGTTAAAGCGGCAACTTCATTTGCCTGCCGACTCTGTGGTCAGCGCCGAAACAGCGCTGAAATCTAACGGTTCATCAGATTGCGCTTTACCAGCAGGGATCTTCAGCAAGGTGTACTCGAATTTGCGGAAACATCAGATCGAGGCCGCTGTAACGCGCATTGCCGGGGAGTTTGCCTACGGCAAAATCGCATTCCAGAGAGGCGCCGTGAATTTAACCATAATCGGGCTTCACCTATGGCAACAACGGCTGACCGCAAGCCGGCAGATAAGCCTGACATGCGTCGACAATCGATCGACCAGCAAACTGCCGCACCAGCCATTACACCTGTGCCATTTTGCTGTGCATGCACTTCTTGGACTGTTCACAGCCCACATCCAGGGGTCGGCCTGACGAGCGTGAACTCGCCGTTCACCTGGGGATTTGTTGCCTATGAGGGCACTGGCAAGCGAAACGTCCTACCGTGGCAAACCCTCGAACAGGGGTGTCAGCGGGCCACCCGCACCGCTGGTCAGCACCACAATCTCATCGGCGTGTCGCGCAAATCGTGCATGCGTGTCGCGCGCACACCGTGATCAGGCGACAAGACTGCGGTCAGACGGTGAAGCCGAGCGCGCGCAACTGTTCGCGGCCATCTTCGGTGATCTTGTCCGGGCCCCACGGCGGGTTCCACACCCAGTTGATCTTGATCTCGCTGACCAGGCCGGCACCCACCAGAGCGGTGCGCGATTGGTCCTCGATGACATCGGTCAGCGGGCAGGCGGCCGAGGTGAGGGTCATGTCGATCAGCGCAACCCGTCCGGCCTCCGCGTCCTCGACATCAAGGCCGTACACAAGGCCGAGATCCACCACGTTGATGCCAAGCTCGGGGTCCACCACGTCGCGCATGGCCTCTTCGACGTCGGCAAGCAGTTCTTCGTTGATCGGGGTATCGCTCACTTCACCTTCTCCTTTGCCTGCACCAACGCGTCCTTGAACGCCATCCATCCCAGGAGCGCACACTTCACCCTCGCCGGGTACTTGGCCACTCCTGCGAAGGCGATGCCGTCACCGAGCACATCTTCGTCACCTTCGACGGTTCCGCGGGACGAGATCATCTCCGAGAACGCAGCGACCGTCTTCAGCGCGTCACCAACCGTCTGGCCGATCACCTGATCCGTGAGCACCGACGTCGCGGCCTGGCTTATGGAGCAACCCTGCCCGTCATATGAGATGTCGAGCACCTGTTCGCCGTCGTCGGACAGCGCCACCCGCAGCGTGACCTCGTCACCACAGGTGGGGTTGACGTGGTGCACTTCGGCCCCGAAGGGATCACGCAACCCGCGATGGTGCGGGTGCTTGTAATGGTCCAGGATGACTTCCTGGTACATCTGCTCGAGCCTCACGCAAAAAACTCCACAGCGCGCCTCACTCCGGCCACCAGGCGATCCACCTCGTCGAGGGTGTTGTACACCGCGAACGATGCTCGCGCAGTGGCCGCGATGCCGAAGCGGCGGTGCAGGGGCCACGCGCAGTGGTGCCCCACCCGCACTGCCACTCCCTCGTCGTCGAGCACCTGACCGACGTCGTGGGCGTGGATACCATCCACCACAAACGACACTGGTGATCCGCGAAGCTCTCCTGACATCGGCCCGATGATGCGCACGCCGGGCACCGCGGACAGCCCGTCCAGCGCGGCGGCCACCAACGCGGCTTCGTGCGCTTCGACGGCCGGCATCCCGATGGCACCGAGATAGCGTGCGGCAGCAGCCAATCCGACCACCTGTGACGTCATCGGGGTACCCGCCTCGAAGCGCTGCGGCGCGGGTGCGTAGGTGGTGGTTTCCATGGTGACTGTCTCGATCATGGAGCCGCCGGTGATGAAGGGCGGCAGGGCATTCAACAGCTCACGGCGGCCGTAGAGCACACCGATACCGTTGGGGCCCACCATCTTGTGGCCCGAGAACGCCGCGAAATCGACGTCGAGTGCGTGGAAGTCCACCGGCTGGTGCGGCACCGACTGGCAGGCATCCAGAACAGTCAGGGCACCGACGGCTTTCGCCCGCGCCACCAGTTCCGCCACCGGCGCCACCGCGCCTGTGACATTGGAATGGTGTGTGAAGGCGACGAGCTTGACCCGCTCGTCGAGTTCCAGCGAGTCCAGGTCGATGCGGCCGTCGTCCGTCACGCCGTACCACTTCAGCGTGGCTCCCGTACGACGCGCCAGTTCCTGCCACGGGATCAGGTTGGCGTGGTGCTCCAGTTCGGTGGTGACGATGACGTCACCCGGACCCACAGCATGCTCGAAGCGGTTGTCACCCAGCGCATACGACACCAGGTTGATCGACTCGGTGGCATTCTTGGTGAACACCACCTCGTCGACGTCGGCGCCCACGAAGGCCGCGATGTCGAAGCGGCCCTGTTCGTAGGCGTCGGTGGATTCCTCCATCAGCTGGTGCGCACCGCGGTGCACAGCGCCGTTGGAATTCAGCAGGAATTCGCGTTCGGCGTCGAGCACCTGCAGCGGGCGCTGCGAGGTGGCACCGGAATCCAGATAAGCGAGCTGGTTGCCGCCGCGCATCACCCGCGACAGGATGGGGAAATCCGCCCTGATCCGGGTGAGCTCGGCGGCATCGAGAGGTTTGCCGACAGACGTCGTCACTTGACCTCCTATGTCTGGGACACAGCCTGGGCGAAGCGTTCGTAACCGCCGGCTTCGAGCTCATCGGCCAGTTCCGGGCCACCGGATTCGACGATGCGCCCGCCCACGAACACATGCACGAACTGCGGCTTGATGTAGCGCAGGATGCGGGTGTAGTGCGTGATCAACAGGACGCCGCCATCTTCGGTCTCCTTGTAGCGGTTCACGCCTTCACTGACCACGCGCAGCGCGTCGACGTCCAAACCGGAGTCGGTCTCATCGAGGATGGCGATCTTCGGCTTCAGCAGGCCCAGCTGCAGGATCTCGTGACGCTTCTTCTCGCCACCCGAAAAGCCTTCGTTGACACTGCGTTCGCCGAAGGCCGGGTCGATGTCCAGATCGCTCATCGCGCCCTTGACCTCTTTGACCCAATGCCGCAGCTTGGGAGCCTCGCCGCGTACGGCCGTGGCGGCGGTGCGCAGGAAGTTCGACATGGACACCCCGGGCACCTCGACCGGGTACTGCATGGCAAGGAAGAGCCCCGCACGCGCCCTTTCGTCGATGCTCATCTCCAGCACATCCTGGCCGTCGAGCGTGATGGACCCGGAGGTGACGGTGTACTTGGGGTGCCCGGCAATGGCGTAGGACAGCGTGGACTTGCCGGATCCGTTGGGGCCCATGACGGCATGGGTCTCACCGGATTTCACGGTCAGGTCGACGCCCTTCAAAATCGGGACCTCGCCCCCTTCCGGGGTGAAGACCGATGCGTGCAGGTCCTTGATTTCCAGAGTGGTCATTTACGCGGTTCTCGATTCGGTGATGGCTAGTTCTCGTTCGATGGCTTCGGTGAGGCGCTCGCGCACGGCGGGCACGGCGATCTTGGCGATGATCTCGTTGAAGAAACCGCGCACCACCAAGCGGCGGGCCTGCTCTTCTGGGATACCCCGGGCGCGCAGGTAGAACAACTGCTCGTCGTCGAAACGTCCCGTGGCACTGGCGTGTCCGGCGCCGACGATCTCACCGGTCTCGATCTCCAGGTTGGGCACCGAGTCGGCGCGGGCGCCGTCGGTGAGCACCAGGTTCCGGTTGATCTCGAAGGTGTCGGTGCCGGTGGCCTCCGCGCGGATCAGCACGTCGCCGATCCACACGGTGTGGGCGTCGGGCTTGCGGGAATCCGGATCCCCTTGCAGCGCACCCTTGTACAGCACATCGGACTTGCAGTTCGGGTAAGCGTGGTCCACGAGTAGCCGCGACTCGAAGAACTGGCCGTCATCGGCGAAGTACGTGCCGAGCAACTGGGCATCGCCGCCTTGGGCGGTGAACCGGACGGTGGCCGAGGTGCGCACCACATCGCCGCCCAGGGTGACGTTGACGTGCCCCAGTACCGCGTCCTTGCCCAACTTGGCGTGGTGTGCACTGACGTGCACGGTGTCGTCGGCCCAGTCGGCAATCCAGATGACGCCCACCTTGGCGGCGTCGCCGACAATGATCTCGACGTTGTCGGCCAGGATGCCGCTGCCGCGCAGGTCCACCACCACGGTGGCCCGAGACAGCTCCTCGACGCGGATCTGCAGGTGCTCGTAGGTCACCACGCCGGCGCCGGGTCCGTCGATCACGATCTCGATGGGCTCGGCGACCTCGGTGTCCCGGGCGACGGTCACCACGGTGGCCGTCTGGAACGACGAATACGCTTGTGCGGCAACCCGATCGGTGGGAGTGCCGGCCTCTCCCAGGCGGGTGTCGTCGCGCCCGACGGTCTCCACCGTCACGCCGGGGTTCTCGGAGACGGTGATGACCGCCGACCCGGAGGTGACCGCGGACCCGTCGTGCAGGCCGCGCAGGCGCTTGAGCGGGGTGAACCGCCACAACTCGTCACGGCCGCCGGGTACCTCGAACGCGTTGACGTCGAACGAGGCGAACAGTTCGCCCTTGTTCTTGACGATGCCTTCGACAGCTTCGGTCAGGTTTTGCGTCATTTAACCGACAGCACCTTCCATCTGCAGCTCGATGAGGCGGTTGAGCTCCAGCGCGTACTCCATCGGGAGTTCCTTGGCAATGGGCTCGACAAAACCGCGCACCACCATGGCCATGGCCTCGTCCTCCGTGAGGCCGCGGCTCATCAGATAGAACATCTGGTCCTCGCTGACCTTGGAGACGGTGGCCTCGTGCCCCATGGTCACGTCGTCCTCGCGGATGTCGACGTAGGGGTAGGTGTCCGACCGGCTGATGGTATCCACCAGCAGCGCATCACATTTCACGCTCGACTTGGAGCCGTGGGCGCCCTTGTTCACCTGCACCAGGCCGCGATATGACGCACGGCCACCGCCGCGAGCCACCGACTTGGAGATGATGTTGCTCGACGTGTTGGGCGCCAGGTGCAGCATCTTGGCGCCGGTGTCCTGATGCTGCCCTTCACCTGCGAACGCCACCGAGAGCACCTCACCCTTGGCGTGCTCACCGGTCATCCACACGGCCGGGTACTTCATGGTGACCTTGGACCCGATGTTGCCGTCGATCCATTCCATGGTGGCGCCGGCCTCGGCGCGGGCCCGCTTGGTCACCAGGTTGTAGACGTTGTTCGACCAGTTCTGGATGGTGGTGTACCGCACGCGCGCACCCGGCTTGACCACGATCTCGACAACAGCCGAGTGCAGCGAGTCGCTCTTGTAGATGGGTGCGGTGCACCCTTCCACGTAGTGCACGTAGGAGTCTTCGTCGGCGATGATCAGCGTGCGTTCGAACTGGCCCATGTTCTCGGTGTTGATCCGGAAGTAGGCCTGCAGCGGGATATCGACATGGACGCCCTTGGGCACGTAGATGAACGACCCTCCCGACCACACCGCGGTGTTGAGCGCGGAGAACTTGTTGTCACCGGCCGGGATCACGGTGCCGAAGTACTGCTTGAACAGTTCGGGATGCTCACGCAGGCCGGAGTCGGTGTCCAGGAAGATGACGCCCTGGGCCTCGAGGTCCTCGCGGATGGAGTGGTAGACCACCTCGGACTCGTACTGCGCGGCGACACCGGAGACCAGCCGCTGCTTCTCGGCCTCGGGGATGCCCAGCTTGTCGTAGGTGTTCTTGATGTCGGCGGGCAGGTCATCCCAGGTGGCCGCCTGCTTCTCGCTGGAGCGCACGAAGTACTTGATGTTGTCGAAGTCGATGCCGTCGAGCTCCGAACCCCAGTTGGGCATCGGCTTCTTGTCGAAAGTGCGCAGCGCCTTGAGGCGCACGTCGAGCATCCACTCGGGTTCGCTCTTCTTGGCGGAGATGTCGCGGACGACGGCCTCGGACAGCCCACGCTGGGCGCTGGCGCCTGCGACATCGGAGTCGGACCAGCCGTAGCCGTACTTACCCAGCGAGGCGATGGTCTCCTCTTGAGTCAGTGGCGTCTCCGGTGTGAGTGTCATGACGACACACTCCTTGCTCTCTGGTTGGCTTCGGCGCGGGCTGTGTGCCGAAGGTCGATCTGATGTTTCGGGGGTCGGCCGGTCAGCTGGTGAGCGGCACGTGGGTGGTGCAGGCGCAGTCGCCGTTGCTGATGGTCGCCAGGCGCTGTACGTGAGTACCCAACACCTCGGCCATGGCCTTGGCCTCGGCTTCACACAGTTCGGGAAACTCCTCGGCGACGTGTGACACCGGACAGTGGTGCTGACAGATCTGCACACCGCCGCCCACCTTGGCAGTGGTGGTGACGTAACCGGCTTTGGTGAACGCGTCAGCTATCCGGTCGGCACCGTCCTCGACGTCGGCGCCCTGCGGCACCCCGGTCAGGATCGACTCGATGCGGCGGCGCGCGAACATCTGAATGGCTTGGTCTCCGCCGATTTCGCGGAGCTGACGCATGGCAGCCGAGGCCAGGTCGTCGTAGGCGTGCTCGAGTTTGGCGCGCCCGGCGGAGGTCAACCGATAACGTTTGGCCGGTCTGCCACGGCCTTCCTGCTGCCAGGCGGCGGCGGCGTTGGCCTCGGCGTCACCGGCGTCGATCAGTGCGTCGAGGTGACGCCGGACGCCGGCCGCGGACAATCCGAGCCGGTCGCCGATGGCACTTGCCGTGATGGAACCCGACTCGAGCAGCAGGCGGATTACGGCTTTACGGGTGTGTCCGTCCTGGGTGGCCGGCACGGCGTCATGCGCACGCGGAACCTCAGAATGGATTTTCACAACACCAGTGTGACGCAATTACCGGGGTCGGTCTAGCAAGGTCACCCTTACATGCCGGTCCGAATTGTCACACCGGACTCGGGAATAGAGCGCCGGACCCCGGGCTGGGTCGCCGTGCTCGTGCGCCCGCACACCGCTGGGGAACCCTCACGGAGCCTCGGACTCCGGCCGTTAGTCTGCTCTGATGGCCGACCGTCGACGTTCGTGGAGTTCGTCGATCGCAGGCTGGCACGGCGACGAGCGTCCCGTCGGCTCTCCGCTGAACGAGGACGAGACCGTCGCCATGCGCCGGACCCGCTGGTTCGGCGCCACCGGAACGGTGCTGATGGCGATCGGCGCCCTGGGCGCGGGCGCACGGCCGGTGGTGCAGGATCCGACGTTCGGGGTGCGGCTGCTGAACCTGCCATCGCGAATCCAGACCGTCTCGCTGACGATGACCACCACCGGTGCGGTGATGATGGCCCTGGCCTGGCTGATGCTGGGCCGGTTCGCCCTCGGCAAGCGCAAGATGTCGCGCAGCCAACTGGATCGCACGCTGGTGCTGTGGATGCTGCCGCTGCTGGTGGCACCACCGATGTACAGCAAGGATGTCTACTCCTACCTGGCGCAGAGCCAGATCGCCCGCGACGGTCAGGACCCCTACGTCGTGGGGCCGGCACCGGGCCTGGGGCTCGACCATGTGTTCACGCTCTCGGTGCCCAGTCTCTGGCGCGAGACCCCGGCGCCCTACGGCCCACTGTTCCTGTGGCTCGGCGAAGGCATCTCGGCCCTGACCGGCGAGAACATCGTCTGGGCGGTGCTGTGCCACCGGCTGGTGGTGCTGGTGGGCGTGGGTCTGATCGTCTGGGCCACCCCGCGGCTGGCGCGTCGCTGCGGGGTCGCCGAAGTGTCCGCGCTGTGGCTGGGTCCCACCAATCCCCTGCTGTTCATGCACCTGGTGGCGGGCATCCACAACGAGGCGTTGATGCTGGGCCTGATGCTCGCAGGCACCGAATTCGCCCTGCGTGGGGTCGAAGGCACCCACCGGCTGATCCCCCGGCCACTGCGCCTGCCCCGCGGCCGGGTGCAGTGGGCCGCGTGGGCGCCTCTGGGGCTGTTGGTGGCGGGCACCGTCCTGATCACCCTGTCGTCGCAGGTCAAGTTGCCGTCGCTGCTGGCGCTGGGTTTCGTCGCGATGGCCCTGGCCTGTCGATGGGGCGGCAGCTTCAGAGCCTTCTTGATCGCCAGCTGCAGCCTGGGTGCGGTGTCACTGGCCGTCATGGTCGTCATCGGCTGGGCCAGCGGTCTCGGATTCGGCTGGCTGTTCACCCTGGGCACGGCCAACGTGGTGCGCAGTTGGATGTCGCCGCCCACGCTGATCGCCCTGGGCACCGGCCAGGTGGGCATCCTGCTGGGGCTCGGCGACCACACCACCGCGGTACTGGGCCTGACTCGCGCCATCGGCGTGCTGATCATCACGGTGGTGGTCAGCTGGCTGCTGCTCTCGGTGCTGCGCGGCCGGCTGCATCCGGTCGGCGGGCTCGGCGTGGCCCTGGGAGCCACACTCCTGCTGTCGCCGGTGGTGCAGCCCTGGTATCTGCTCTGGGCCATCATTCCGCTGGCGTGCTGGGCCACCCGTCCGGGCTTTCGCACCGCGGCCATCGTCGGGACCTTGGTGGTCGGGATCTTCGGCCCCACCGCCAACGGGGACCGGTTCGCGCTCTTCCAGATCGTCGATGCGACCGTGGCCAGCACGATCATCGTGCTGATCCTCATCGGCCTCACCTTCCGACGGCTGCCCTGGCGCGCGGTGGCGCCGCCGGTCAGCGAAACCGACCCGCCGGAACCCCCGGGAGCACCACGATCAACCCGCACCACACCCGACGCCTACGCTGAGTCTCCGTGAGGTCGACTGCACCCGTACCCCTGCGACTGCACGGGGTCACCAAACGCTACGGCGAGGTCACCGCCGTTTCCGGTCTGGATCTCGAGGTGCAGCCCGCCGAGGTGCTGGCCCTGTTGGGCCCCAACGGCGCGGGCAAGACCACCACTGTCGAGATGTGTGAGGGTTTCCTGCGCCCCGACGGTGGCACCATCGAGGTTCTGGGTCTGGATCCGTTCGTCGACAACGCCCGGCTGCGGGCCCGCATCGGCGTGATGTTGCAGGGCGGCGGCGGGTATCCGGCGGCCCGCGCCGGAGAGATGCTGAACCTGGTGGCCGCCTACGCCGCCAATCCCCTGGACCCGCAGTGGCTGTTGCACACCCTCGGGCTGACCGATGTCGCGCGTACCACCTATCGACGGCTCTCCGGTGGCCAGCAGCAGCGCCTGGCGCTGGCGTGCGCGCTGGTGGGACGCCCTGAGCTGGTGTTCCTCGACGAGCCGACGGCCGGGATGGACGCCCACGCCCGGCTGGTGGTGTGGGAGCTGATCGACGGGCTGCGCCGCGACGGGGTCACCGTGGTGCTGACCACACACCAGCTGAAAGAGGCCGAAGAACTGGCCGACCGGCTGATCATCATCGACCACGGAGTGGCCGTCGCCGAAGGCACGCCGGCCGAGCTGATGCGCAGCGGCGCCGAGGACCAGTTGCGGTTCACCGCACCCCGCAAACTTGACCTGTCCCTGCTCGTCAGCGCCCTACCGGAGAACTACCGGGCCGTCGAGATCGCCCCCGGGGAGTATCGGGTGGAAGGGCACATCGATCCGCAGGTGCTGGCCACCGTGACAGCCTGGTGCGCCCGGCTCGACGTGCTGGCCACTGACATGCGGGTGGAGCAACGCAGCCTCGAGGACGTCTTCCTCGAATTGACCGGCCGGGAGTTGCGATGACGACGTCGTCCTCTACCGAGGGGCTTTTCCCCTCCGGGACCTTCACCCCCGATCCACGGCCCAACACCGTGGCCGAGATGCTCAAGGCACAGTTCGGCCTCGAGCTGAAGTTGTTGCTGCGCAACGGCGAACAACTGCTGCTGACGATGTTCATCCCCATCACGCTGCTGGTGGGCCTGACCCTGCTGCCGCTGGGCTCGTTCGGCGAGAATCGCGCGGCGACGTTCGTCCCGGCCATCATGGCACTGGCGGTGATCTCCACGGCATTCACCGGCCAGGCCATCGCCGTGGCCTTCGACCGGCGTTACGGCGCGCTGAAACGCCTTGGCGCCACGGCACTTCCGGTGTGGGGCATCATCGTCGGCAAGTCCCTGGCCGTGGTCGCCGTGGTGTTCCTGCAGGCGGTCATCCTCGGTGCCATCGGACTGGCGCTGGGTTGGCGGCCCAGCCCGGTCGGCTTGTTGGTCGGAGCGGTGATCATCGCCCTGGGCACGGCGGGTTTCGCCGCACTGGGCCTGCTGTTGGGCGGCACCCTGAAAGCCGAGATCGTGCTGGCCCTGGCCAACCTGCTGTGGTTCGTCTTCGCCGGACTCGGGGCGCTGACGCTGGAGGGCGAGACAGTGCCGTCGGCGGTGCAGTGGGTGGCCCGGTTGACTCCCTCGGGTGCACTCACCGAGGCGCTGACGCAGGCGATGTCGATGTCGGTGGACTGGTTCGGGCTGGCTGTTCTGACAGCGTGGGGCGCGGTGGCCGCGGTGTGCGCGTTGCGGTGGTTCCGCTTCACCTGAGCTGGGGCACCAAGAACTCCAGGCGCCCCACCTCTTCGATGTTGTGCCTGACCCAGGCCCGCACCATCGGGTCGGGGAATTTGCGGGTCAGAAGGTAGTTCACCGGTGTGAGCAGCGCCGAGCGCGCCCCGATGTCCAAGACCGTGACGTAGTGGGTGCCGTCTGCACCCGCCGACCAGGTGTGCTCCAGCTGCAGGATCGGGACTCCCGCTGCGCGCTGCACGAGTCGGATCCCGGTGTCGTCGAGCTTCTCCACTCGGTCGACGACGTCGACACGAAAGTCGGGGCGGCCGAACTGCTCGACGATGCGGAACCGCGCCCCCTCTGCGGCTCCCCCGCCCCGGGCGGCCCGGGCCAGTTCCCAGTCGATGTGGTCGATCGGATGCCAGGCCAGGTAGCGCGCGGTTTTCTCACCGTTGTAGGTCATGGTCTCGCCGATGTGGCCGAACCAGTCCAGCAGTTCGGCCGGGGTGATCCCGGGCAGCGGTCGGTGGTCGATGGTGACCCGGCGGCGAAGGTGCGGCGCTGTGGTGTGACGGATCGTCGCCGAGTCGACGGTGCGCATCGGATACAGCACAGGACAGGTGGTCATGGCGGATCCTCTCGGCGGTTGGGTACGGTTACGTTTCTTACGGTAGGCTGCCGACATAAGAAACGCAAGCGTGTCTTTAGGAGGATCGTGCAACGTCGTCGTGGAGCCGAACTCGAGGCCGCCATCCGCGCCGCGGTGCTGGAGCTGGTCGCCGCCCGCGGCGCCGCGGGCGTCACCATGGAGGCCGTCGCCGCCGCGGCAGGCACCAGCAAGCCAGTCCTGTATCGGCGCTGGCCCGACAGCCAGGCGCTGGTCCGCGACACCCTGCTGACCATGGCTACCACGGCCATACCCGCCGCCGACACCGGCAGCTACCGCACCGACATGCTGGCCACCCTGCGCGGCTGGGTGGCGCTGTTCACGGGGCCGACGGCACCGCTGCTGCGCGCGGTGATCGCTGCGATGAGCCACGACGATGTGCTCGCCGACGCCTTCCGCTCGGAGGTGATCGGGTGGCGCAAGGAACAGATGGGCGAACTGCTGGCCCGCGGCGTCGCGCGCGGTGAGGTACGCGCCGATGTCGATGTCGACATCCTGCGGGAACTGGCCCAAAGTGTGCTGTGGCACCGGCTGCTGATCACCGACGATCCCATCGACGACGACTTGGCGGTCCGGTTGGTCGACAACATCCTGCTACCCCTGGTAACCCCTACTACAGCCGGTAGTTAACTCTCCCCTACTCTGTTCAACGTGTGGTTTCAGCGGCTGGTCGACCGGCTTCCCGCAGCGAGTCTGCGTACCCAGCGGATCATCGGCGCACTGGTCATCCTGACCCAGGGCGGCATCGCCGTCACCGGCGCCATCGTGCGCGTCACCGCCTCCGGCCTGGGCTGCCCCACCTGGCCACAGTGCTTCCCGGGCAGCTTCACCCCCGTCCCCCATCCCGAGGTCGCGGGCATCCACCAGGCCGTCGAATTCGGCAACCGGATGCTGACCTTCGCCGTGGTGGCCACCGCGGCCGCCGCCGTGATCGCCGTGACGCGCGCGCACCGGCGCCGCGAGGTCAGGTTGTATGCCTGGTTGATGCCGCTGTCGACCGTGGTTCAGGCCGTCATCGGCGGCATCACCGTGCTGACCGGGCTGCTGTGGTGGACCGTGGCGATCCATCTGCTGGCCTCGATGGCCATGGTGTGGGTGGCAACCCTGCTGTTCGTCAAGATCGGCGAACCCGACGACGGTGTGCCCACCCCGACCGCGCCCCGGCAGCTGCGGCTACTGTCCGCGCTCACCGGCGTCACCCTGGCCGCGGTCCTGGTCACCGGCACGCTGGTCACCGGGGCGGGCCCCCACGCCGGCGACAAGAGCATCGAACGGCCCGTCGCCCGGCTGCAGATCGAGATCACCACACTGGTGCACGCGCACTCGTCGCTGCTGATCGCCTTCCTGGCGCTGGTGGTGGGCCTGGGCTTCGGACTCTGGGCCGTCAACGCGCCCAAGGCCGTCATGCTCCGGCTCTACGTGCTGATCGCGCTGGTGGTGGCACAGGGGCTGCTGGGCGCGGTGCAGTTCTTCACCGGCGTGCCCGAGGCGCTGGTGGCGGTACACGTGGCCGGCGCCGGCGCCTGCACGGCGGCCACAGCGGCGCTGTGGGCGTCCCTACGGCCGAGAACGGTGCGACAGCGGACCGAGCCCGAGCTTCTCCAGCGCTGATTCGACGGCCAGGGCGAAGTCCCGCTGCTTGACGTCGCGCTCGCTGCTGCCCAGTTGCCGCCAGCCCAGTGACGGCTCCACCAACTCCAGCTCCAGCAGCAGCGGATCCCGGTGGCCGCCCAACAGATCCACCCGCGCGTAGAGGAAGTCCTGCGGGGTGCAGCCCAGGTGTGCCGCAGCGGCGGCCAGCGCCGCCTGGCCCACATCCCACAGTGCGACGTCCGGGTCGGCAGCCGACAGCGACTCCTCGGCGTAGGTGCCGGACTCGTCGAACACCGGTGTGCTGCCCGGCGGCGGCAGCATCGGCCCCTTGGTGAACGCGTGCGACTGCCGGCCGGCCAGAAACACCAAGGCCGTCTCCCCCTGCTCCACCCGGGGGTCGTAGGGCTGCACCATCGCGGTGGCCCCGGATTCCTGCAGGGTGGCGGCATGGTCGCGGGCGGCGCTGTGGTCGGTGAAACGTAAAGCACCCACCGAACCCGCACCCACCGCGGGTTTGACCACCACTTCGCCGGCGGGCAGGTGCACGATCTCACCCGGAGCGAAGAATTCGCTCTCCACCACCGGCACCCCGGCGACGGCCAGGTCCTCGAGGTAGGTCTTGTCGGTGTTCCACCGCACCACCCCGGGAGCGTTCAGCAGGTGCGGCACGCGGGTGGTCCACGCCAGGAACTCGTCGAGCCGCTCGATGTAGTCCCACGTGGCTCGCATGATCACCAGGTCACTGTCCAGGGTCGCCGGGTCGTCCCAGGCCAGCCAGCGGGCGTTCAGGCCGCGGGTTCGCAGGGCGCCCACCAGGCCGTCGTCGTCGCCGTCGCCGGTGACCAACTTCGGACATCCGGCCAGCACGATCCGGGGATGGAACAAGTCAGGGCGTGCCAGCTTCATCCGGTCTTCACGCTCAAGGATGATAGTCAGCATGCATGCGATCGAAGTTCCGCAGACCGGCGGCCCCGAAGTCCTGACCTACGTCGAGCGCCCCAAGCCCACACCTGGCCCGGGTCAGGTACTCATCAAGGCCGAGGCCATCGGCGTGAACTTCATCGACACCTACTTCCGCAGCGGCCTCTACCCGCGAGAGACACCGTTCGTCTCCGGAAGTGAGGTCTGCGGCATCGTCGAGGCCGTCGGCGACGACGTGGCCGCCCTCAACGTCGGTGACCGCGTGGTCACCAACGTCGCCGACGGCGCCTACGCCGAATACGCCGTCGCCCCTGCAGACTTCGTGGCCTACGTGCCAGACGGCGTGGCCCCGGACCAGGTGGCCTCGGCGCTGCTGAAGGGGATGACGGCGCACTATCTGCTGAAGTCGACGTACGCGGTGCAGCCGCAGGACACCATCCTGGTGCACGCCGGCGCCGGCGGTGTGGGGCTGATCCTGACGCAGTGGGCCACCAGCCTCCGTACCCGGGTGATCACCACCGCCTCTACGCCGGAGAAGGCCGAGCTGTCCCGCCAGGCGGGCGCCATCGAGGTGCTGGACTATCCGGACGATCCGGCGGAGTTCGCCGCCACGATCCGTGAGCTGACCGACGGCGTGGGTGTCGCGGCGGCCTATGACGGCGTGGGCAAGAGCACCTTCGAAGCCAGCCTGGCGAGCCTGGCGGTCCGCGGCGTGCTCGCGCTGTTCGGCGCGGCCAGCGGCCCGGTGCCGCCGTTCGATCCGCAGCGGCTGAACCCCGCGGGCTCGGTGTTCCTCACCCGGCCCAGCCTGGTGCACTACACCCGCACCGCCGACGAGTTCGCCTGGCGGGCCGGTGAGCTGTTGGACGCCATCGCCTCGGGCGCCATCACCATCAACGTCAGCGCCCACTACCCGCTGGAGAATGCCGAGCAGGCGCATCGCGATCTGGAGGGCCGCAAGACGGTCGGCTCCATCGTCCTGATCCCCTGAGGGATTTGGGCGTGATTACGGTCGCTGAGCGGCTGTAATCACGCCCAAAACCCTAAAAAACCGTGGGCAGCGCGACGGCCGAGTCGATGGCCAGCGCACAGAACACGACAGCCAAATAGTTGTTCGACTGCAGGAACAGCCGCAAAGGTTTGACGGGCTCACCGCGTCGCACGCCCGCGTAGAGCTGGTGCGCCATGATCAGGAACCAGGCCCCGGCCAGCAACGCCACGCCCGTGTACAGCCAACCAGTGGCAGGCACCAGCGCCAGCGTGGCCAGAACCGTCAGCCAGGTGTAGATGACGATCTGCAGCGTGACGTGTTTCTCGGTGGCCACCGACGGCAGCATCGGCACCCCGGCCGCGGCATAGTCGTCCTTGTAGCGCATGGCCAGCGCCCAGGTGTGCGGCGGCGTCCAGAAGAAGATGATGGCGAACATCACCAGGGCGGGCCACTGAATGGTCCCGGTCACAGCGGACCAGCCGATCATCACCGGCATGCAGCCGGCCGCGCCACCCCACACCACGTTCTGCGAGGTCCTGCGCTTGAGCAGCAGGGTGTAGACGAAAACGTAGAACGCGATGGTGATGACGGCGAGCACGCCGGAGAGCAGGTTCGACGTCCACCACAGCCAGAAGAACGAGCCGACGGAGAGCACCAGTCCGAACACCAGGGCATTCCGGGTGGCCACCGTGGCGCGGGCCAGCGGGCGCCGGGCGGTGCGCTTCATCACCTTGTCGATGTCGGCGTCGGCCACGCAGTTCAGCGTGTTGGCGCCGGCGGCGGCCAGCATGCCGCCCACCAGAGTGTTCAGGATCAGCAACGGGTCGACAACACCGCGGTTGGCCAGCAGCATCGCCGGAATAGCGGTGACCAGCAACAATTCGATAACGCGTGGTTTGGTCAGCGCGATGTACGCCAGCAAAGTGCCGCGGATCCGCTTGGGCGCCCCTCCGGCTTTTGACGTGCCGGAGCTGAGGTGGCGCTCGCGAAGGCTCACGCAGTCAACTCCTCATCCTCGGCCGGTGGTGCGCGCGCGAAATGCTTTTGGCCGCTTCGCTGCGTCTACTACAAACGATGGTAGACCGACGACCGAGCCGTGGATTACCGCAGGGTCGATTCCGCGTTACCCACCGTAACGGGCGGACGAACAGTCTTGCGAATGCAACCTGCACTCGGTCGCCGCCGAGCATTAGGGTTGGATGGTGCGGCCTGCCAACCAGACACGCCACCAAGGAGTGAGCCTGTGACCACCGTCGAAGAAATCGCGACGCTGACCGAACCCCACCACCCCGACGACTGGACCGAGGTCGATTCGCTGGCAGTCGACACCGTGCGTGTCCTGGCCGCCGACGCCGTCCAGAAGGTCGGCAACGGCCACCCGGGAACCGCGATGAGTCTGGCCCCGCTGGCCTACACGCTGTTCCAGCGGCAGATGACCCATGATCCCAGTGACGTGCACTGGCTGGGCCGCGACCGGTTCATCCTGTCCTGCGGGCACTCCAGTCTGACGCTGTACCTGCAGCTCTACATCGGCGGTTTCGGCTTGGAGCTCGAGGACATCGAGTCGTTGCGGACCTGGAAATCCAAGACGCCGGGTCACCCGGAGTTCCGCCACACCAAGGGCGTGGAGATCACCACCGGCCCGCTGGGCCAGGGCCTGGCTTCGGCTGTCGGCATGGCGATGGCCGCCCGCTACGAGCGCGGCCTGTTCGATCCGGACGCCCCCGAAGGTGAAAGCCCGTTCGATCACCACATCTACGTGATCGCCTCCGACGGCGACATCGAAGAGGGCGTCACCAGCGAAGCCTCGTCGCTGGCGGGCACCCAGCAGCTCGGCAACCTGATCGTTTTCTACGACAAGAACCACATCTCCATCGAGCACGACACCGACATCGCCCTGAGCGAAAACGTCGCCGACCGCTACCGGGCGTACGGCTGGCACGTCCAGGAGGTTGACGGCGGCGAGAACGTCGTCGGCATCGAAGCGGCCATCGCCGAGGCCAAGAAGGTCACCGACAAGCCGTCGTTCATCTCGGTGCGCACCATCATCGGCTATCCGGCACCCACCAAGATGAACACCGGCGGCGTGCACGGCTCGGCACTGGGTGACGACGAAGTGGCCGCCACCAAGAAGATCCTCGGCTTCGATCCGGACAAGAAGTTCGAGGTGCGCCCCGAGGTCATCGAGCACACCCGCAAGCTCGTCGAGCGCGGTCGCGAAGCGCACGAGAAGTGGCAGACCGGGTTCGACGCCTGGGCCGAGCGGGAGCCCGAGCGCAAGAAGCTGCTGGACCGGCTGCTGGCCCAGGAACTGCCCGAAGGCTGGGATTCGGACATCACGTACTGGGAGCCGGGCTCCAAGGCGGTCGCCACCCGCGCCGCGTTCGGCCAGGTGCTCAACGACGTCGCCCCGAAGCTGCCCGAACTGTGGGGCGGCTCGGCAGACCTGGCCGGCAGCAACAACACCACCATCAAGGGGGTGAAGTCGTTCGGTCCACCGTCGATCTCCACCGAGGACTTCACCGCCGACCCCTACGGCCGGGTGCTGCACTTCGGCATCCGTGAGCACGCCATGGGCTCGATCCTGTCGGGCATCGTGCTGCACGGACCCACCCGCGCGTTCGGCGGCACGTTCCTGCAGTTCTCGGACTACATGCGCCCGGCGGTGCGGTTGGCGTCGCTGATGGACATCGACACCATCTACATCTGGACGCACGACTCCATCGGCCTGGGTGAGGACGGCCCCACCCACCAGCCGATCGAGCACCTGGCGGCCCTGCGTGCCATCCCGAACCTGTCGGTGGTGCGCCCCGGTGACCCCAACGAGACCGCTTACGCGTGGCGCAGCATCATCGAGCGCGGCAATGGAAGCGGTCCGGTCGGTTTCATCCTGACCCGTCAGGGCATCCCGGTTCTGGAGGGCACCTCCAGCGAAGGTGTCGCCAAGGGCGGCTACGTCCTGGGCGGCGACGACGCCAGCGCCGCGGACGTCATCATCATCGGCACCGGTTCGGAACTGCAGCTTGCCGTCGAGGCCAAGAAGTTGTTGGCCGAGAAGGACATCGTGGCCGCCGTGGTCTCGATGCCCTGCGTGGAGTGGTTCGAGAGCCAGCCCAAGGAGTACCGCGACTCGGTGCTGCCCCCCTCGGTGTCGGCGCGTGTCGCCGTCGAGGCGGCCGTCGCGCAGAGTTGGTACAAGCTGGTCGGCGACACCGGCGAGATCGTTTCGATCGAGCATTACGGCGAGTCGGCCTCAGATGCAGTTCTGTTCCGCGAGTTCGGGTTCACCCCGGAAGCCGTCGCCGCCGCCGCCGAACGCACCATCAATAACTAACAAAGGCAGACAACATGACTCAGAATGCCAACCTTGCGGCGCTGTCCGCCGCAGGCGTTTCCGTATGGCTCGACGACCTGTCCCGTGACCGATTGCAGACCGGCAACCTGCAGGAGCTCATCGACACCAAGAGCGTCGTCGGCGTCACCACCAACCCGTCGATCTTCCAGGCGGCACTGTCGGCGGGCAACGCCTACGACGCGCAGGTCAAGGAGCTCGCCGAGCGAGGTGCCGACGTGGATGCCACCATCCGTACCGTCACCACCGACGACGTTCGCAACGCGTGCGACCTGTTCGCCGGGATCTACAAGAATTCCGACGGCGTCGACGGCCGGGTGTCCATCGAGGTGGACCCACGCCTGGCGCACGACACCGACAAGACGATCCTGCAGGCCATCGAACTGTGGAAGATCGTCGATCGGCCCAACGTGCTGATCAAGATTCCGGCCACCGAAGCCGGCCTTCCTGCCATCACCGCGGTGATCGCCGAGGGCATCTCGGTCAACGTCACGCTGATCTTCTCCGTGGAGCGGCACCGGGCCGTCATGGACGCGTACCTGGCCGGCCTCGAGGCCGCCAAGGCTGCCGGCCATGATCTGGCCAAGATCCATTCGGTGGCGTCGTTCTTCGTCTCTCGGGTGGACACCGAGATCGACAAGCGACTGGAGGCCATCGGCACCGACTCTGCGCTGGGCGCCCGAGGGCTGGCCGGTGTGGCCAATGCCCGGCTGGCCTATGCCGCCTATCAAGAGGTGTTCGAGGGCGGTGCCCGCTTCGAGGCACTGAAGGCCGCAGGCGCCCGCGCGCAGCGTCCGCTGTGGGCATCCACCGGTGTGAAGAACCCCGACTACTCGGACACCCTGTACGTCACCGAGCTGGTGGCGCCCAACACGGTGAACACCATGCCCGAGAAGACTCTCGACGCGGTGGCCGACCACGGTGTGGTCACCGGCGATACCGTCACCGGCACCGCCGAGTCCGCCAAGGTCGTCTTCGACAAGCTCGAGGTTCTCGGCGTCGACCTCACCGATGTGTTCCTGGTACTGGAGAACGAGGGTGTCGAGAAGTTCGAGAAGTCGTGGCAGGAGTTGATCGAGGCCACCCAGGGCCAGCTCGACGAGAAGAAATGAGCGATTGCAGCTCGATGCCCGAAGACTGGGTGAACCCGCTGCGGGACAAGCGCGACAAACGCATGCCCCGTATTGCGGGGCCCTGCAGCGTCGTGATCTTCGGTGTCACAGGTGATCTGGCCCGTAAGAAGTTGATGCCGGCCATCTACGACCTGGCCAACCGCGGGCTGCTGCCGCCGACCTTCGCGTTGGTGGGGTTCGCCCGACGGGACTGGGCCGATGAGGATTTCGCCAAGGTCGTCTACGACGCGGTCAAGCAGCACGCCCGCACGCCGTTCCGCCAGGAGGTTTGGGACCGGTTGGCCGAAGGCATCCGGTTCGTGCAGGGCACCTTCGACGACGACGACGCCTTCGAGCGGCTGAAGTCGACGTTGCACACCCTCGACACCGAACGGGGCACCGGCGGCAATCACGCGTTCTACCTGTCGATCCCGCCGAATGCTTTCCCGGTGGTCTGCGAGCAGCTGTCACGGTCCGGCCTGGCCGACAAGCCGGAGGGCTGCTGGTCTCGCGTGGTGATCGAGAAGCCGTTCGGTCACGACCTGGCCAGCGCGGAGGCACTCAACGGGGTGGTCAACAGCGTCTTCCCGGAGTCGTCGGTGTTCCGCATCGACCACTACCTGGGCAAGGAGACGGTGCAGAACATCTTGGCCCTGCGCTTCGCCAACGAGTTGTTCGAACCGGTGTGGAACGCCCACTACGTCGACCATGTGCAGATCACCATGGCCGAGGACATCGGGCTCGGCGGACGTGGCGGCTACTACGACGGAGTGGGCGCTGCCCGCGACGTCATCCAGAACCACCTCATCCAGCTGCTGGCGCTGACGGCCATGGAGGAGCCGGTGAGCTTCTCCCCCGACGAGCTGCAGGCCGAGAAGATCAAGGTGCTCTCGGCCACCCGTCTGGCCGAACCCCTCGACGAGACCACTTCTCGCGGGCAGTACGCGATGGGCTGGCAGGGCGGCGAGAAGGTGGTCGGCCTGCTCGACGAGGAGGGGTTCTCCAAGTCGTCGACCACCGAGACGTTCGCGGCCATCACCCTGGATGTCGACACCCGTCGCTGGGCCGGGGTGCCGTTCTACCTGCGCACCGGAAAACGGTTGGGCCGCAGGGTCACCGAGATCGCCCTGGTGTTCAAGCGCGCGCCACATCTGCCGTTCGACGCGACCATGACCGAAGAACTGGGCCAGAACGCCCTGGTGATCAGGGTGCAGCCCGACGAGGGCATCACGCTGCGGTTCGGGTCGAAGGTCCCGGGCAACGCGATGGAGGTCCGCGACGTCAGCATGGACTTCTCCTACGGCTCGGCCTTCGCCGAGGAGTCACCGGAGGCCTACGAGCGCCTGATCCTCGACGTCCTGCTGGGCGAGCCGTCGCTGTTCCCGGTCAACGAGGAAGTCGAATTGTCCTGGAAGATCCTCGATCCCGCCCTCGAATACTGGGCCAGCCATGGCAAACCGGACCCGTATGAGTCCGGCGGCTGGGGCCCGGAGTCGGCGTTCGAGATGCTGCGGCGCTCGGGCCGCGAATGGAGGCGGCCCTAGCGATGATTGTCGACCTGCCTGACACCAATACCGGTGCCATCAACAAGAAGATCGTCCAACTCCGCGAGGAGGGCGGCGCCATCACCCTGGGCCGCGTGCTGACGCTGGTGATCGCCCCCGACACCGAAGCGGTGCTCGAGGAGTCCATCGATGCGGCCAACGCGGCCAGCCGTGAGCATCCGTGCCGAGTGATCGTCGTCAGCCCCGCTGATCGGCTGGCCGAAAATGCCCGGCTGGACGCGCAACTGCGCGTCGGCAGCGACGCCGGCTCCAACGAGGTTGTGGTGCTGCGGCTGTCCGGCCCGCTGGCCAATCACGCCAGCAGTGTCGTGACACCGTTCCTGCTGCCGGACACTCCGGTGGTGACGTGGTGGCCTGATATCGCTCCCGCAGTGCCGGCGCAGGACCCGTTGGGGCAGTTGGCCATCCGCCGGATCACCGACGCCACCAACGACGCGGATCCGCTGTCTGCGATCAAATCGCGCGCGCAGGGTTACACCGCCGGGGACACGGATCTGGCGTGGAGCCGGATCACCTACTGGCGGGCGTTGCTGACGGCGGCGCTGGATCAGGCGCCGCACGAGCCCATCGAGTCGGCACTGGTGTCGGGTCTGGCCGACGAACCGGCGCTCGACGTGCTGGCCGGTTGGCTGGCCAGCCGGATCGACGGACCGGTGCGCCGCGAGGTGGGTGAGCTCAAGGTGGAGTTGGTGCGCAGCACCGAGAGCATCACCCTGAGCCGCCCGCAGGAGGGCCGTACCGCGACGCTGTCGCGCACGGCCAAGCCCGAAGCCCTGGTGCCTCTGGCGCGCCGGGAGACCAAGGAGTGCCTGGCCGAGGACATGCGCAGGCTGGACTCCGACGAGATCTACTTCGAAGCACTCAAGGGAATCGACAAGGTGCAATATTCATGACTGAAACCGTTGTCGAAAAGTACGGCGACACGGCCGAACTGGTGGCCGCCGCCGGTGATCGGCTGGTGGCTGCCATCACCGGGGCCATCACCGCACGCGGTGAGGCGTCCATCGTCCTGACCGGCGGCGGCACCGGCGTGGCTCTGCTCAAGCACGTCGCCGCCAACGGCGGCGGTATCGACTGGTCGGCTGTGCACCTGTACTGGGGCGACGAGCGTTACGTGCCCGAGGCCGATGACGAGCGCAACGACAAGCAGGCCCGTGAGGCACTGCTGGACCACATCGACATCCCCGCCCGCAACGTGCACGCCATGCCCGCCTCCGACGGCGAGTTCGGCGCCGACATCGACGCCGCCGCACTGGCCTATGAGCAGGTGCTGGCGGCCAACGCTCCCGAGGGCGAGCCGACCCCGGTGTTCGACGTGCACCTCCTCGGCATGGGCGGTGAGGGGCACGTCAATTCGCTGTTCCCCCACACCGTGGCCACGGCCGAGAAGACACGGTTCGTGGTGGGTGTCGAGAACTCACCGAAACCGCCGCCGCGGCGCATCACCTTGACCTTCCCTGCCGTCGTTCGCTCGCGGGAGGTGTGGCTGGTGGTCTCCGGCGAGGCGAAGGCCGACGCGGTGGCCGCCGCCATCGGAGGGGCCGACCCGCTGGACATCCCGGCCGCCGGCGCCGCCGGCTCCGAGAAAACGGTGTGGTTGCTCGATACCGAGGCCGCGGCCAAGCTGTAGCCCGCCATAATGGCGGGCATGGCAGAAAAGGACGTTCCGGCCAAGACCCGCCCGGCTCAACAGCGCCTGAAGACGCTGGCCCAGGCGGCGCTGAACGCCGACGTCACCGTGGGCCAGGTGGACGCCCTGCTGGATGGACTCACCGAGACGCTCGAGGATCTGAACCACTCCACCGACGGCTTGGATGCCACGCTGGAACGCTTCAACGAAACGATCAGCCGGATCGACGAACTCGCGCCGCGGCTGATCGCGGTGGTGGACCGACTGGAAGGCATCGTCGACCGGGTGGAGCGGATCGTCGGCGTCGGTGAGGCGGTGGTGTCCCCCATCGCCGCCACGGAGAACGCGATGCGCGGCGTGATGAATGCGGTGCGCAACCGCACCGGGCTCTAGGGAGGGCTCCAACCGCCCAGGCTCGAAGGCTAGCCTGAGCAACGATGAGCTTCTCGTACGCCACCGTCCTGGAGACGGTTCCACTGAGTTTGCGCATGGTTCGTGTGGTGCTCGAGGTCGAGGACCTCGACAGTCTCGACGTGAAAACCGCCGGTGATTCCGCCGTGGGGGTGTATCTCTCGGAGTCCGACGTAGGACGCAACTACTCCGTGCGCTCCCAGGACGGCACCCGCATCTCTCTCGATGTGGTGCTCCATGAGCGCGGCCCGGGCACCACCTGGGCACAAGGGGCCCGCGCGGGCGACCGGGTGGGTCTCGACCACGCCAGGTCCTGGTATCAGCCGCCGGCCGATACCGACTGGCAGCTGCTGATCACCGATCTTTCCGGTCTGCCCGCGTGTGCCCGCATCATCGAGGAACTGCCCGTCGATCAGCGCGCGATTGCGCTCGTCGAGGTGGCCTCCGAAGACGATCTCGCCTATCTGCCCGGACATCCGAATCTCACGCTGGTTACCTCCGTGGGCACCGGAAACGGCCACGCGCCAAGTGTTCTCGCCGCGTCGACTCGCGACCTGAAGCTGCCGTCGGGAGTCGGCTACTGCTGGTTCGCCGGGGAAGCGGCGGAGTCCAGGACGGTGCGCAAGTACGTGCGCGGCTTGGGCTGGAAGGCTGACCAGTTCGACATCACCGGCTACTGGCGGTTCGACTCCGAGACCTGGGATGCGAAGTTCGCCCTGGTCGCCGACGACATGGTGGCGGTCTACGAGAAAGCCCTGGCCGACGGCAAAGGCGACAAGGTGGCCTCCGAGGAGTTCGACGACGCTCTCGAACGGGTGGGCCTCTGACCGCCGTCACCGCGACCCCGATCCGGGTGCGCGGCAACCACCGCGCGGCAGGTCTGGTGGTCGCAGCGTCCGTCCTGGTTCTGATGTGTGTGGCCAGTCTGGCCATCGGGACCCAGAACGTGTCCTTGGGCACGGTGTGGCAGGCCGTCACCGACTACCAGGACATCGGCGATCAATGGATCGTGCACGACCTGCGGATCCCTCGCACGGTGCTGGCACTGCTGGTCGGGTTGGCGCTGGGCTTGGCGGGCACGCTCATCCAGGCGGTGGGCCGTAACCCCTTGGCCGATACCGAGATCCTCGGAATCAACTCGGGCGCAGCACTTTTTGTCGTCGGCGCTATCGCGTTCCTGGGCGTGCACGACGTGTGGAACTACATCTGGTTCGCGTTCGCCGGGTCGTTGTTCGCCATGGTGTTGGTGTACTTGGTGGGCATGACGGGACGGTCGACCGCCACTCCGGTGCGAGTGTTGCTGGCCGGGGTCGCCATCGCCGCGGTACTCGACGGCGTCGCCTTCGCGGTCCGGTTGCGCTACCCGCGGGCCTTCGACAACATGCGGTTCTGGGATGCCGGCGCCCTCGATGCCCGCGGCCTGGACATCTCCGCGGCCATCAGCCCCTTCATCCTCGCCGGGGTAATCCTGTGCGTGGTTGTCGGACGTTCGTTGAACGTGACCGCCCTGGGTGACGATCTGGCAAAGAGCATGGGCGCCACCGTGGTCCGCACCCAGGCGCTGAGCCTGGTGGCGGTGACGCTGCTGGCCGGGGCGGCCACCGCCGGAGCGGGACCCATCGGTTTTGTCGGCCTGATGGTGCCCCACGCGGTGCGACGGTTCACCGGCCCGGACTGGCGCTGGATCCTGGCTTACGCGACTGTGGTGGCGCCGGCGCTGCTGCTGGCCGCCGACATCGTGGGCCGGCTGGTGATCCGACCGTCCGAGCTGCCCGCTGGGATCGTGACGGCATTCCTGGGTGCGCCGGTACTGATCTGGCTGATCCGGAAGCGGGGCGCCGCATGACCCAGCCAGTAGCGAGTGCGCGGGCCCGAGCGTGGGAGCAGATCGCGCATGAGTGACGTGCAGTTCGGCAACCGGCAAGCGGTCCTTCGACTCGGCGGTCTGTCCCTGCGATTGTCCTGGCGGGCCCTGGTCGTGGTCGCCGGACTGCTGGCCGGTGCGCTCGTGCTGGCGGTGTTTGCGATCGGCATCGGCAAGTATCCGGTGGCTCCCGCCGACGTCGTCAGCGTCCTGCTGGGCAACAACACCTCGTTCGACCGGGTGGTGGTCCTTCAGTGGCGGATGCCGCGCATCCTCATGGCCCTGTTGATCGGGGCGGCGCTGGGAGTGTCCGGGGCGATCTTCCAGGCGCTGACCCGAAACCCCTTGGGCAGCCCCGACATCATCGGCATCAACTTCGGCGCCTACACCGGTGCGCTGGCCGTGTTCGCGACCGTCGGCGTCGGCTACTACGCGGTGGCCGCAGGTGCGCTGGTGGGTGCGTTGGTCACCGCGGTGCTGGTGTACGGGCTGTCGTATCGCAACGGAGTGGCCGGATACCGGTTGATCGTGGTCGGTATCGGTGTCAGCGCGGTGTTGAACTCGGTGAACCAGTGGATCGTGATCAAGCTCGACTTCCACACCGCCGTCACGGCGTCGGTGTGGCAGCAGGGCACGCTCAGCGGCCTGAGCTGGTCGCAGGTGGTGCCGATGACGGTCTGTGTGGGTGTGGCGGCAGCGGCGTTGGTGGCGCTCGGACCGCAGTTGCCCGTGCTGCAGTTAGGTGACGACGCCGCGGGCGCCCTCGGTGTCCGTACCGAGCGGGTTCGGCTGGCCTATCTGGGTGTCGGAGTCGCACTTGTCGCCTTGGCCTGTGCCGCAGCGGGTCCCATAACGTTCATCGCACTGGCGGCACCGCAGATCGCGCGCAGGCTCACCGCCACACCGGGCGTGGGGCTGGTGCCGTCTGCGGTCATGGGCGCGGTGCTGCTGCTGGTCGGCGATGTGATCGCCCAGCATCTGCTGTCCACCGAACTGCCCGTCGGCGCCGTCACGGTGTCCCTTGGCGGGGCGTACCTGATCTATCTGCTGATCACGCAGGCAAGGAAACGATGAGCAATTCACGACTGCGCACCGAGCACCTCACCATCGGATACGACGACAAGACCGTCATCACGGACCTGACCGTCGACATCCCGGACGGCCGGGTCAGCGCCATCGTCGGCCCCAACGCGTGTGGAAAGTCCACCTTGCTGCGCGGGCTGGCACGGTTGCTGAAACCCTCTGGTGGGCAGGTGATCCTGGACGGCGCCGACATTTCCAGCCTGCACACCAAGGAGGTGGCCCGACGGCTGGGCCTGCTTCCGCAGACCTCCATTGCACCGGAGGGCATCACAGTGGCCGATCTGGTCTCCCGCGGCCGGTTCCCGCACCAAAAGGTGTTGCGGCAGTGGTCATCCGAGGACGCCGAGGCGGTGGCCGAGGCCATGCGCGCCACCGCCGTGGACTCGCTGTCCGGCCGGTTGGTCGACGAGCTGTCCGGTGGCCAGCGGCAACGGGTGTGGGTGGCGATGGTGCTGGCTCAGGAGACTCCCCTGGTGCTGCTCGACGAGCCCACCACCTACCTCGACATCGCGCACCAGGTGGAACTACTGGACCTGTTCGCGGCGCTGAACCGCGAGCAGGACCGAACGGTGGTGGCGGTGCTGCACGATTTGAACCACGCGTGCCGCTACGCCGATCACATCATCGCCATGAAAGCGGGAAAGATTGTGGCGCAGGGCGACCCGAAGGACGTCATCACCGAAGCCCTGGTGTTGGACGTCTACGGGTTGGCCTGCCAGATTATCGACGACCCCCAGACGGGGACACCGCTGGTGGTGCCGGTGGCGTCCCCGCATCTGCGGGCGCGTCGTTCAGAGTGACTGGTCGAACCGGCAAACCACTCTAGAATCGGGTTCATGGCAGTGCTGGACGTAGACCCGGAGAGCCTCCGTGTGCTGGCTACGCGATGTTCGGGGAACTTTGGTTCACCCAGTCGATCTACGTTGATGCTCGCGTCGCGGTGGCCCTATCACCAGATGTCGAGCAACTCAGCCAGGAGTTGCGCACGGCGTTTGCCTCGAGATCACACCGACTGTTCTGAGCGGAGCCGATTTTCGATCGGCTGAGCAATCGCCACACCTCGATCAGTGAGATCGAGCCAGCAGAACCACGACCAGTGGTCCGGATCATCGAAGCGGTTGACGTACTCATCGCGAAGGCGCTGAATCGCTTGCTCATGTGTGATCGGCCACGGGACGAAGCGCGAATTCTCGCCAGTGAGGTCTCCTATGGAGCACAATCCGTCGCCGGTCAGCCCGCTGACCAGCGCGACGGTGGCATCTTGGATCTCCTGTATCGGACGTCCAGGGTTTGCGTCCACCACCGCTTGGTGCACTCGTTCCAACGGAACCCAGTCGATCAACCCGAGCAACAGCACCTCCTCACGAGGCGGTCGCGTCCCAGCAAATCCACTCACTGGTCAGGCGTTGGCCAGGTCTTCGACCGGACGTCCGTTGAGGGCATTGGCCAGTTGCGGTGTCAGCACGTCCAGTGCGTACAGCAGCGCGTCGGGCCCGCCGTAGGTCAGTGCGCCGCTGAGGTTCGACTCGAAGGTGGTGTACAGCGTCCGGTCCTCGGTCACCACAGGCAGCCGCGCGAAGGCAGGCGAGGCCATCATCTGCTCCTTGGTGGCGCCGTTGACGAACAGTATGTCCCGGTTGAGCAGGTCCAGTTTCTCTTCGCTGACGTCACCGTCGACATCCTGGGTGGCGAAACCCAGTGCAGTGAACAGGGATCGGCGCGGATCGTTCTCCGGCAACAGCCAGTGTCCGCCACTTTCTGGGCCGAAATCGACCACGAGCGTCTTGCCCGCGAACTCGGGGTTGGCCGCCTTGGCCTCGTCGATCCGGCCCTGCACCTTGCCCACCAGGTCCTTGGCCTCGGCTTCTTTGCCCAGGGCCTTGCCGGTGGTCATGAGCTGCACGTCCCACGGGGTTTCCTCGTCGGCATAGTCCGCCGACTGGATCACCGTCGGCGCGATCTGCGACAGCCGATCGTAGGTCTCCTGGTCGATCGTCTCGTAGATCGCGAAGATGACGTCGGGCTTCTCGGCGGCGATGGCCTCGAAGTCGATCTCGTCGGCTCCCCAGGTCGGGATGGGCGTGCCGCCGGTGGCGGCCTGCACCCAGGGGTAGTCGTTGTACTCCTCGAAGAATTCGCGACTGGCCACCGGGACGATGCCGAACGGCAGCACGAAGTCCTGGTCGGTCCAGCCGACAGTGACCACACGCTGCGGGTCGGCGGGGACGACGGTCTCGCCGAACTTGTGGCTGATGGTCACCCCGTCCGCGGCGGGTTCGTCGGCGGTGTTCGAGGATCCGCACGCGCTCACCGCCAAGACGAGCGCCATCAACAGCACTGCTACTCCAGCGGCGGTTCCACGCCAACCCCTGATTTCCGATATCACTCGTCCACCCCTCTGATGTCGCGCCGTTGCAGAAGGCATGTTAGAGCAGGCTAACCAAATATCAAGCCCCTGCATTCACAGGAAGTTGACAGGAACGAGCTGCGACACAATGGTTTTCGTGCCGTGACCAGTCATGGCGCAGTGGGATTCAGTCGCTATCCACTGTTGCGAAGAGCCGTCGCCAACCCGCTCATGGTGAGCAGAATGCCGCGTTGCACCCGCTCGTCGGTCGCACCCGAGCGGTACTGGCGCAGCAACTCCACCTGCAGATGGTTCAGCGGCTCCAGGTACGGGAACCGGTTGAACACCGACCGCGCCAACGCCGGGTTGTCGGCCAGCAGATCTTCTTGGCCGGTGATGGCCTTGAGCATGGTGATGGTGCGCTCATGCTCGCTGAGGATCTTGTCGAACACCCGGTGCCGCAGCTCCTGGTCCTCCACCAACTCGGAGTAGCGCGCCGCCAGGCCCATGTCCGACTTCGCCAGGACCTGCGCCATGTTCGACAGCACTGTGCGGAAGAACGGCCAGCGCCGGTAGAGATCCTGGAGGACTTCCAGGCGTCCGTCGCCGTCGGCGATCCAGGATTCGAACGCCGAACCCGTGCCGTACCAGCCCGGCAGCATCACCCGTGACTGGCTCCAGGCCAACACCCACGGGATGGCCCGTAGATCGGAGATGGACGTGGTGGGCTTACGTGAGGTCGGACGGCTGCCGATGTTGAGCGAACCGATCTCACTCAGCGGAGTGGATTCCTTGAAGTACTCCACGAAACCCGGTGTCTCATGGACCAATTCGGAATACGCCCGCTGTGCGCGAGCGGCCAGATCATCGAGCACCTCGTAGGCGGGAGCGGCGTCGTCACCGAGGCCCTCGACGTCCAGCAGTGTGGACTCCAGCGTCGCGGCCACCAGCGTCTCGAGGTTGCGGTGCGCGATCCGCGGCTCGGCGTACTTGGCCGCGATGATCTCGCCCTGCTCGGTGATGCGCAACGACCCGCGCACCGCACCGGGCGGCTGGGCCAGGATGGCGTCGTAGCTGGGTCCACCACCGCGGCCGACCGTGCCACCGCGCCCGTGGAACAGCCGCATCCGGATTCCGGTCTTGGCGGCCATCTCCACCAGGTCCAGCTCGGCGCGGTACAGCGCCCAGTTGGCAGCCAGGTAGCCACCGTCCTTGTTGGAATCGGAGTAGCCGAGCATGATCTCCTGGCTCTCGCCGCGGGCATGCACCAGCGCGCGGTACAGCGGCAGCCCCAGCACCGCTTCCATGATCGACGCCCCGCGCTGCAGGTCGTCGATGGTCTCGAACAGCGGCACGATGCCCACCGGGCTGTACGGCGTCTCCCCCGACGCGTCCAGCAGCCCCGCCTCTTTGAGCAGCAGCGCCGCTTCCAGCATGTCCGACACCGACTGGCACATCGAGATGATGTAGTTGGGCACCGCGGCCGGCCCGAACACCGCCACCGCCCGCGCCGCGGCCTTCACGATGCCGATTTCCTTGTGCGCCAGTTCCGAGAGTTCGGCGTGCTCGCCTATCAGCGGGCGGCGGGTGCTCAGTTCGGCGACCAGCAGCGCCACCCGGTCGTCCTCGGGCAACGACGCGTAGTCCGGATGGACCCCGGCCCAGGCCAACAGCTCGGCGACCACCTGTTCGTGCATCTCGGAGTTCTGCCGCATGTCCAGACCCGAAAGGTGAAAGCCGAAGACGTGCACCGCTTCTCGCAACCGGGCCAACCGGTCGTCGGCCAGCAGCGCACTGCCGTTGGCTCGCAGCGACGCATCCACGGTGTCCAGGTCGGCCACCAGCTCACCAGGGGTCTGGTAGGCGTCCATCCCCAGATCCAGCAGGTGCTCGGGTTGACGATCGAGCACCGTGGCCGCCGTCGCAGTGAGACGGGCGTGGATCACCCGCAACGCCCGCCGATACGGCTCGTCGGCACGCGCCGGCTCTGCACACTTGTCCGCCAGGGCTGCCAGCTCGTCGCTGATCGCGACCAGCCGCGCCGACATCGACAGCTCCTCTTCGAGGGCGGTCAGTTCGGTGAAGTAATGCGCGAAGGCGGTGTAGGCGGCACTGCCGGTGGCCAACCGCACCACGTCGGCGGTCACGTTGGGGTTGCCGTCACGGTCGCCGCCGATCCACGAGCCGGGACGCAGGATCGGCTCGGGCAGCAGCTGTGCCTCGGGCCAACGGGCCCGCAGCGCCTGGCGCACCTCGGCGTTGACCTTGGGGATCACTTCGAAGAACGCCGCCGGGTAGTACCGGAGACCGGTTTCGATCTCATCCTGAATCTTCAAGCGCGACAGGCGAATCAACGCGGTCTGCCACAGCATGAGGATCTGTCGGCGCAGCTCGAAATCCACGGCCGCGCCGTCTGCGGTGGTGTCCAGGCCGGCCGCTTTCAACCGCATCAGCTCGGTGATCCGGTGCTGGGTGTCGAAGATGGTGCGCCGACGTGTCTCGGTGGGGTGCGCGGTGATCACCGGTGACACCAGCGCCCCGGTGAGTGCATCGGCTACGGTGCCCGCGTCCAGGTCGGCGGCGTCGAGCTTGAGGTAGGTGGCCGCCAGGCTGCTGGCCTGCGGGGGCTCCCCCGCAGCGACATGGACGGAACGACGACGCTCGCGGTGGATGTCTTCGGCCACGTTGGCCAGCAGTGCGAAGTGGGTGAACGCGCGGATCACCGGGATGGCCTTCGCGGCATCGATGCCGTCGAACAGTTTCGCAAGTTCTGCCCGGTCGATCTCGGAGCGACGGACCCGGAACGACTCGACCCGGGCGCGCTCCACCAGATCGAAGATCTCGTCACCGTTCTGTTCGCGCACCGTGTCTCCGAGCATCGCCCCGAGCAGGCGGATGTCCTCGCGCATCGGCTCGGTTGCCTCCCGCCCCACCTGGGTGCGACGTACGGCTCCGATCGGTTCGAGGGCGGTCTCCGCGGGTTCTGCCATGTGACGATTATCGACGACGCAGGCCGGGGGCGCCCGGCGGCGTGGGGTTGTGGCTGCGTGCGCGGCTGCGGACCGCCAGCCCGCGTCATCGAGCGGCGCGGCCCGGGACGGGTGTCGCTGCGATGAATGCTGTGATGACCTCGGCGAGTTCGGCGCCGCGGTCCTCCTGCAGGAAGTGCCCGCCGCCGGTGACGGTGGTGTGCGGCTGTCCCTGCGCGCCCGGCACCGTCGTCGTGAACAGGTGTTCACCACCGCGGGTGATGGGGTCCTGATCGCTGAAGCAGGTCAGAAGCGGCTTGTCGAAGGTGGCCAGCACCGACCACGCGTCGATGTTGGCGGCCGATTCGGGATCGTCGGTGGCGGTCGGAACGAGGGTGGGAAAGACACGGGCGCCGGCCTTGAACGAGTCGTCGGGAAACGGCGCGTCATACGCGGCGATGACATCGGCGGGCAGGTCGGTGGCGCAGCCGCCGTTGACGATGGCACCCACGGGCAGGTCCGGGACTTCCTGGGAGAACTTCTGCCAGGCGGCGAATGCGTCACCGAGGGGGAATTCGCCGGTGGGCAGCCCGGTGTTCGCCACGATCACCCGGTCGAAACGCTCCGGCTGTGCGGTCACCAGGCGCAGTCCGATCAGCCCACCCCAGTCCTGGCCGAAGAAGGTGATGTTGCGCAGGTTGAGGGTGTCGAAGAGCAGGGCGGACATCCAGTTGATGTGCCGGGCGTAGGTGTAGTCGCTTGTCGCGGTGGGCTTGTCGCTGCGCCCGAACCCGACCAGGTCCGGTGCCACCACGCGGTGACCGGAGGCCACCAGAGGGCCGATCATGTGCCGGTAGAGATAGCTCCAGGACGGCTCACCGTGCATCAGCAGAATCGGGTCGGCATCTGGCGCGCCCTCGTCGAGGTAGTGCACGCGCAGCGTTTGACCGGTACCACTGGGGATTTCGGCATAGTGCGGCGTGAAACCGTAGCCGGGCAGGTCGGCGAAGCGGTTGTCGGGGGTGCGCACGATCTCCATGAGTTCTCTCCTGGGCTGAACTGGGCCGGGGTCAGGTACCGATTCGGCGATGGTGTGGCCGAAGCGTTCGTTCTGGTTGCGACATGGCAAGCCCGTCTCCCGCGACGGTAAGTGTTGATAGTTCCACTGTCAATACTTTGACGCGGTGCTACCGTCACTGTCGATGAACGAGACAGCGCCGGAGCCTGCCGAGCCGGTCGACGGCCGCCGCGCGCGACGTGCACGCGGCCGCGCCGCAGTGGTGGAGGCAACGATCGACCTTGTGCTGGAGGGATTTTCGCCGCCGACGGTGGAGCAGGTCGCAGACCGGGCGGGTGTCTCCACCGCGTCGGTGTTCCGATACTTCGACACCCTCGACGAGTTGCGCGACGAAACCACCCGCCGCTACTTCCAGCGGTTTGCGCATCTGCTGGAGATTCCGGAGATCGGCGAGGGCACCTTGGAGGCGCGGATCACACGCTTCGTCGACATCCGTCACGAGCTGTACACCGCGACTGCGCCGATGGCCCGACTGGTGCGCAACCGCGCCTCGAAGGTGGCCGCGCTGCACGACATCCTGCATCAGCACCGCGAGGTGATGGCCGGCGACATCCGGCGCCACTTCGGCGCCGAACTCGACGGGCTCGGCGCGGTGTTCCGCGGTGAGATGGTGGGCACCATCGCCACCCTGACCTCGTTCGAGTCATGGTCGGAGCTGACCGAGGATCACCGGCGCACCCCGGCTCAGATCCGGCGCGGGTGGGCCAGGGCGCTCTCCCTACTGCTGACCGGCTGACATCTCTACCGGAATGCGGCGATGGTGTTGATGACGGGCCGGGTGATCATCGAGTAGGTGTCGGCGATGGCAACGTCGCGGTGGGTCTTCTGGGCCTGCAGTCGTGCCGGGTCGGTGGCGACCGCCATGAACGCCCGCTTGCTGGGAAACAGGTTGAACCGGACCTGATGCCAGCTGCGCCCGTCGCCGACGATGGTTCCGTTGACGGCGAACCACCCCGCCACACGGACGCCATGGGCGGCGGCGACCCGGGCGGCCGCGCCCTGATAGTCCTGCATGGCGTCGGGCGTGGTGCGTGCGGAAACGGAATCGGCGAAGCGCAGCACGTGCACGATCATCACCGGTCCGTCCTGGACACTCGGCGGTTCGGGTACCTCGGTCCAGTCGCGTTGTTCGACGCCCTCGGGGAAAGGCGGAACAGGCAGGGGGTCACAGCCCAGCACGATCGTCTGATCCATCCCGGCCTCCTTGTGGACATGTGCGGCCCGGAATGCCGGCCGCGACTGCATGTCGATGAAGGATCGTCCGGTCGGGTAGCGCACGACGGCGATCCGATCCCACATGGGCGTGTCGCCGAGGAGCTGGGTGTCGACGTCGGCCAACAGGCACAGCTCGGCGCCGATCTCGGCCAATGTCTCCAGGGGTGCGTACAGATCGTCGGCCTCGCGTCCGGTGATGGCGCTCGACCGCCCGTCGCCGTAGTCGGCGACATCGCGGTACTTCATGAGATTGACCATCCACACCGGCCTGCCGGACTCCGCCGTCGCACCTCCCAGCCGGGCGGCGTAGTCGAGATCGAGCCGGCCGTATCGAGGGTGGGGGTATCTCACGTGTTCTCCGCATCGATTGCTGGCGCTTCAGAGCTGCACACACGTTAAGTTGTGATAGTTGAACTGTCAATAGATGTGGTCGGTACCCGGAACGGCCGCATGCCCCCGCACAAAAAACACCGCCGGATGGTCCAAGACCACCCGGCGGTGTAGACGTGCGTTGTGTCGGCTTAGCCGTACTTGATCTGCAGGCCGACGCCGATGATCGACACCAGCCAGATACCGGTGACGAACAAGGTGAGCCGGTCGAGGTTCTTCTCGACCACGGTCGAGCCGGACAGGCTGGACTGCACACCGCCACCGAACAGCGTCGACAGGCCGCCACCCTTGGCGCGGTGCAGCAGCACCAACAGCACCACCAGCAGGCTGGTGACGATGAGGACGATCTGCAGGGCCAATTCCATGGAGGTCACCTTACATGCTGGGGATTTGGGCGTGAAAACAACCGGTCAGCGGTCGGATTCACGCCGAAATCGCGACTCAGGGCAGCGGCCCGCCCGCCGCGATCGCCGACAGCGTCGCGAACTGCTCTCCATCGAGTGAAGCGCCGCCCACCAACGCACCGTCGACATCCTTCTGCCCCACGATCTCGCCGACGTTCTTGGCGTTCACCGAGCCGCCGTAGAGCACCCGCACGGTATCGGCGATCGCCTGCCCGGCCAGTTCGGCGAGCTCGGCCCGGATGGCGGCACACACTTCCTGCGCGTCGGCGGCACTGGCCACCCGGCCGGTGCCGATGGCCCAGACCGGCTCGTAGGCGATCACCACAGAGGCGATCTGCTCCGGCGACAACCCCGCCAGTGAGGCCTTGAGCTGTGCGACGTTGTAGTCCACGTGGTTGCCGGCTTCCCGGACCTCCAGGCCTTCGCCGATGCAGACGATCGGCGTCAGCCCGTGCTTGAGAGCCGTCGACGCCTTGGCAGCCACCAGTGCGTCGTCCTCGGCGTGGTAGGTGCGCCTCTCGGAGTGCCCGACGACGACGAACGTGCAGCCCAGCTTGGCCAGGAAAGCCCCACTGATCTCGCCGGTGTACGCGCCCGAATCGTGTTTGGACAGGTCCTGGCCGCCATAGGTCAGCCGCAGCTTGTCCCCGTCGACCAGGGTCTGCACGCTGCGCAGATCGGTGAACGGCGGGATGACGGTGACGTCGACCTTGTCGAAGTACTTGTCCGGCAACGAGAATGCGATCTTCTGCACCAAAGCGATGGCCTCGAAATGGTTGAGGTTCATCTTCCAGTTGCCCGCGATCAGCGGCTTACGTGACATGGTCTACGACTCCAGAACTTCGATACCGGGCAGGGACTTGCCCTCGAGGTATTCCAGCGACGCGCCGCCGCCGGTCGAGATGTGCGAGAAGCCGTCCTCGGGCAGACCGAGCTGACGCACCGCCGCCGCCGAATCGCCGCCGCCGACCACGCTGAACGCGCCCTTGCCGGTGGCGGTGATGATGGCCTCGGCCACCCCCTTGGTGCCTGCGGCGAACGCCGGGAACTCGAACACGCCCATCGGGCCGTTCCAGAACACGGTCTTGGCGTTCGACAGGAGTGCGGCGAACCGCTTGACCGACTCCGGCCCGATGTCCAGACCCATCTTGGTGTCGGGGATCTGGTCGGCGGCCACCGTCTCGGCCGGCGAGTCGGCGGCGAACTTCTCGGCCACCACGATGTCCACCGGCAGGTGGATCACGTCGCCGTAGTCTTCCAGCAGTTTGCGGCAGGTGTCGATCATCTCCTCCTGCAGAAGCGACGAACCGACTGAAACCCCTTGTGCGGCAAGGAAGGTGAAGCACATGCCGCCACCGATGATGATGCTGTCGGCCTTGGTGGCCAGGTTCTCGATCACCGCCAGCTTGTCAGACACCTTGGACCCGCCCAGCACCACGGCATACGGCCGCTCGCCTGCGCTGGTCAGTTGCTTGAGCACGTCGACCTCAGTGGCCACCAGGCCGCCGGCGTAGTGCGGCAGCAGGGTCGCGACGTCGTACACCGAAGCCTGCTTACGGTGCACCACCCCGAACCCGTCGGAGACGAACGCGGCCGGCTTTCCACCCGGGTCATCCACCAACTCGACCAGCGCCTTGGCCAGCGCCAGTCGTTCGGCGTCGTCCTTGCTGGTCTCGCGCGGGTCGAAGCGGATGTTCTCCAGCAGCAGCACGTCGCCGTCGGTCAGCCCTTCGGCACGGGCCAGCGCGTCGGTGCCCACCACATCACCGGCCAGCTGGACATGACGGCCCAGCTGCTCACCCAGCGCGACAGCTACCGGCGCCAGGGAGAACTTCGGGTCCGGTTCGCCCTTGGGCCTGCCCAGGTGGGCGGTGACGACCACCTTGGCGCCCGCTTCCGCGAGCGCCTTCAGGGTCGGGGCGGACGCGATGATCCGCCCCGGGTCGGTGATCTTCCCCTCCGAGAGCGGGACGTTCAGGTCGGAGCGCACCAACACGCCCCGACCCTCGACACCTTCGGCCAGCAGATCGGCCAGCGTCTTGACCGCCACGGGTTACAGCGACTTACCGACCAGGCCGACCAGGTCGACGAGGCGGTTGGAGTAGCCCCACTCGTTGTCGTACCAGGAGACGACCTTGACCTGGTTGTCGATCACCTTGGTCAGACCCGAGTCGAACAGCGAGCTGTGCGGATCGGTGACGATGTCGCTGGATACGATCGGCGCGTCGTAGTACTTCAGGATGCCCTTGAGCGGTCCGTCGGCGGCAGCCTTGAACGCGGCGTTGATCTCGTCGACGGTGCCGGTCTTGGACACCTCTGCGGTCAGATCGGTCACCGAACCCGTGGGGATCGGCACCCGCAGTGCGTAACCGTCGAGCTTGCCCTTCAGCTCGGGCAGCACCAGGCCGATGGCCTTGGCGGCGCCGGTGGAGGTGGGCACGATGTTGATCGCGGCGGCACGCGCACGGCGCAGGTCACTGTGCGGGCCGTCCTGCAGGTTCTGGTCCTGGGTGTAGGCGTGCACGGTGGTCATCAGGCCCTTGACGATGCCGAACTCGTCGTTGAGGACCTTGGCCAGCGGGCCCAGGCAGTTCGTGGTGCACGAGGCGTTGGAGATGATGTTCTGGCTGCCGTCGTACTTGTCGTCGTTGACGCCCAGCACGATGGTGATGTCCTCGTCGGAGGCGGGTGCCGAGATGATGACCTTCTTGGCCCCGGCGTCCAGGTGGCCCTGCGCCTTGTCCCGCTTGGTGAAGATGCCCGTCGATTCGACCACCACGTCGACACCCAGGTCGCCCCAGGGAAGAGCCGCGGGGCCCTCCTTGACCGACAGTGCCTTGATCTTGTGGTCGCCGACGACGATGGTGTCGTCGCCCTCGAGGCTCACGTCGGCATCGAGACGACCGAGGATCGAGTCGAACTTCAGCAGGTGGGCCAGCGTGGCGTTCGAGGTCAGATCGTTGACGGCCACGATTTCGATGTCGGCGCTCTTGCCGGCCGCCTTCTGCGCCGCGAGTGCCCGGTAGAAGTTGCGTCCAATACGGCCGAAGCCATTCACGCCTACCCGGATGGTCACTTGTTTCTCCCTAGGGGTCGCCTTCTTGTGGTGCTCGGCAGCAAGCCTAATGGTGCGCCCAGCGCGTCGTGCGGGTTGGGCGGCGGGTAACCCGGACAATTGAGGTCGCAAGGTTTGACGCAAGTGAAAGTGATCTGTTGATCAACGATGGGTATCCGGCAGCCGTGATAGTCGCGCGAGTGGAGATTTCGAACCCGGACAAGGAGCTTTTCGGCGAGGACGCCACCTCAGGCCTCTCCAAACTCGGGCTGGCGAGGTATTACCAGGCCGTGGCGGCCACCATGGTGCCGTATCTGGCTGATCGCCCCATCAGCATGCAGCGCTTCCCCGACGGCCTCGGCGCCCCGGGCTTCTACGAGAAGAAGGCGCCGTCACACTTTCCCACCTGGGTGGACACGGTCAAGGTCGAGACGGACGACGACGTGCAGTGCCAGGTGGTGGTCAACGACCAGCGTTCACTGGTGTATCTGGCCGATCAGGCCTGCATCACGCCGCATGCGTGGCTCAGCCGGGCGCGCGCTCTTGATGCGCCGGATCAGCTGATGTTCGACATCGACCCGTCGACCGGCGACGTCGACGCGGTCCGCAAAGCCACCGCGATGCTCGGCGAGTTGCTGGACGAACTGGGTTTGACGTCGTTTGTGAAGACCACCGGCTCCCGCGGCTTTCACGTGGTGGTTCCCTTACGTCAGCGTGAGAGTTTCGACGAGACAAGAGCCTTCGCGAAGGAGGTGGCCGAAAAGCTGGTGGGTCGGGCGCCGGAACTGGTGACCATCGCCCAGCGCAAGGATCGCCGCAAGGAATCGGTGTACATCGATGTCACGCGTAACGGCTACGGGCAGACGGCGGCGGCGCCGTACGCGGTGCGGGCGTTGCCGGGCGCGCCGGTGTCCACCCCGATCGAGTGGTACGAACTGGACCGGGTGACCCCCGACGAGTTCACCGTCAAGACGGTGCTGAACCGGATCTCACGCCGCGGGGACGCGTGGCACGGCATGCGCCGGCGCGCCCACGGCTTGGACCGCGCCCGCGACAAGCTGGCCCGGCTGCGCTGACCCCTCGCCGACCTTGGTCAGGCGTCTTCGAGCAGGTCCGGTGTCACCGCTGATTCGGTGTCGGGGATCCCGTCCTGCTTGGCCTTGCGATCCGCCATCGACAACAGCCGCCGAATGCGGCCTGCCACAGCATCTTTGGTCATGGGCGGATCAGCGAGGCGACCGAGCTCCTCCAGGGAGGCCTGCCGGTGCTCGACGCGAAGTTTGCCCGCCGAAGCCAGGTGGTTGGGCACGGTGTCCCCCAAGATCTCCAGCGCCCGTTCCACCCGCGCCGCCGCCGCCACCGCGGCACGTGCCGAGCGGCGCAGGTTGGCGTCGTCGAAGTTGGCCAGCCGGTTGGCAGTGGCGCGCACTTCGCGACGCATCCGTCGTTCTTCCCATGTCAGCCGGGTGTCCTGAGCGCCCATCCGGGTCAGCAGCGCTCCGATGGCCTCGCCGTCGCGCACCACCACCCGGTCCGCGCCGCGCACCTCGCGGGCCTTGGCGCTGACACCGAGCCGCCGCGCCGCTCCCACCAGCGCCAGCGCGGCCTCCGGGCCGGGGCAACTGACCTCAAGGGCGGAGGACCGACCGGGTTCGGTCAGTGAACCGTGTGCCAGGAACGCGCCACGCCACGCCGCTTCGGCGTCACCGACACTGCCGCCGACCACCTGTGCGGGCAACCCGCGTACGGGCCGGCCCCGCAGGTCCAGCAACCCCGTCTGGCGGGCCAGTGCCTCACCGTCCTTGGCCACCCGCACCACATAGCGGGTGCTCTTGCGGATGCCGCTGGCCGACAGCACATGCACCACGGCGTTGTAGCCGTAGAGATCGAAGATGTCCTTGCGGAGCCGACGAGCGATGATGCCGAGATCCACCTCGGCCTCGACCACCACTCGGCCGGACACGATGTGCAAGCCGCCCGCGAAGCGCAGCAACGACGCCACCTCCGCCCGCCGGGCACTCACCGAATTGACCACGAGGCGGCTCAACTCGTCTTTGACCTCGGCCGTCATCGCCACGGATCGTCACCTCTCGGTCCATTTTGGCTGGGTATATCCGCACCGGGGGCCGTCGTTGGCATGGTCGGTGCCACCGGTTCGCCGCCCCGCGCCGAGACGCCGTGCAGCGCCGCGGCCAGCTTCGCCGGATCATGTAAAGGTGTACCAGGTCGGCAGACGTCAGCGAACTGAACTCGGGCATCGAGCGCCGCGGCCGTGCGGACCAGTTGCTGGCGTTCACGCTCGCCGCTGACGCTGCCCGCGTCGACGATGATGTCGTGCACCGTGAAGTCGGGCGCGTGCTGGCTCAGCACGTGCAGGTGCCGTTCGGCGGAGAAGCCTGCCGTCTCCCCCGGTTCGGCGGCCAGGTTCAGCACCAGTGCACGCCGGGCCGTCGTGGCCCGCAGCGCGGCCGCCAGATCAGGCACCAGGACGTGCGGGATGACGCTGGTGAACCACGAGCCCGGACCCAGCACCACCAGATCGGCGTTCATGATCGCGTCCACCGCCTGCCGCGTCGCGGGCGGATGCCCGGGGAGCAGCCGGACCCGGCGGACTTTGCCGGGTGTGGTGGCGACGGCCACCTGTCCGCGGATCACCCGGCTCATCCGCGGATCGGATTCCAGTCCGGCGACGTCGGCCTCGATCTGCAGCGCGATAGGACACATGGGCAGCACCCTGCCCTTGACGCCGAGGATGCGGCCCAGTTCGTCGAGTGCGGCCACCGGGTCGGCGAGCACCTCGTTGAGACCGGCGAGCATCAGGTTGCCGATGGGATGACCAGCCAACGCGCCACTGCCGTTGAACCGGTGCTGAATGATGGTGGCCCACAGCCGGCCATGCGGGCTGTCTGATGCCAAGGCCGCCAACGCCATTCGAAGATCACCGGGCGGCACGATGTCGAGCTCGCTGCGCAACCGACCCGACGAGCCGCCGTCGTCGGCCACCGTCACCACGGCGGTGATGTGTGGGGTGAGCCTGCGCGCCGCCGACAACGTCGCATACAGTCCGTGGCCGCCACCGAGGGCGACGATGCGCTGATTCCGCAGGTCTACTCCCGCCGTCATGCGGTCCTCACTCGCGCCCCAGATCGCGGTGCAGCACCCGCACCGACATCCGGTCACCACCGGAGAGCAGGCCCGCCAGCGCCTCGGCGATGGCGACGCTGCGGTGTTTGCCGCCCGTACAGCCAATCGCGACGGTCATGTAGCGCTTTCCCTCCCGGCGATAGCCGTCGACGACCAAGCCCAGCAGCTCATGGTAGGTGGCAAGAAACTTCTCCGCGCCAGGCTGACCCAACACGTAATCCCGCACCGCCGGATGCTGGCCGGAGTGCGGGCGTAGGTCGTCTACCCAATGTGGGTTGGGCAGAAAACGGACATCCATCACCATGTCGGCGTCCATGGGCAGTCCGTACTTGAAACCGAACGATTCCACGGTCACCGAGGTCAGCGGAACCGTCTCGCCCCCGAACGCCTGCTCGATGCTGGCGCGCAACGCGGGCACCGGCAGGCTGGAGGTGTCGATCACCAGGTCTGCGACGGCCCGCACCGGTGCCAGCATCACCCGCTCAGCGGCGATGCTCTCGGCCAGCGTCAACCCGGACTGCAGCGGGTGGCTGCGCCGGTTCTGCTCGTAACGCCGCACCAGGGTGTCGTCGGCGGCTTCCAGGAACAGCACCTGCGGGGCGATGCCCCGGGTGGCCAGTTCGCTGCGCACCGCATCCAGGTCACCGGTGAAACCCCGGGACCTGGCGTCCATCACCACGGCCAGCTGAGTGATCCGCGACCCGGCGGCCAGACCGAAATCGACCATCCGCGCGATCAGTTCGGGGGGAAGATTGTCTGCGACGTACCAGCCGAGGTCTTCGAGCACCTTGGCCGCGGTCCCGCGGCCGGCTCCCGAGAGACCGGTCACCAGGACGACGTCAATCCCTGTGCTTGCCGTGTCTTGCTCTTCTGTGTTGTCCGTCATCCCCATACCCGTTGCCCGGTGTCATCATCGCTCACGTCGGCCCGCGGTGTGGCACTCTCGGCTTTCACGGGCGCCCCGAGCGCTTCCAGGACGGCGGTGGCGGTGGCGACTCCGATTCCGGGCACGGTGGTGATCTCGTCGACGGAGGCCTGTTTCAGCTTGGCCACCGAACCGAAGTGACTGACCAGCGCCTTTCGCCGGTGCTCGCCCAGACCCGGGATGGCATCCAGTGCCGAGGCCGTCATCCGCTTGGATCGCTTGCTGCGGTGGAACGTGATGGCGAAGCGGTGCGCTTCGTCACGGACCCGCTGCAGCAGATAGAGCCCCTCGCTGGTGCGCGGCATGATCAACGGGTCCGGCTCGCCGGGCACCCACACCTCTTCGAGTCGCTTGGCCAGCCCGATCACGGCGACATCGGTGACCCCTAGTTCGTCGAGCACCGCCTGGGCGGCGTTCACCTGAGGGGCGCCGCCGTCGACGACGTAGAGGTTGGGCGGGTAAGCGAAGCGCCGCGACTTGCCTTCGGCGGAGAACTCTTCGGTCTGATCCTTGACATGGCGCAGGAAGCGTCGCCGGGTCACCTCCGCGATGGAGCCGACGTCATCGGAGCGTCCGTCGCCGGCGGCCTCCTTGATGGAGTAGTGCCGGTAGTCCGACTTGCGCGGCAACCCGTCCTCGAACACCACCAGCGAGGCCACCACATCGGTGCCCTGGACATGGCTGATGTCCACACATTCGATGCGCAGCGGCGCGTCGGCCAGCCCCAGCGAATCCTGAATGGATTGCAGCGCAGCGGATCTGGCGTTGAAGTCACCGGCCCGCCTGAGCTTGTGCTGCTGCAGCGCCTCCTGGGCGTTGCGTGCCACCGTCTCGGCGAGGGCCTTCTTGTCTCCACGCTGAGGCACCCGGAGCGACACTCGGGATCCGCGCAACTCGGACAACCAGGTGGCGAGCTCGTCGGCGTTGTCCGGCAGACACGGCACCAGCACTTCGCGAGGTACCGGGTTGCTGGCTTCGTCTGCTGCACTTCCCAATTCGGCCTGCTCACCATAGAACTGGGTAAGGAACTGCTCCACCAACTGCGCCTGCGAGCCCGTCTCGTCGGGCTCGGTCGACTTCTCCACCACCCAGCCGCGTTGTCCGCGGACCCGTCCACCTCGGACGTGGAACACCTGCACGGCGGCCTCGAGGTCGTCGTCGGCAAAGGCCACCACGTCGGCGTCGGTGCCGTCGCCGAGCACCACCGCCTGTTTCTCCAGTGCCCGCCGCAGCGCTCCGAGGTCGTCACGCAACCGGGCGGCCCGCTCGAAGTCGAGGACCTCGGCGGCCGCGGTCATCTGGTTCTCGAGATCACGGGCGAAGCGGTCGGTCTTGCCCGAGAGGAAATCGCAGAAGTCGTCGACGATCTGCCGGTGTTGCTCGGCGCTGACCCGGCCCACACACGGCGCCGAACACTTGTCGATGTAGCCGAGCAGGCATGGCCTGCCGATCTGGCTGTGGCGCTTGAAGACTCCGGCCGAGCAGGTGCGCGCGGGGAACACCCGCGTCAGCAGGTCCAGGGTTTCGCGGATGGCCCAGGCGTGGGAGTACGGCCCGAAGTACCGCACTCCTTTTCGGCGCGGGCCCCGGTAGACGTACAGCCGCGGGTACTCCTCGCTCAGGCTCACCGCCAGCACGGGATAGGACTTGTCGTCGCGGTAGCGGACGTTGAACCTGGGATCGAATTCCTTGATCCAGTTGTATTCCAGCTGCAGCGCTTCGACTTCGGTGGTGACGACGGTCCACTCGACCTTGGCGGCCGTGGTCACCATCTGCCGGGTGCGCGGATGCAGGCCGGACACGTCGGCGAAGTAGGAGTTCAGCCTGCTGCGCAGACTCTTGGCCTTGCCGACGTAGATGACCCTGCCGTGGCTGTCGCTGAACCGGTAGACGCCCGGTTCCACCGGGATGGATCCCGGCGCGGGCCGGTACGTCGATGGATCAGGCACCGTCCCAGCCTAGTACCGAGCGGCGACAGACCCGATTCCGCGACCCGAGTCAGCCCGCCTGTTGCTGATACTTGTCGACCATCGCCCGCAGGTCCTTCATCGCCGCGACGGCACGGTCCTTGTCCACCGACTGGATGGCCATCAAAGGGATGTACTCGTAGTCGGGCAGGTCCAGCCGGGCCCAGCGGGCGCCTTGCGGAAACGACACCGCCACCACGTCGCTCCAGGGAATCAGCTTGTCATTGGCCAGGTTTCGCACCGAGATGCCAGCAGGCCCGACACGCAACCGGGGCCGGGCGAACAGCAGGATCACCGCGGCGATCACCACCCCGACCAGTGCGATCCCCACCTGGTCGGAGGTTTGGAACAGCACGCCGGTCTGCCCGACCTTCAGCAGGAACCCCACCACGATGTGTGCGGCGGCGATCACGAACGCCGCGGCGTAGGCGAAGTACGGCGTCAAGTGTGGGCGGACCGTCAGGTCCCACTGCACTGTGTCGTTCACGACGCCGTTCGCAGATCCCGCAACAACAGTGCCGTCGCCAGCGCCGCGGCGGCAGCCTGGGCACCCTTGTCCTCCTCGGAGCCGGGCAACCCGGACCGGGCAATGGCCTGCTCTTCGGAGTTCACTGTCAGCACCCCGTTGGCCACCGGAGTTGATGAGTCCAGCGACACCCTGGTCAACCCCTGGGTAACGGCGTCGCAGACGTATTCGAAGTGCGGGGTGCCTCCGCGGATCACCACGCCCAGGGCCACCACCGCGTCGTAGCGGCGGGCCAGCTCCTGGGCCACCACCGGAATTTCGATGGCGCCGAGCACCCGGACCACTTTGGCGTTGTCGATGCCCGCCGCACGCGCCACCCGCAGCGCGCCCTCCAGCAGTGCGTCGCACACGGTGTCGTGCCACGTGCTGGCGACCACAGCCAGCGAGATCCCCGAGGCGTCGAGCTCCGGCATGTCGGGAACGCCGGCACCACTCACTTTGCCCCTCCGAGTTCGTCGCCCAGCTCGTCGTAGTCGTCCAGCCCGGCCAGGTCGTGACCCATCCGGTCCCGCTTGGTCATCAGGTAGCGGATGTTCTCGGCGTTGGCGCGCACCGGAAGCGGCACCCGCTCGATGATGTGCAGTCCGTACCCGTCGAGCCCCACTCGTTTGGCCGGGTTGTTGGTCAGCAGGCGCATGGACCGGATGCCCAGATCCACCAGGATCTGCGCCCCGATGCCGTAGTCGCGGGCGTCGGCGGGCAGCCCCAGTTTGAGGTTGGCGTCCACGGTGTCCGCGCCGGCATCCTGCAGCTGGTAGGCCTGCAGCTTGTGCATCAGGCCGATCCCGCGGCCCTCGTGTCCCCGCATGTAGAGCACCACGCCGCGGCCCTCACGGGCCACCATCGCCATGGCAGCGTCCAGCTGGGGGCCGCAGTCACACCGGCGTGAGCCGAACACGTCGCCGGTCAGGCATTCGGAGTGCACCCGCACCAGCACGTCGTGGCCGTCACTGTTGGGGCCGGCGATCTCGCCACGCACCAGCGCGACGTGCTCGACGTCCTCGTAGATGCTCTTGTATCCCACCGCCCGGAACTCGCCGTGACGGGTGGGGATGCGGGCCTCGGCGATGCGCTCGATGTGCTTTTCGTGCTTGCGTCGCCATTCGATGAGATCAGCGATGGAGATCAGTGCCAGCTCGTGCTCGTCGGCGAAGACCCGCAGCTCGTCGGTCTGCGCCATGGCGCCTTCGTCCTTCTGGCTGACGATCTCGCAGATGGCGCCCGCCGGCTGCAGACCGGCCAGGCGAGCCAGGTCCACGGCCGCCTCGGTGTGCCCGGGGCGGCGCAACACACCGCCGTCCTTGGCCCGCAGCGGCACCACATGTCCGGGCTTGCTGAACTCCTCGGCGGCAGCCGTGGGATCGGCGAGCAGACGCATGGTCGTGGCCCGATCGGAAGCCGAAATACCGGTCCCCACGCCCCTTTTCGCGTCCACCGTGACGGTGTAGGCGGTCTGGTGCTTGTCCTGGTTGATCGCGTACATGGGCAGCAGGCCCAACCGGTCGCAGATCTCACCGTCCAGCGGCACACACAGATAGCCCGAGGTGTAGCGCACCATGAATGCCACCAGCTCCGGGGTGGCCTTCTCCGCGGCGAAGATCAGGTCGCCTTCGTTTTCGCGGTCCTCGTCGTCGATGACCACGACGGCCTTGCCTGCCGCGATGTCGGCGATCGCCCGTTCGACGGGATCGAGCCTCGTCATCTATGCCACCTTCGGAGAAGAACCCACGATTTCAACGCTGCCGAACAGTATGAACCACTGCGGGGCCCGGGTTATTGCCCAGTCCGGTCCATCAACCGCTCGACGTACTTGGCGATGACGTCGACCTCCAGGTTGACCTGAGCCCCGACCGGCGCTGTTCCCAGCGTGGTCAACTCCCGAGTGGTCGGGATCAGCGAAACCTCGAACCAGTCGGCACCCAGGGCGGACACCGTCAGCGAGATGCCGTCGACGGTGATGGAACCCTTCTCCACCACGTAGCGGGTCAAGGTGTCCGGCAGTGCGATGCGCACCACCTCCCAGTGCTCCGACGGCGAGCGAGACACCACGGTGCCGGTGCCGTCGACATGGCCCTGCACGATGTGCCCACCGAGGCGGCTGTTCACCGCAGCCGCCCGCTCCAGGTTCACCCGGGAACCGACGTTCACCTGGGCCAGGCTGGAGCGGTTGAGGGTCTCGGCCATCACGTCGGCACTGAATTCGCCTCCGGGCAGCACCTCGACGACGGTGAGACAGACACCGTTGACGGCGATGGAGTCGCCATGGCCGGCGTCCGAGGTGACGACGGGTCCGCGGATGACAAACCGTGCCGCGTCGCTCAGGTCTTCCTTGCCGACGATTTCGCCCAGTTCTTCGACGATTCCGGTGAACACCGTTCCAGCCTAGGCCGGTCAACGAGCCGGCGACGAAGGAGCCGGCGAGGCAGGGCCGGCCTGCAACAACCCAGCCGGTCAACGAGCCGGCGACGAAGGAGCCGGCGAGGCAGGGCCGGCCTGCAACAACCCAGCCGGTCAACGAGCCGGCGACGAAGGAGCCGGCGAGGCAGGGCCGGCCTGCAACAACCCAGCCGGTCAACGAGCCGGCGACGAAGGAGCCGGCGAGGCAGGGCCGGCCTGCAACAACCCAGCCGGTCAACGAGCCGGCGACGAAGGAGCCGGCGAGGCAGGGCCGGCCTGCAACAACCCAGCCGGTCAACGAGCCGGCGACGAAGGAGCCGGCGAGGCAGGGCCGGCCTGCAACAACCCAGCCGGTCAACGAGCCGGCGACGAAGGAGCCGGCGAGGCAGGGCCGGCCTGCAACAACCCAGCCGGTCAACGAGCCGGCGACGAAGGAGCCGGCGAGGCAGGGGTCAGAGTTGTTTCTCACCGAAGAAGGTGGCGACGGGATTGCCGTTGAAATTCGGTATGCGCCGGTATCCCTGTGCTTCGTACATGCGTTGCGCGTGGCCCTGGCGGGGACCGGTGTCCAGCCGCACCACCGGGTATCCCAGCTGGCGGGCGGCGGATTCCAGCGCTGCAAGCAACATCCTTGCCACCCCGCGGCCGCGGAATTCGGGCACCACGTACATGCGCTTGATCTCACACGCCCCGTCCGGCAGGCGCTTGACCCCGCCTCCGCAGACCAGCAGGCCGTCGTCGGTGTAGCCCACCAGGTAGGTGCCGCCCGGCGGCCCCAGGTCGGTGGGAGTGGCGCTGGGCATGTCGGGCGCTTCCAGGTCCAGGCCGTCGTAGAGCTCACGCATCTCAGCAGCCATGGCGGCCAGCAGTACCGCGGCATCCCCCGCACCGGATGGATCCACCTCAACCGGCTGAAATCGCAGCTCGAGCGTCACACCGTCACTTGTAATCGCGTCACCGATGAGCCGCAACGCGCGTGGTGGAGCCGGGGTGCGGTGGTGGGCACCCTTTACGATGCAATCATGCAGACCCCTCGCTTTACGAGAATGCTTGCCGCCCTGGGCGCCGCCACCGTGCTGGTCGCCGGGTGCTCCTCCTCCGATTCCTCCACCGAGTCCCTGCCCGACGCCGCCGAACTGCTGCAGCAGTCCGCCCAGACCACCAAGGGCCTGCAGAGCGCCCATCTCGACATCACGGTCAACGGCACCATCGACGGCCTGCCCCTGAAGACGCTCACCGGCGACCTGACCAACGTGCCCGCCACCGCGGTGCAGGGTCAGGCGACCATCAGCATGGCCGGCTCGGATGTGGATGCCGGGCTGATCGTCATCGACAACGTGCTGTACGCCTCACTGACCCCGGACAGCTGGCTGGACCTGGGCCCGGCGGCCGACATCTACGACCCGTCGACCATCCTCAACCCCAACGGCGGACTGTCGGCGATGCTCGAGAGCTTCACCGATCCCAAGTCCGAGGCCGCCGAGACCATCGACGGGGTGGACACCGTGAAGGTGTCCGGCAACGTCAGCGCCGATTCGGTGAACGCGCTCATCCCGCAGCTGAAGGCCACCGACGCCGTACCGGCCTCGGCGTGGATCGAGTCCGGCGGCGACCACAACCTGGTCCAGGCGCAGATCGATCCGAGTGAGGGCAACTCCATCCTGGTGAAGCTCTCCGAGTGGAACAAGCCGGTCACCGTCACCAAGCCGCAGATCTGATGCGCGCGGGCGTCGGCGCCGGCCCCACCGCGGGAACCAACCGCACCATTGCGATCAGCGCCGGCGGGCTGGCGGTGTTGCTGGGTGCGCTCGACACCTATGTGGTGATCACGATCATCCGCGACATCATGACCGATGTCGGGATTCCGCTGAACCAGTTGCAGCGGGTGGCGCCGATCATCACTGGCTATCTGGTTGGCTACATCGCGGCGATGCCGCTGCTGGGCCGGGCCTCCGACCGGTTCGGCCGCAAGCTGTTGATCCAGATCGGTCTGGCCGGTTTCGCCGCCGGTTCGGTGGTCACGGCGCTGTCCACTGACCTGACCATGCTGGTGATCGGTCGCATCATCCAGGGTTCGGCCAGCGGTGCCTTGCTCCCGGTGACGCTCGCCCTGGCCGCCGACCTGTGGGCTGAACACAAGCGTGCCGCCGTGCTGGGCGGTATCGGCGCCGCCCAGGAACTGGGCAGCGTGCTGGGCCCCCTCTACGGCATCGGGCTGGTGGCGCTGTTCGCCCACTGGCAGGCCGTGTTCTGGGTCAACATTCCGTTGGCGCTGTTGGCGATGGTGATGATCCACTTCAGCGTCCCGGGCAAGCAGGACTCGCAGGCCCCGCCGATCAAGGTGGACGTGGTGGGCGGCGTGCTGTTGGCAGTGGTCCTGGTGTTGGTGGTCTTCGGCCTCTACAACCCCGAGCCCAGCGCTCGCGAGGTGGTACCCACGTGGCGGCTGTGGCTGCTGGCCGGCGCCGCGGTGACGTTCGTGGCGTTCTTCGCCTGGGAGCGCTACGCCAAGACCAAGCTGATCGACCCCGCCGGCGTCCGGTTCACGCCGTTCCTGGCCGCACTGGCTGCCTCGTTCGTCGCGGGTGCCGCGTTGATGGTCACGCTGGTCAACGTCGAACTCTTCGGCCAGGGCGTGCTGTCCCTGGACCAGAACGAAGCCGCGTTCCTGCTGATGCGCTTCCTGGTTGCGTTGCCGGTGGGCGCCGTTCTCGGCGGCTGGCTGGCCACCCGGTTCGGCGACCGGCTCGTCACCTTCGCCGGACTGCTGATCGCCGCAGGCGGCTACCTGCTGATCTCGCAGTGGCCGGTGGACCTGATGGCTGCGCGGCATGACCTGGGCCTGTTCACCGTTCCGGTGCTGGACACCGATCTGGCGATCGCGGGCCTGGGTCTCGGCATGGTGATCGGGCCGCTGACCTCAGCCGCGCTGCGGGTGGTGCCACCGGTCGAGCACGGCATCGCGTCCTCGCTGGTGGTCGTGGCCCGGATGACCGGCATGTTGGTGGGCGTCGCGGCGCTGTCGGCGTGGGGGTTCTATCGCTTCAACAAGATCTTGGCCGAACTGCCCAAACCGCCGAGCGGAAACTTGCTCGAGACGGCCGCTGCCGTGCAGAGCAACTACCGGCTGGCGTTTGCGATGCAGTACGGCGAGATCTTCTGGATCACCATGTGGGTGTGCGTCATCGGCGCCTTTGTCGGGTTGCTGATCGCGGCCAAGGACGCGCATCCGAAGCACACCGGAGGGCAAGCCGACTCCGACGACACCGCCACCACGGTGTTGTCGGTGCCGCAGGATCCGCCGACGGTCCAGATTCCTCGCCAGAATCCGCGGGGGCGGCACGCCCGCTGACGATGGGCGCTGGGAGTAGCCGTTTCCAAGAATTCTCAAACGTTTGCCAAAATTATCGCAAGCGGCAAAATGATCTGCGTCTCAGCTCGCCACAGCTGTCGCTGTATTTGAATTCGAGTTTGCTAATGTTGGACGTCTATGACCAACATGGGCGCTTCGAGACACACCACGAGGTCAGTGCGGGTTGCCGCCCTCGATGTGGCGCACAGCCGACGCCGGTCTATCGCGATAGTCGGGCCGTTCGATCTACCCCCGACCTCGGTGCTCGACGAACGGTTTCGGGCGATGGCCGCACACGGGCCGGTGACACGTTTGCCCCTCGATCCGTCCACCTCGAGCACCAGGTGGTCGTTGGTGCCCGACGGTCAGGCCACGGTGATCGAGACGCCTGCGCTGGAGTCGGGCGCCGATCCCAGCACGCTGGCCGCGCGGATACGGACCACGCACGATCAGCGGGGCATCCAGATCATCACCGCCGGGGACTATCTGGCCATCGACTTCAGCCACGGCCTGGGCGAGGTCCCGCTGATCACCTCACTGGTCAGCTCACTTCTGCACACCGTCGATCCCAGCGATCCCGCGGTGTGGCAGCGCTATCGGCACCGGTTGTCACCGCTGCTGCTGGCTGCGGTGCGGACCTTTGTCGGCGACCCGCGCAAGGCCATCGCGGTGGCCGCCGTGCACCGCAACCGCCACCTGCCTGAAGCTGCGACGGGCACACCGGTTTCGCCGGCGCCCACCACGATGTCGGTGGGACTGCCTGCCGAGACGGTGGCGCGGGTGCGCCGGTACCGTGACGCTCAGCTGCCGGGCGTCGGTCTGGTCTCACTGTTCACCTACGCGCTGTGGCGGGCACTTGCCGCGGCGGGTGTGCCGATGAGCACCGTGGTGAAGGTGCCCTTCGACGCACGCCGTTACCTGCCGGACGGCCTCGACACCCTCGCCACGTTCTCGGCGGGCCTGGATTTCCGGATCGAACCCACCAAGGGTCCCGGTGAACTGCAGGACGCGATGGCCACGGCGGCCCGCATCGGCCGTCCGGTCGCCAACCTGATGATCGGCACCCTGATGACCCGCAGCCAACTGCTGCGGCGCACCGTCACCGAACCTGCGGAGTCCGCCACAGGAACCATCCGCCTGCTGCACTCCAACGTCGGCGTGCTGCCGCGGACCGGCCGGTGGCCGTTCCGCGATCCCTCGCAGGCCAGGATGCTGGTCGCCAGCGATCCTGCCGGCATCAACTCCGTCACCGTCACCTCAGCCACCACGATGAACAACCTGTGGTTCACCGCCGAGTTCCACAGCAGCGCCATCGACCCCGCGAAGGTCGGCGCCGCACTGGATTCGATCGCCGAGGGCGCCGCCAGCGATTCCCTCGCCGTGATCTAGGCAGACCACGGTTGCACTCGTCCCACACTCACGTCCCCGGAGCCCATCGCGTGTCTGAACCACTCGCCGTCGAAACCCGACCCGCCACCACACTGACCGTCGTCATCTGCTGTTTCACCGACCGCCGGCGCAACCAGACCATCGCCGCGGCCGAAGCCGCCCTGCACCAGCTGCTGCCCGATGACGACGTGGTGATCGTCGTTGACCACAACGCGGCTCTGCTTGCCGACCTCACCGTAACTCTGGACAGCCGGATCACCGTGCTGTCCAACACCTTCGAACGAGGGTTGTCCGGCGGCCGAAACACCGGACTGCACTGGGCGCCCGGTGAAGTGGTGGTGTTCCTCGACGACGATGCGGTACTGCACGACGGCTCGCTGGAGCGGATCAGAGAAGTCTTCGCCGGTGACACCGTGGTGGCCGTCGGCGGCGGGGTGGAACCCGACTGGCAGACCGGCGCCGCGCCCGGGTGGTTTCCGCCCGAATTCGGATGGGTGGTGGGATGCGACTACCGTGGCCTGCCCGCCGACGGCGCACCGATCCGCAACCCGATCGGTGCGGCCATGGCGGTCCGCAAGGACGCGCTGGCGCTCATCAACGGGTTCTCTCCGGAGCTGGGCCGTGTCGGCACCCTGCCGGCCGGCTGCGAGGAGACGTTGATGGGCGTGGCACTCGGCCGTGAGTTCCCCCACCTGCAGATCATCCGCGACACCGGTTTCCGTGTGGCACATCACATTCCGTCAGACCGCATGACGTTCACCTACTTCGTGCGCCGCTGTTATCACGAGGGTGCCTCCAAAGCCGTCCTGTCGCGCATCAGCGGACCACAGGCCGCGCTGTCCAGCGAACGCGCCTACACCACACGGATTCTGCCGTCGGGGTTGTGGCGAGCACGCAGCAACCCGCGGCGGGCCGCGGCGCTGGTGGCCGGGTTCGCCGCCACCGCCGTCGGTTTCATCGTCGGAACTGCACAGCAGGTATGGGCACGCCGTACCGGAAGGGACACCCCTCGATGAATACTCCACGACTGCGGACAGTGGCCATCAGCGCCGTCACCGCACTGATCATGACCGGTGGCTGCGCGCTGCCCGGGAACGCCCAGCCCGCCCCGGACCCGAACATCCTCTTCGAATCCGACTTCAACGGACCCGAGGGCGCCCCACCCGGCGCACCGTGGGAGATCGACACCGGCGCGGGCGGCTGGGGCAATTCAGAAATGCAGACCTACACCGCCGCATCGAACAACGTTCGACTCGACGGTCAGGGCAACCTGGTGATCAGCGCCGAGATCGCGCCCAACGGCACGGTTTCGTCCGCCAGGATCAGCACCCACGACTCGTTCTCCTTCATCTACGGCCGCGCCGAGGCCCGTATCTCGCTGCCCGGTGGCCGTGGACTGCATCCGGCGTTCTGGCTGCTCGGCTCGGACGTGGACCAAGTCGGGTGGCCGGAGTCCGGCGAGATCGACGTCATCGAGACCATCAACGACATCCCGGACTACCACACCGGCGTCCACGCGCCTGCCGACGGCACCGAACGCGGCCAAGAGGTCTCGGCCGGCGGACCGTCTCCGGTCCCGCTGTTCAACGAGTTCCACACCTACTGGGTGGAACGCACCCCGAACCGCATCGTCACCGGTATCGACGACCACGTGCTGCTCACCGTCACTCCCAACGAACTGCAAGGAAATGCGCGATGGGTATTCGACAAACCGTTCCACCTACTCCTGAACCTGGCGGTGGGCGGGAACTGGCCGGGTCCGCCGGACGCCTCGACGCCCAACCCGGCAACGATGCTGGTGGACTGGGTACGGGTGAGCAAGCTGTGACGGCCACCCGCACGATACAGCCTGCGATGCCCCTGACTGGGCCTCCGAGTTGGCCGGGTGCGCAATGGGTTTCGATGATCGACCTCGACGACCTGCCGGAGTCGGCAACCACCGTCACGATCACCCCACAACACGCCGAGGGCTACCTCCGCGCCCGGTTGCTGCTGCGCAGCGGGGGCAGCCCGGTCACTTTCATCGACGCCGACATCGTCGACGGCACGGTCACCGTCGAGGTGCCGGGCGACCGGGCCGCCGCAGCTGCGGCGGTCCCCCACCCGCCGATCTCGGTGGTGCTGTGCACCAGGGACCGGCCCGAGCACCTGGCCCGCGCCTTGGCCTCACTGCAGGCGCTGGACTACGCGGACTTCGAAGTGGTGGTGGTCGACAATGCGCCCGCCACCGACGCCACCGAACAGGTGGTGGCCGCCACCGCCGACCCTCGGATCCGGCGGGTTCTCGAATCGACACCTGGGCTGTCCAACGCCAGGAACACCGGATTGCGCACCGCCACCCACGAAATCGTCGCGTTCACCGACGACGACGTGGTGGTCGACCCGCACTGGCTGCAGGGCATCGCCCGCGGATTCGCCCGCGGCGGCGACGTCAGCTGCGTGTGCGGCATGGTTCCCAGCGGTGAGTTGCGTACGGCTGCCCAGGGGTATTTCGACCAGCGGGTGCCCTGGGCGGACACCATCGAAACCCGCGTGTACTCGGCCAGCAATCCGCCCGAGGACATGCCGCTGTTCCCGTTCCAGGTCGGAAAATGCGGCACCGGAGCAAATTTCGCCGTGCGGCGCAGCCGGATGGTGGAACTCGGCGGGTTCGACGAGGCGCTCGGCGTCGGCACCAAGACCTGCGGCGGCGAGGATCTCGATCTGTTCTTCCGTGTCCTGGCCTCAGGCGACACCCTGGTCAACGAGCCGTCGGCCATCGTGTGGCACCGCCACCGCAGCGACAGTGCCGCGCTGCTGACGCAGGCCCGCGGGTACGGCCTCGGCCTCGGCGCCTGGCTGACCAAGGTGTTCCTGCACCGAGAGCACCGCAAGCTGGCGCTCGGGGTCGTCCGGCGCCGGTTCCGCTCGGTGGTGGCGCGCAGCGCCGACTACGGCGCCATCGCAGCGCAGGCTCGGGATTTCGGTGACGAGATCCCCAAAGACGTCGGCCGTCAAGAGGTGTTCGCCGTCCTCGGTGGACCACTGGCTCTGTGGCAGGGCCGCAGGCAGGGCCGCCGAGCCACCCCGCTGCTGGAGCGATGATGCAACCGCTGGTCGGAGATGAACCGGTGGCTCCGGCGCGGCCCGCGGTCGAACCTGCACCCGTCCCACCCACGGCGCCCCGATTCCGCACCGTGCGGCGGCCCGCCGACATTGCGGTCGCCGGCGCCCTGGCCGGCTTCCTGACACTGGTGCCGCTGCCGGCCGCCGTGCGCGCGGTGCTGTTGACGGCATTTGTTGCCCTTGGACCCGGTGCCGCCCTGCTCACCTGGGTCGCCGTCCCGGTTCGTGCCCGACTTGCGGCCATCCCTGTGCTCGGGATGTCGCTGACCACCATCGTGACCCTGGCCGCCATGTGGTCGCATCGCTGGAATCCTGCGGCGATACTCATTTTCGGCGCCATCGCAGTCACCGCGAGCAGCGTGCTCTGGTACTCGCGCAACGAGTGGCCGCATGTCGAGTGGCGTCGTCCGGTCCCGCCCGCGGTGGCCGTCGGCCCCCTGCTCCGGCGTCCCGCGGTCATCCTCGTCGCAGCCTCCTTGGCCATCTGGGCCGCAGCGCTTCCCGGTCTGCCCGGCCTCGACGCCGGGTTCATGGGGTTGCTGTTCTCCGGCACCGGGCCGCTGCTGGCCGCCGCACTCGCACTGTGCTCCACCGGCTTCCTGATCGCACTGCGCCGCAAGCAGATGGGCACGGCTACGGCCGCACTGGGCGCCGCCATCGTGATCTCGCGGCTGACCACCACGCTGGCCACCGAGGTGCCGCTCTACGACTGGACCTACAAGCACATCGCGGTGGTGGAGTACATCCTCGCGAACAATCTGATCACGCCCGAGGGCACGGACATCTACACGCAGTGGCCGGGGTTCTTCGTGTTCGCCGCGTGGTTCTGCGACCTGGCCGGGCTGAGCCCCATCACCATGGCGCATGTCTTCGCGCCCGTCATCCACGTGTTGATCGCGCTCACCGTGTTCTGTGCCGCGCGCATCCTCAAGTACAGCCGCCGCAGCGCGATCACCGCCGCCTACGTGGTGGAAGTCGCGAACTGGGTTGGCCAGGATTACTTCTCACCGCAGGCATGGGCAGTGGTGCTCGCCTTCGGCCTGCTTGCTCTGCTGTTGGCGACGCCGACCAACCGGAACGCCGGTGTGCTGGCGATCATCCCGTTCGCAGCTATTGTGCCCACCCACCAGCTGACGCCGTTCTGGCTGCTGTTCGCTGCCGGGCTGCTGGTGGTCACCAAGCGCGCACGCCCGTGGTGGGCGGTGGGTGTCATGGCGGTGATCGCGGGCACCTATCTGATCCTGCATTTCGACGCGGTGGCTCCGTACGGCATTCTCTCCGGCGGAAGTCCGTTGGACAACGCGTCCAGCAACGTGGCCGCGGTGGGCACCTTCGAGAAGAATCTCACCTCAGCCGTATGTCGCGGACTGTCCGCGGTGGTCTTCGTCAGCGCCGCCGTGTGCGCGCTCTGGGGCCGCCGCAACGGCAGACCGGTCCTGGCGGCGACACTGGTGGCGTTCTCCCCTGTCGGACTGCTGCTCGGGCAGAGCTACGGCGGCGAGGCCATCTTCCGGGTCTATCTCTACGGCCTGCTGGGCTGCGGGTTGTTGATCGCCCCGGCCATCGTGAACTCTCTGGACCGCTTGCCGGCCGGCCGGCGCCGGGTGAACACATCTCGGCGTGGCCTGGTCCTGGCCTGGATGTGGCTGACACTCACCTCGGTGGCCGGCCTGCACGCCTATGTCGCACTGTGGCCGATGGTCCTGGAGACCCGCAGCCAGGTGGACTACATGGATCAGCTGACCGCACAGATCGAGCCGGGCACCAGGCTGGTCATGATGCATCCCGGCGGCCTGCCCACCCGCGTCAACGACCACTACGTCGAATCGACGCTCGCGGACCCGTATTTCGATCAGCCAATGAATACCGACACGTCGAGTGAGAAGTCAACCTTCCCCACTGAAGAGCAGCTCGGCGGGTTCCAGTGGTCGGTGGAGAACGACACCTTGCCCACCTATGTCCTCTTCAGCGAGCAGTCCGACAATGCGCTGCGGTATTACGGCGAGTACTCCGACGACGCCGTCGAGAGGTTCCAGCGCTTCCTCGACACCGGACCGGACTGGGAGCAGGTCTACCGCGACGGCGAGACGGTGGTGTACCGCTACCCGGGGGCGGCTGCGCTGCAGGAACGCCCCGTCAACCCCGGCGACGGCGCCATCGGCGGTGCTCAGCGCGGCGGGAACTGAGGGAGCACCCGCGCCGGGGCTCAGGTCTTCCTAGCCGGCGCGCCGGAACTCAGTGTCGTCGGGCTGCTCAGAGCACGTCCGGCTGGTGCTGTTTCGGTGTTGACGCCACTCCAGCCCGATGGTGCGCAGCACGCGCAGCCCGTCGGTGACGGCGTTGAGATTGCTGACACCGTGCAGCCGTTCCCCTTCGAAGCTGGGGACTTCGCGAATCTTCAAGCGGTTCCGGGCGATTCGGACATTGATGACGGTCTCGATCTCGAATCCGTCACCCCATTGCGGCTCGGACAGTGTTGTGGGCGGCAGATCGAGGGTGGGTAGCACGGTGCGCCAGAAGGCGTTGTAGCCGTAGCACAGATCGGTGAAGCGAGTTCCGAAGATGCAGTTCACCAGCCAGTTCAGCCCGAAATTGCCCGCCCGTCGGATCCGGGTGATGTCCGAGCTTCCGCCACCGCGGATGAAACGGCTGCCCTTGGCCAACTGTGCGCCCTCGACCAAAGCCCGCACAAAGAGCGGGATCTCGGCCGGATCGGTGGAGCCGTCGGCATCCAGCATCACGATGATGTCGCAGGTGGCCAGCTCGAACCCGCACGCAAGTGCGTTGCCCTTGCCGCGACGGGTCTGAGTGGTGATGATCGCGTGCGGCCACAGCGCGCGGGCCACCTCGACGGTGTCGTCGTCGGAATGGCCGTCGACGACGATGATCTGGTCGAGGGCTGGCATCCGGCTCGCGACATAGGGGAGGTTGCGGGCCTCGTTGCGCGTCGGGACTATGACGCTGACGGTGGGCCCGGCCTTCCGGCCCTGAGGGGTAGCCGGTCCAGGGTCGTTGACGGCTTCAGACACGTGTGATCAGGCACCTTCGGGGCTCTTGAAGCTACGGTACATAATTTGCTGGCGCAGTCATCGGCGACTACTGAATGCACCGACCCCGACGCCGGCACCGACTAAGGATAACCTCAGGAAACCGTAGGTGACAGATGACGAGGGTCACAAGTTGTAGTACTCACAACACCCTGGACCTTGTGGCAGCCTTGAGATTCGATGTCCCGATTCTCAGGAAAGCGCGAGGATATGCCCAGTGCAGCGGCCATGCTCGGCATCGTCTCCGCGCTTCCGTCGCAGCATGCTCGTCGCATCCCTGACATGCCGGCCGCGCGACCGCCAACCACGCGCACGGTGGTTGCGTCAAGTCGACACGGTGTGATGATCGACTTCAAGCAAGGAATTCACACTTTGCTAATTTACGGATTCGTCAGGGTCGACGGTCGATCGTGATCGCCGACGTCTCGCCCGTCGCCGGCGACGCCGGGCGGCCAGCCTCACGGCGCAGATTCCTGCCGCCGGTGCGGGCCAGCGCCCTGGGCATCGACATCGCGGCGGTGATGACCTCCAGCGCCGCCACCGGAGCACTGGGCTTCGTGTTCTGGACGATGGCCGCCCGGGGCTACAGCGCCGCCGAGGTGGGTCGCGCCTCGGCCATCATCTCCTCGGCGACCCTGGTGGCCATCCTGTCCACCCTGAGCCTGGGCAGCCTCTACGAACGGTTCCTTCCGGTGTCCGGCGCAGCCGCCAAGCGTTATGTGCGCCGGGGCATGCTGCTGGTGACCGTGACGGCGGTGCTGTTCGGCGCCGCTTTCCTCGCAGTGGGCCCACGTACCCAGCTGTTCTCGAATACTGTTGAAACACTGTTGTTTCCGGCGTTCGTGGCGGTGCTGGCCGCATATGCCCTGCAGGATCAGGTGCTCATCGGCCTCGGCCGTGCCCGGTCCATCGCCGTCAAGAACATCTCCCAGTCGCTGTGCAAACTGGCCGCCGTGGCCGCCCTGATACCACTGGCCACCGGGTCGGCCATCGTGTGGGCGTGGGTGATTCCCGCCGCGGTCATCACCACCTGGTTCGCCCTCGCGGTCATCCGTCCCGAAACCAGCAGGCGCCTGGGTACTTCGACACTGCCGGTGCGCCGGGAACTGCTGCAGTTCTTCGCCAGCTCCTATGCCATCAGCTCCGTCGGGATCGTCATCCCGCTACTGGTGCCGCTGATCATCGTCGCCCAACTCGGCACCGAGACCAACGCCTACTTCTCGATGTGCTGGCTGGTTGTCAACACCCTCGCCGTGCTGATCGGCGCCACCGCCGCACCGTTCATCGCCACGGCCTCCACCCCGGGTGCCGACCTGCGCGCTGCGACAAGGCGATTCACCGTCCTGTGCGGGGGCGCCGCAGTCACCGGCTGTGTGCTGTTGCTGGTGTCCGCTCCGCTGGTACTGGGCATCATGGGCCCGGACTACGCCGCCGAGGGCACCACGTTGATCCGGCTGATGGCGCTGACGCTGCCCTCGGTGGCGCTGCTGACCATCTACAGCGCGCTGGCCAGACTGCAACGGCGCCTACGCCTGGTTGTCACAGTGCAGATCCTGCTCGGTGTGGTGATCGTCACCGGAGTCACCCTGAGCACCCCACTGTTCGGCATCAATGGCGTCGGCTACACCTACGTCACCGCCGAAGTCCTCTCGACCTCGGTCATCGCGGTACCGCTGGCTCGGTTGCTGCACCGGGTGCGCCGCCGCAACACCCTCGTCGGGAACACTCTCGCCCACAACGACACCGACGACAACGAGCCGCCGATGCCAACCTCACCAGTGCAGACCGTGCACCCCATTCCCGAGGACATGACGGTGGGCAAGGCGTTCACCGAAGTCGCAGACAAACACCCCGGCCAGGTGGCGCTGCGCACCCTCGACGGCGGGGGCGTCACCTACCGCGAGCTCGCCGCCGACTCCGGGGCGTGGGCACAGGCCGCGCCGGGGCCCGAGACTGACCGCGACATCGTGGTGATGCTGGCCGGGTTCCACCGGCAGTCGGTCGCAGCGGTGCTCGGTATGTTCGGCGCGGGACGCATTCTCGCCCCGCTGGACCCTGCCCTGCCTGCCGCTCGCACCGCAGGCGTGATCGGCTCGCTGGAACAGGAGAACTACCGCGTCAGCGCGGTGCTCACGGATGCGGCCAACCATGCCGAAGCCGTTGGGATGGGCCTGGATTGCCCGACCTGGGTGAGGCCGCCCACCAAGCCCACCCGCTCCCCCGCACTCGCGGGCGGCGTGGACACCATCAGCAGCATCCAGGTCACCTCCGGCTCCACCGGAGTACCGAAAGCGGTACTGCACACCCACGGGATGTGGCTGGCCGACGCACAACTGTTCGCCGGTGAGTTCGGCGTTGGCGTCGGCACCCGGGTGGCGGTGTGCATGCCGATCAGCTTCGCGGCCGGGCTGAACATGCTCATCGGATCGCTGCTGTCCGGCGCCGAGGTGATCATGCTGGATCCTCGAGACCTCCCGCCGGAACAGGCCTTCGATCATCTCGGCGCCTGCGGCGCCGAGGTCGTCGTCTGCACTCCGACGTTCCTACAGAGCCTCAGCGACACCGCGGGGGGCCGGACGTGGGCGTCGGTGCGCAGGCTCGTCACCACCGGCGAAGCCGTCCAGTCGGGTGTGGTGCACGCCGGGCGCCGGATCGCACCGCAGGCCACCTTCACCAACTGGGTGGGGTCCTCGGAGACGTTGGCCATCGCGACGTTCGACATCCGCCCCTGCGACCCTGTGCCGGTCGGCCCCATCCCCGCCGGAAAACCGGCCCCGCACAAGCAGATCAGCCTCGATGACGAGGGGGTGATAACCGTGACGTCGCGCTACGTCGCCTGCGGTTACGTCAACCCGGGCGCGGCGAGCACGCGGTTCGAGCACCACACGGACGGGCGTAGTTTCATCACCAACGATCTCGGCAAGTGGGATCGCGACGGCACCCTGATCATGCGGGGACGGGCCGACACCGCGGTGAAGATCCGCGGTTATCTGGTGGAACCGGCCGAGATCGAGAGCGCCTTGGCCCGCCACCCCGCGGTCCGCGAAGGTGTTGTCGTCGCCGGCAGTGGCCCCGACCCGGCGCTGTACGCATACGTGGCGCCGGTCAGCAGTGCGCGCGCCCCCTCCGTCGCTGAGATCCGCGCCCAGCTGCGTGACCAGCTGCCCGCCTGGATGATCCCCAGCCACGTCATGATCGTGGACGCGCTGCCACGCACCGAACGCGGCAAGGTCGACAGATTGGCACTGCCGAAACCTGTTCGGGCACCGATTGATCCGCCGCTGCCCGGCCTGGAGACCGCGGTGGCAGACATCTGGGCGAGCGCACTTGCACTCAGCGAGGTGGGCCGCACCGAGAGCTGTCATGAACTGGGCGGCGATTCGTTGACGGTGGCGCGCATCCTGGTGGAGGTCAAGAACCGCTACGGCGTGGCGCTCACCCAGGGGGATCTCGCCGCAGCCCCCACCGTCGCCGAGTTCACCGCGGTGCTGTCGGCCCGTCTCGGTGCTGAACAACTGCCGCGGCGCACCCTGCTGGCGGCCACCACTGTGGTGCTGCGGGCACCGACGGTGCCGCAGCCGCTGACACCGTGGTTCTGCTTCGCCGGTGCCGGCGCCTCCGCGCTGACGTTCGCTGCCCTGGCCGGCCACGCCGGGCCGGAGCGCCCTGTCTACGCCTTTCAGCCCAACGGCCTGGAGAATCGCGGGCTGCCCGACTGGACGGTGAAGAGGGCGGCGCGCCGTCATCTCGGTGATCTGCGGCGGCTTCAGCCGCACGGGCCCTACACGCTGATCGGACACTCTCTGGGCGCCTTCATCGCACTCGAGGTCGCGCACAGCCTGGCCGGCCTCGGCGAGTCCGTCGAACTGGTGACCCTGCTGGATCCTTTCCTGCCCCCGGCGCCGTACGCAACGCCCGACGCCGGTTGCCCGACGCCACCCTGACGCTGGATGCACCGGCACTGCGAGGCTGGGACCTGTGGTCACGACGGCTGCGGGTACCCCTTGCCGGGATCATCCAGTTCGAGCAGGAAGCTCAGGCCAAGGCACTCGAGGAGGTCGGCGTACGGGTGGGTCTGATGCACCGCCCAACTCCGTGGGGCGGCCGCACACTGCTGCTGCTGAGTCACCTCAACGTCGATGATCCGCGGCTGTGGGCCCACGTCCTGCCCGGTGAGCTGCAGGTGGCCCGGGTGCGGTGTGACCATCACTCGATCGTGCGTGAACCCTTCGTGCGCCAGGTGGCCACGATGATCCGCGACGCCGGCTCGTGCTAGGGCCCTTTGATCAAAGTGGTCCTGCGGGGCTGAAGTTGTTGCGGTCCATACCGATAGAGTGCAGGGTGTGCGCGAGGAGCATCTGTTCGGTATCCGCCTGTACCCGGCGACGATGAGAGCCGACGTCGTCTCCGGGACTCGCGAGATCGGCAGTGTTCACGATGGGGAGTTCCTGGTCATGGAGGCCAGCGACGGGACCATATCGGTGTGCGACGTTGCAACCGGCGATTGTTCCCCGCTCAACCGGGACCGGAAGGCCACCGAGGGCTTCCTCGAGGCTTTCGCGGAGTATCTGAGTTCCGGGCCGCCTGCCCCGACACCGGTGACGATGACGGCTGAGCAGGCCGCGGAGCGTCTTCGTGCTTTCCGGGAGGGGCGGGTTCGTCCTCAAGTCCTCCCAGCGGGCAATGGGCTCTCTCACCGCACACGGCTGAGGAAGCTCCGAAAGCGGCTACACGCGATCGACAGCGCCGCGACCGGGCCGGACTCATGGTGGAGCGGCCTCATCGAAGAGGCCGAGAACGACGTGCTCTGAGCGGCGTCAACGTGAGATGGTGCGTAGCCAGATCAGGATGCCTTAGTCGTCGAGGCGGATGTCGCCGATCACCCCGAAGTGGTCAGAACCCGGAATATCGATGCGGCCGAACGAGATAGGACTGGCTCCCTTGGTGAGGATGCGGTCGATCGCCAGAATCGGGGAATTCGCCGATCTGCCGGATAGGTGGCGACGATGCCCGCGCCGACATACTCGGCGGCATCGCGCAGTTCAGGTGAGCCCGCGGCGCCCGAACCTGCCAGGAGATCACGAAAACGCTTGTGGTCGAAGGTCGAATTGAAGTCAGCACCGATCACCATGGTCTGCGTCTCACCACCCAGGACCGTATGCAGCCGCTCCAGCTCGGCAGCCCACTTCCAGGCCGGCTCGGGAAAGGGCGGGATCGGATGTAGCGCGTACACCGCAATGTGCTCGGCGCCAGGCATTTTCAGCTCGGCGCGAATGTTGTTGAGCGCAAAGCCTGCCAACAGCTCGCCGGATTCCAGCGGATACCGCGAATAGATGCCCGCGCCTCCGCCTCCGAAACGGGGAAACGTCACAGAATAGGGCAGCAGCTCGCGCAGACCGGCCGCTTCCACGCCACTTCGGGCGCTCTCGGTGAGCTCGATCACGGTGAGGACGTCCACCGACCTGTCCCGCACCGCGGCCACCACGGCGTTCGGATCTGCCTGTCCCAGCATGATATTGGCCTGCATAAGACGAATGTCCTGCCGACCGACCGCCGCCGCGGCGGCTGGATCTGCTCGGTAGAGCGGAAGCTGTGACCACAGCCCCACCGCCGTCACCACCACGGCCAGCCCGGCCGCCCACCATCGTCGCCCCACCGCGAACACCACCGAGGCGGCCAGGGCAGCCAGGATCAGCAATGGTGTGAACGCCGCGACGATGGTGGCGGTGTTACTGACGGGGCCGATGAAATGTGCTGTGACACCGGCGATACCGGCGACCAGCAGGCCGCCTCCAACCACGCCTGACGCCCACCGCAACCACCTCACCCGTCCATAGTGGCACGGTTTCGGGAAGTGATGCTCAGCCGCGGTCTACCGGAACCAGTGACAGCAGCAGATCTGGACCCAGAGTGCTCACCCCGTCGAACTCCCAGCGCAGCGCACGGGCAATGGTGGGCACCCCGATGTCACCGAGCGCGGTGCCAGGGCCCCCACCAGAACCGGTGCCACGTAGGCCAGGATCCGGTTCACCACCCCGGCGCGCAGGAAGGCCGACGCCAGCGTGGGCCCGCCTTCGACCATCACGTCGGTTCGATCCCCCAGTGCCCGGATCACCTCGTGCACATCGTGGGTGCGTATCACCATGGTGTGGGAGTCGTCGTTGAGGATGTTGGCTTCCTGCGAGATCTCCCGGGTGCCCACCACCACCCGCAGCGGCTGGTTGGCGGCCGGCGTCCCGTCGGGCAACCGCGCGGTCAGAGTGGGGTCGTCGGCGAACACCGTTCCGGTGCCCACCACGATGGCATCGGCGGCAGCCCGGCGCAGGTGTACGTCGGCGCGAGCCTGCTCGCCGGTGATCCACTTGCTGGAGCGGTCCGCCGCAGCGCTGCGGCCGTCGAGACTGGCCGCGTACTTCCACGTGATGTGTGGTCTTCCGGTGCGCTGACGGTGCAGCCATTCCCGCAGCGGGCCCTTTTCGACGGCCAGCGCCTCCTGGCCCGCGATCACCTCGACGCCGTTGCCGCGCAAGCGGTCCGCACCTCCCGCGGCCACCGGATTGGGATCCGAGACCGCGTAGACGACCGTCGAAACCTGCGCTGCCAGAAGCGCATCCACACAGGGTGGGGTGCGGCCGTGGTGGTTGCAGGGCTCCAACGTCACCACCGCGGTGCCGCCGGCGGCCCCGGTGCCGGCCTCCCGCAGTGCCACCACCTCCGCGTGCGCGCCGCCCGCGGGTTCGGTGCCGCCCACGCCGGCCACTCGGCCGTCACGATCCAGGATCACGGCGCCGACGGGCGGATTCGGATAGGTGGCGCCTTTGACGCCGTCGGCGGCCCGGATGGCCAGCGCCATGGCGGCCTCGACGGTGTTCACCCGAGATGCGGTGAGGCAGCGGCGGCGGCGCGGCGCAGTGCGGTCACCGCGGCGGCGGGATCCTGTGCCCCGTACACCGCGGATCCGGCGACGAAGCAGTCCACCCCGGCTTCTGCGGCCTGTTCGATGGTGTCGGCGTTGATGCCTCCGTCGATCTCGACGACAACGGTCAGCTCACCGGAGTCCACCAGCTTGCGGGCGGTGGCCACCTTGCCGAGCACCTCGGGGATGAAGCTCTGGCCGCCGAAACCCGGCTCGACCGACATCACCAGCAGGGTGTCGAAATCACGCAGGATCTCCAGGTAGGGCTCCAACGGCGTGCCCGGCTTGATCGACAGCCCGGCCTTGGCGCCCGCGGCCCGGATGTCGCGGGCCACCGCCGCCGGGTCATCGGTGGCCTCGGCGTGAAAGGTGACGTTGTAGGCGCCCGCCTCGGCGTACGGAGGTGCCCACCGCGCGGGGTCGTCGATCATCAGGTGGCAGTCCATCGGGATGTCGGTGGCGGCCAGCAGGCTCTGCACCACGGGCAGCCCCAGCGTCAGGTTCGGCACGAAGTGTGCGTCCATCACGTCCACGTGCACCCAGTCCGCGCCCTCGATCGCCACCAACTCGTCGGCGAGACGGGCGAAATCGGCAGAGAGGATCGACGGTGCGATCAGGGGGCGTGAAGCTGACATGGAGCCCATTAAAGATCCTTGCGCAGAGCGGCTGCAAACATGGCGTCGGTTCCGTGGCGGTGCGGCCACAGCTGCACATGCGGTCCATCACCCAAGTCGTCGGCGGGGGCGAACAGCGCTCGGGTGTCCAATGCGGTCACCGGCTGCCTGCGCAGCGCGTCGGCCACCACACCCGCCGTCTCGGCCAGGTGCGGTGAACACGTCGCATACAGCACCACCCCGCCCGGCCTGGTCAGTGCGATGGCCGCCGCCAGCAGTTGACGCTGCAGCTTCACCAGCTCAGGCACATCGGACTGGGTGCGCCGCCAGCGCGCTTCCGGGCGGCGACGCAGTGCGCCGAGTCCGGTGCAGGGCGCGTCGACCAGCACCCGGTCGAAGCCAGGCTCCAGGCCCGACTCGCGGCCGTCGACACGCAGAACCTGCACCGGCAGGCCCTCGGTGTTCTGTTCCACCAGCTCCGCACGACGTGGGGCCGGCTCCACCGCTGTCACCGTGGCCGAGTCACCGGCCAGTGCGGCTAGCATCGCGGTCTTGCCACCGGGGCCCGCGCACAGGTCCAGCCATCGGCCGGTATCCGGGCCTTCCAATGGAGCCAGTGTCAATGCCCTGGCCACCAACTGGCTGCCCTCGTCCTGCACCAGCGCCTTCCCGTCGCGCACCGGTGCCAGCGCGCCCGGATCACCCCCGGGCAAGTACGCGGCATACGGCGAGTACCGGCCCACCTCACCGGCGATGGCAGCGGCCAGTTCCTCCGCGGTCAGCACACCCGGGCGTGCCGCCAGGTGCACGGTGGGGCGTTCGTCGTCGCTGCGCAGCAGTGCTTCCAGCTCACCCGCGCGGGCACCGAGCGCGTCGGCGAAAGCCTGTGCAATCCAACGGGGGTGGGCATGGATGAACGCCAGGTTGCCCACCGGGTCGGTGCTGCGGGGCGGCGCCAGTTCGGCCACCCAGGCTGCCTCGTCGCGCCGGGAGATGGTGCGCAGCACTCCGTTGACGAAACCCGCACGCGCGGTGTCGAATTCGATTCCGGCCTGGTCCACGGTGGTGGACAGCGCGGCGTGTGGCTCCACGCGGGTGCGCAGCAGCTGATAGGCACCCAGGCGCAGCAGATCCAGCAGCACAGGGTCGATATCGGCCACCGGCCTGCCCGCCGCGGCGCTGATCACATCGTCCAGCAGCCCCCTGGTGCGGCACGCACCGTAGGTCAGTTCGGTGGCGAAAGCGGCGTCACGGCCGGTGATTCCGCGGTCGCGCAGCAGCGCAGGCAACGCCAGGTTGGCATAGGCATCGCGCTCGGACACCGCGCGTAGCACGTCGAAGGCGGCGCGGCGCGGCGGATCGAGAGGGGTGCGCTGAGGGCGCTTCTGTGGCTGACGGCGCTGGGGCGGACGGTTGTTCATGACGCCCGCACCTGATCATCGAGCCGGGCGCCGCGCGCCCAGTCGGCGGCATTCATCGGTTTCTTGCCCGGCGCCCGTACCGTGCCCAGGGCCACCGGGCACGACCCGGTACCCACCAGCACCCTGCGCTTCTGCACCAGCACCTGTCCCGGTGCCAGGTCGAGGTCGTCGTCCACCGGTTCCACCGGCGCGATGCCCACCCGGATGTCACCGAGCATGGTCCAGGCACCCGGGTTCGGGGTCACCGCGCGGATACGACGTTCCACGACGTGTGCCGGTAGGTCCCAGCGCACCCGGGCACTGTCGACGGTGATCTTGGGCGCCACGCTGATCCCCTCGGCAGGTTGCGGCACCGGCACCAGCACGTCGTCGCCGATCCCGTCGAGCGTCGAGGACAGCAGTACCGCTCCGGACTCGGCCAACCGGGTCAGCAGGTCGCCTGCGGTGTCACCGGCTTTGATGGTCTCGGTGACCATCCCGTACACGGGACCGGAGTCCAGGTCCGGTTCGATCCGGAATGTGGTGGCGCCGGTCACCTCGTCACCCGCGGCGATGGCGGCCTGCACCGGCGCGGCACCGCGCCAGGCAGGCAGCAGTGAGAAGTGCAGGTTGACCCACCCCCTGGGCGGGACTGCCAGCAGCCCGGCGCCGAGGAGGGCGCCATAGGCCACCACCGGACAGCACTCCGGCTCGTAGGTGGCCAGTTCGGCGACGAACTCCGGTGAGTTGGGCCGGGTGGGCCGCAGCACGGTGATGTTGTGATCGGCCGCCAGCTGCGCCACCGGTGACGGGGTGGGTTTGCCGCGGCGTCCCGACACTGCATCGGGACGAGTCAGCACCGCGGCCACCTCGTGCCGCGGCGAGTCGATCAGCCGCTGCAACGCCGGGAGCGCGGGTTCCGGGGTACCGGCGAAGACGAGACGCACCGGGACAGTCTAGAGACCTCGCCGCGCGGCTCCGGTCACCGCGGCGTCTGGTAGTACTCCCGCTGCGACACCCCGGCCCGTCCCGCGACGTACATCCACGGGATGGTGCCGATCAACTTGTTCACCGTCGCGGCGGCATCGTTGTAGTACTGACGGGCGAAGGCCAGCTTGTTCTCGGTGTCGGTGAGATTGTGTTGCAAGTCCAGGAAGTTGGCCGACGACGACAGCTGCGGATAGTTCTGTCCCAGCGCCAGCACCTGGCCCAACGCGGTGTCGAGCTGACGTTCGGCCGCGCTGCGCTGGGCCACCGACGTGCCGTGGGTGGACACCTCGAGCGCGGTGCGGGCCGCGGTGATGTTGTCCAGGACCCTCTTCTCGTGGGTGGCGAAGGTCTGCACGGTGTGCACCAGACTGGGAATCAGCGAAGCCCGCCGGGTGAGTTCGACGTCGATTCCGCCGAGCGCCTCGTCGACGCGGACGTCGGCGGTGCGCAATTTGTTGTAGCCGAGGACGAACACCACCAGCACCGCCACCGCGACGGCTAGCACCACCGCCAGCACCCAGGTCACCATGAACCTCCTCCACCGCCACCGCCACCACCGCCGCCGCCGCCACCGCCGCTGCTGCTGCCTCCGCTGCTGCTCGACGACTGCGCGGCGGTGTAGGCGCTGATGGACGACGACAACGCCGATTCGAAACTGTCGAAACCTCCGCCGGAACCGCCGACCAGAGTCTGGTGCCCGCCGGTGGAGTAGTACCACTGCGGTTGGGGCGCAGGCATTCCGGTGATCGTCTGGTACTTCTGCGCCCAGAGTGTCGCCACCCCGGCGGCCACCGCGTAGGGCATGTAGGCACTGTAGAGATCCTTGCGGGCGCCGAAGTCGAAACGGGCCTCGGCCGAGTCGGTGGACAGCATGCGGTGAAATCCGCCTGCGCGCGACCACAGTTCACGCCCGGCCGGGGTGCGGCGGGTGCCAACGCCGTCGCGCCACGACCGTGCTGTCAGCAGGAAGAACAGGGCGAACGGCACCACCCAGATGGTGCCGGAGAAGCCCCAGCGAAGGGTCGCGCACACCGCCAGGAGCACGGAGACCACGTTGGCCGCCCGCACCCAGAGTTCGCCGCGGCGCTTGACGATCAGCCCGCGGTCCTGCGCCCATTTCTCCACGGCGTCGGTCATCTCGGTCTTGGCCTTCGACAGCTTCTTGCCTGCCGTCTCGGTGCCGTTGGCGCGAAACTCCTGGCCTGGGCGCGTCACCTTCAGCGCCGAACCCACCGCGAGAGTCACCGGGTCCACCGACGCCCAGGCGCCCTGGTCTCCCCGGCCGAGCACCTCCCACTTCTTCTCGCCCACCTGGCGCAGTTCCACCAGCCCGCGCTCGGCGAGGTGGAACAGCGTGGCGGACAGCCCGTTCTTGGGCACCGACTCGGTGCGGATGTACTCGAACTGCACCGGGCCCAGCGACTCCGGCGGGGCGTACTGCAGCGGGAAGCCGGGCTCCTTTTCCACGGTCATCCGGAACATGGCCACGGCCATCACCGCACCTGCGAGGGTCACGGCGGCCACCCACACCAGGTTGGATTCCGATGTGCCGAGGACTCGATCCCAGGTGAACGACCACGGCATCTCGGCGCGCGGCGGGGTGGGCACGTCGACGCCGGCGCGCAGGGTCACCGGGGTACGGGGCTCGAGGTCGGTGGCTTCGACGGTGACCGTGTCCCCTTGGATGTCGAGGCGGGTGCATTCGGCGCCGGTGCCATAACCGACCGCGCACTGGGCGCCAGGCACACGTCCGGGCAGGCTCACCGTGATCCGGGCCCGGTCGATCCTGTTGTTCCAGCCCGGTGGGATGACGTTCCAGTAGAACACCGACGGGGCAGCATCCGGGTCGCCGTCGGCGCCGGCAAAGTCCTTCCCTGCGCCGGTGCTGACGGGATCCAGCACCCCGGCGATGGTGTAGCGGATCTGGAAGACGTGCGGTCCGAGGTCCAGGTACTGGTCCGGGTCGCCGATCTTGGCCACGCGGAACCGTTCGCCGGTCTCCCACAGCATCTGGTACTCGGCGGGTTCGCCGTCGACGGTGATGGAGACGACCTCGGGAGGCTGACGAACGTACGGGCTGTTCTGGTTGGCCACGTCCCAGTAACGGAACAGGCCGTGCCGGCCGCTGGGGAAGTCCGCGGTGATGGTCTCCGTGGCCTCCAGGTTGCCGTCGCGGTTGACGACGTAGTCCCCCCGGTAGTCGATGATCGACACCAGATCCTCGGTGACCTCACCGCCGTTGCCGGAGAACGGTGCGAAGCCCAGCGGCCACAGAACAGCGAATGTGATGAGCCCCAACAGGATCGACCACCTGACCACCCGCCAGATCCGCCCCATGCCTGCCTCCGTCTGCAGTTGCGACTCTCACCCTATGCGCAGGGGGCCGATCTGCACACGATGCGTTGCCAAACTCGCGACGGCGCGTCTGTGGTCACCGGTGTCGCGTGGTTGCCGACACCATGTTGTTAGGTTAACCTACCCAAATTCCAGATCGGAACCTTTTCGTCGAGGTTCGCCGCACTACCGCGATGGGATGTCCCGATTCATGACCCGGCCGGCCCGCGCCCACGCCACCGCACCTGCTGACTCGTCCACCCCGCGCACTGTCGTAACGCTGCTGCGGGCGGCCGTAGCGCTGGTAGCGGTGCTGGTGTCCGGTGCGGCGGTGCTCCTGCGCCGCCGCGGCTGCTCCGTCGACCCGGATGCCGACCTACCGACCGAGAACCCGCCGGTGCCGCCCGAGCGTCCGATCGAGTTCGCTTCGGTCTCAGCTCACTTCGAGTCCACCGCCCGTGCCCGCCGCGATCAGACCGCACTGCGCACCCCGGCCGGGGACATCAGCTATGGACAGTTGCTCGCCGCGGCGCAGGGCTGGGCCCTGCCGACTCCCGGCCGGACGGCGGCCATGGTGGACGCGCCGCTGGATCCCGCCACGGTGGCGGCCATCCTCGGCCTGTTCGCCGCGGGCACCACGGTGGTGACCGTGGACCCGGCCACCCCGCAGAACCGGGTCGACACCATCGCCGCCATCCTCGACGCCAACAACTACGACGTCGTGCGGGTCGATCCCCGCCGGGACAATCCCGTCGGGCTCCCGGGGCCGGTGGCCGTCGGGCTCGACGACGTGACCAGCATCCAGTTCACCTCGGGCTCCACCGGAACCCCCAAGGCCGTGCTGCACACCCACGGTTTGTGGCTGGCCGACGCGCAGCTGCTGGGCGACCGGTTCGGGCTGGCAGACGGCCGCACGGTGGCGTTGTGCATGCCGATCAGTTTCGCCGGCGGGCTCAACGTGCTGATCGGCTCGCTGCTGGGCGGCGCCGAGATCATCGGCATCGACCCCCGCGAGCACACCGGGCCCGAGGCCTTCAGCCGCATCGCCGAATCCGGCGTCGAGATCATCACCTGCACACCGGCATTCATCGACGTCCTGCATGCCTGCGCCCGCGGCGCCACTTTGCCCCGGGTTCGCCGTATCGTCGTCACCGGAGAAGCCGCGCACGCCCGACACATCCGCCTGGCACGTGAGCTGGCGCCCGCAGCAGTGTTCACCAACTGGGCCGGCTCCACCGAGACCCTCGCGATCGCCAGCCACGACATCGCTCCCGGCGCGCCCTTACCGACCGGCGTGATCCCCGTTGGAATCCCAGCCCCGCACAAGGACGTCACCGTCGACGAGCACGGCGCGGTGACCATCACGTCGCGTCACCTGGGTGCCGGGTACCTCGACCCGGAGGCCGCCACGGCGTCGTTCGTCGTGAACCCGGACGCCACCACCACCTATTCCGGCGGCGATGTCGGCCGCTGGGACGCCGACGGCAACCTGGTGCTCTCGGGGCGCGCGGACAGCACCGTCAAGATCCGGGGCTATCTGGTGGAACCCACCGAAGTCGAAGTCACCCTGCTGTCCTACGACGACATCCGTGAGGCAGTCGTCGTTTCGGACCGAGCGAGCAGCGAGCGAGGTCAGTCCACCGCGCTGGTCGCCTACATCGCCCCCACCACCACCGCCAGGACCCCCTCGATCGCCGAAGTGCGCACCCGGCTGCACCGTGACCTGCCGCCGTGGATGGTGCCCGCCCACATCGTCGTTCTGCCCGCGCTGCCCCGCGGCGACCGTGGCAAGATCGACCGGGCCGCGCTGCCCACGCCCAGCCGCCCGATTTTCGCAGCACCACGCAACCACCACGAGTCGTTGGTGAGCCGGCTCTGGGGTGAGGTCCTCCACGTCGATGCGGTCGGTCGCGCCGACAGCTTCTACGCCCTCGGCGGAGATTCCATGTCCGCTGTCCAGATGGCCCTGGCATTGCGGGAATCACACGGGATTGACGTGCAGCCAACAGATCTGGCGGGCGCTCCCACTGTTGCGGAGTTCGCGGCCAGGATCGCCGAGGCGGGCGGGGCCCGCCCGGTATCCGATCGCACCCAGCTGAGTCCCACCACCGTGGCGCTACGGCCGGTGTCAGCGGCGACGTCACCGGCTCCCCTGTTCTGCTTCACCGGCGCAGGTGCCTCCGCGCTGTGCTTCGCACCGCTTGCCGAGCGCGTCGGACCACACACCGCGGTGTACGCATTCGAGCCGAAAGGCCTGCAGAAACACGAGATTCCGGATCTGTCGGTCCGTCGGGCAGCGCTGCGGCATCTGCGTGATGTCCGCCGCATCCAGCACGACGGCCCGTACACGCTGGTCGGCCACTCGCTGGGCTCGCACATCGCCTTGGAGGTCGCTCATCTGCTGGAAGCCCAGGGCGCCGTGGTGGAACTCGTCGTCATGCTCGACCCCTGGCTGTCCCCCAAGGTGGCCAGGGATGCCCGCTCGGAATTGCCCGACGTCACGGTGACACTCGAACAAGCCGAGGCCGCAGGTGGTTTCGAGCTGTGGTGGGACCGGCAGAAGCGGATACCGCTGGCGGGCCTGGTGGTCGGCGGGTACGCGCGGCGCACCATGGCCGTCGAAGAGGTCGGGATGATGACGGGGTACGCCCACCGGCCCACGCCGTGGAACGGACGGGCGCATCTGCTGCTCAGCCATCTCAACCGCGACGACCACCGGCTGTGGCCGCGAATCCTGACCGGCGACCTCACCATCGACGTGGTGGACTGCGATCACCATTCGATCGTGCGCGAACCGCACGTCGGGGCCGTCGCCGACGTCGTGCTCGCAGCCCGTCACAGCGCTGAGGAATCGGTGCGCTGCGCGCGGTCCTGACGCCCGATCAGCCGATGTGCAACGGGTCCACCTGGATGCGCACCGGCTCCTGATCACGCTGCGCGCTGCGCACACCGGCGGCGCGGCGCAAGGCCGTCGCCAGGGCGCCGCCCTCGCTGCGGCGCACCCGAACCAGCATCCGGATGATCTCGGCGTCGTCGGCGGCACCTGCGGGCCTGCGCACCCCCGGTGGTAGCTCCACCGGTCCCAGCACCTCGGCGTCGGCGGGTAGCTCGGCGTCCTGGAGCAAGGCATCCACTGCGGCCGCGGCGCCGTCGAGCGCGGCCATGTGCACACTCGGCGGCAGCCCGACCTCGGCGCGGGAGTCCAGCTCGGATTCGGCGTGCCCCACCGCGTCCCAGCGGATCAGGGCCTGCACGGTGGGGATGGCGGAGTCGGCCACCACCACAACCGTGCCGCCATCGGCGTGCGGGCGCACCAGCGCAGCGGCACCCATCCACCGACGCAGGGTGTCCTCGGCGGCACGCAGGTCCTGACGGCCCAGCAGCGCCCAGCTGTCCAGCAGCAGAGCGGCGCCATAACCGTGGGCCGCGGTGGGTTCGGCGCCGGGGGTGGCCACCACCAGCGCCGGACCGGCGTCGACCGCGCTCAGCATGGACTCCCCCGACGACGTCAGCACCGACACCCCGGGGAATGCGCGGCCCAGTTCCTCGGCAGTGCGCCGAGCTCCGATGACCGTGGCACGCACCGCATCCGAACCGCACCGCGCGCACCGCAGTGCTGTCTCCGCGCGCCCACACCAGCGGCATACCGCGCCACCCTGGTCAGCGGCGGGTCCGGTGAGCGACAGCGGTCCGGTGCAGTGCCGACAGCGCGCGATGGTGCGGCACCGACCACACGCCAGAGACGGGACATACCCCCGTCGCGGCACCTGGATCAGCACCGGATGCTCGGACTTGAGTGCCATCCTGGCGGCCTGCAAGGCCATCGAGGGCAGCCGGGCGCTGCGTGCCGCCGGATCACGCTCCTCGGCGAACCCGCTGTCGTCGAGGGCCACCACCCTCGGCGCACGCGCCCGCACCACCGGCCGCGCTGCCACCAGGTCGTGGGCCCATCCGCTGCGCACCAGCGCCTGCGCCTCGGCGGTGCGCGCGAAACCGCCGATCACGGCGGCACATCCGGTTTGATGGGAGCGCAGCATCGCCACCTCCCTGGCGTGCGGATACGGCGAGCGGGGTTCGGTGAGGTTGTCGTCACCGTCGTCCCAGATCAGCACCAGTCCCAGATCCACGACGGGCGCGAACACCGCACTGCGGGTACCGATCACCACCCGCGCTGATCCCCGCAGTGCCGCCAGCCACCGTCGATAGCGCGCCGCCGGGCCCAATCCCGCCGCCAGTGCCACGGTGATGTCCTGCCCGCAGCGGCCCACCACAGCCGCGTGTAGTGCGTCGACGTCACGTTGGTCGGGCACCACCGCCAGCACACTGCGCCCGCCGCTGACCGTGGCCGCCGCCGCTTCGGCGAACCGCTCGGTCCAGCTCTCGCCGGGCAGCGCCTGCCACACTGCGCGGGCAGCGCGGCCGTGGTGCAGCGCATCCAGGAAACCGTCGCCCCGGCGGTAGCGTGCCCAGGCCGCCGGATCCGACCCTGCGATCTCCACTTGCTCTGCAGCAGTAGCCATTTCGCGTTCCACTCGGGCGTGCCGAGGTGGAATGGCCAGGCGCAGCACATCAGGGCGGGTGCCTGCGTAGCGCGCCGCCACCGCCTCGCACAGCCGCCGCACCTCCGGGGTCAGCACCGGCTCCGGTGACACCACGCGGTCCAGCCACCCCAGCTTGCCGTCGTGATCGGTGTCGAAGCGGCGCTCCAGCAGGTACCCGTCGACCAGCCTGCCGCTGAACCGCACCCGCACCCGCACCCCCGGCTGCGCTTCCTCGGACTGCTCCTCGGACACCAGGTAGTCGAATTCGCGGTCGAGATGGGGCACTGTGAGCATGGGCAGCACCCTGGCGATGGGCGCCGTCTCGGCAGCCCGGCGCTGTGTGGTCACTGGGCGTCCGGCGCCGTCCCGCGCCCGAAGAACAGACCCGCGGTGATCAGCACCTGGGCCGCCGCGTATCCCCACCAGATCGGCACTGCCAGAAGCTGATCGACGCGGATGAACTGGCTGATGCCGATCATCGCGTCGGACGCGGCGAAACACAGCGCACCCAGCGCGGTCCACCACGTCGGCAACCCCGCCAGCAGGGCGGCACACACCATCGCGCCGAGCACCCCGATGTAAAGCACCACCGGGACGGTCAACCCCTGTGCCGCCAGGGCAGGCCAGAACCAGACCAGCAGCGCCGCACAGACCAGCACCACCAGTGCCGAGGCCGCCACGCGGGGCCGGGTGACTGTCGCCAGTGGCAGCAGTGCACCCAGAAAGCACAGGTGCGCCACCAGGAACGCACCGAGGCCGCCGACGAAGGACGGCTCCCACCAGGGCATCGCCAACAAGAAGTCGCCCACCGCGGAGAACACCAGTGCGCCCAGCAGCCAGCGCCGCTCACGCGGGCGCGGGGTGAACGTCGCGGCGACGGCGAGCAGCACCGCCATCAACGCCTTGATCAGTGGTTGGCCGGGAAACCGGCCGGTGAGATCAGCGCCCGCGGGCAGGCCGGACGCCGCCACCACCAGGAACAGCCCGTACGCCGCGCCCACCAGTGCCCCTGCCACCCACAGCCGGGTGGTCCATGCCGGGGTACGGGTCCGGGTGTCCGCTAGCGACGCCATGGTGGAGAAGTTACTCCCGCCGGCCGGAGCTCAGGCGTAGCGCATGGACCGCCGGTCTTCGTCGCCGTCCGCCAGCTCGAGCACCGCGCGGGCGGCACGTTGTGCGGCCTTGGCGCGGACGGCCGCCGGTGCGTCCCACAACACCGGCGCCTCGACACTGATCGGGATATCGGCGGGCAGCGCCCGCAGCATCGACACCAGGTCGATGCTGCCCTGGCCGGGCAACAGCCGCGCGACGCGGCCCTGGTAGATCATCTCCTCCACTGTCGTGGGCCGCTCGGCCACGGCATCGCAGATCTGTGCGTAGCGAATCCAGTTGCGGGGCAAAGCAGAAAGCTGAGCCGGGGTGTTCAGGGCGCGGTCCCAATGGATCGCATCGACCAGCAGCCCCACGTTGTCGTGCCCGGCGCGCGCGACGATCGAGACGGCCTCCTGCAGGTTCTTCACCTCGGTCCACGGCATCGGTTCGAGGTTGGGCGCCATACCGTAGTCAGCGGCCAGTTCCGCCAGCTCGGCGAACCGCTCGGCGGTGCGGGCGTGGTCGGGGTCGTTGCCGGTGACCAGAACTTGTTCGGCCCCCAGGAACGCACCGGTCTCGAGGAAGGCGCCGTAGTCGTCGCGCACGTGGGTGTCCGGACGCAGCCGCAACACCTCGATGTCGATCAGGCGCAGGCCGGAATCGTCGAGCCGGAGCTTGATGTCGCGAACCAGGGGTGTCCGCCCGATCGAGGGGCGCAACGGCTCCTCGGGCGTCGCGCGGATCAGCCGCAGCCCCACCGCGTCGAAACCGGCGGCCGCGGCCACGTCCACCAACTCATCGGGTCCGAGTTCCAAGACCGTCAGAGGCGCCAACGACAGCGACCGCCCGTCTCCGCCCTGCTTGGCGTCTGTCATCTACTCTCCTCGAACCCCGCGGCCCACCTGCGCACACAATTCCGGCGACAATTCTGGGTCACCCGGTGCCGGTGCGGGGGGCTACCTTTTTGCTGAAGGCCCGTCAGCAAACTTCGCTTTGGGCAAAGAACAGCCGCTACACAACACCATCAGCGACGCCACCCCCGCCCGCCAGCGACAAATGTGTCGGTTCCCGACAGGCGACCCGCAGTTCCGACCCGGAATCTTCGCCATCAACATCCCGCTGAACTGGGACCACGCGCCACAACACCGCGCTCGGCGCCAGCCCGTCGGCCGGATTGTAAGCGGCGTCACACGTCGCGTCGGCCACCGCCGTCAGCAGCCGACGACGCGCAACACCCGCACTCCAGCAAGTCATCAGAAACCCTGGCCGGACGCGCTCACCCACCCGCGGCCATGGCCACGTAGGTTGTCGTGATGCCCGGTTTAGATCCAATTCTGCAGAAGGTCCTGGACGCCATGCCGTTCCAGCTGACCACCGACGGCGGTCCGGAGGCGGCGCGCGCCCGATTCCGGGCGCTGCCCCGCCAGCCGATCCTCCCGGAGGTCGACGCCCAGGACCGGGTACTCGACGGACCTGGCGGACCCCTGCCGGTGCGGATCTACACGCCGCCGTCCGCGGGTGCGACGCTGCCGGTCGTGGTGTTCTTCCACGGCGGCGGGTTCGCCGTCGGCGATCTCGACACCTACGACGGCACCGCCCGACAGCACGCCGTCGGAGCAGACGCGGTGGTGGTGTCGGTGGACTACCGCCTGGCTCCCGAACATCCGCATCCAGCGGCCGTGGACGACGCCTGGGCCGCCGTTGGCTGGGTGGCCGCCCACGCCGCCGAGTTCGGCGCCGACAGCTCCCGCCTGGCGGTCGCCGGCGATTCCGCGGGCGGAAACCTCGCGGCGGTGATGGCGCAGCTGGCACGTGACGAACCGGGCCTGGATCTGACCTTCCAACTGCTCTGGTATCCGACGGTGATGTGGGACAACTCGTTGCCGTCGTTCACCGAGAACGCCGAGGCACCCATTCTGGATCTGCGCTCCATCGAGGCGTTCTCGGCGTGGTACGCCGGCGAGATCGACCCGGCAGACGTGCCCGCCACCCTGGCTCCGGGGCGCGCGGCCCACTTCGACGGACTGGCCCCGGCGTATGTCGCCGTCGCCGGCCACGACCCGCTGCGCGACGACGGGCTCACCTATGCCGAATTACTCTCGGCGGCAGGCGTTTCGGTGACGGTCGACCACGCCGAGACATTGGTGCACGGCTACTTGGGCTTCGCTGGGGTGATCCCGGCCTGCACCGAGGCGATGGATCGCGGCTTATCGGCCCTGCGGGCGGCACTGCACTCCTGAGTGTGGTGATGCCCGGGCACCACTGCGTGATCGTCGGCGCCGGGTTCTCCGGGATCGGTGCCGCGATCAAACTCTGGGCATTCTGAGGTCGTCTTTGCGGCTGTACTTCTCTGGTGCCGTCGGGCGCGGCGGCGGATGCCGGTTGGGTTAGTCCGTGAATCGGTCGATGTCGGGGCGCGCATGTGGTCCCCGGAGCCAGAACATCGGGTAGCGGTCGCTGGTTCCGTCGAACACTCCGCCTGGGCCGGTGAACATGTACATGACGCGGCAGATCTCGGCCATCGGGACCACTGCCTTGTGGGACAGTGCGACGTCGCGACCCTCAACGCTGAACGGCTGCGGCATCAGTGTGTAGCCCTGGTCTGCGTCAAGCTGTGCAACGTCGTCCTGCCAGCCTGGCCAGCGGAGGTCTTCGTAGAACCGGTCCAGCCCACCGGTGAGAGCAGACCAGACCAGATCGAAGTGGGTCCACTCACCGCACTCTAGCCAAGCCAACGTGGCTGGCGCCCAATACCAGATACGGTGGTGCGCTCCTGGAAATGCGCCCCAGTTGAGCGCAAACACGCCACCGAGGACATCGATGGCGCACATGCCGGCCCGCAGACCGGACGTCATGAGGTCGAGAAAGGCTGGCATGTCCGCGGTTCCGCCGCCGAAGAGTTTCAGCCAGCCGTGATCGGCAGAACCGTATTCGGACCCTCGCGTGCCCACGACCGGATACGCTGCCACACAGTGGAATCCGCGATGATCAAGTCATCAAGTGTGCGCTGGTCACACATCCGAGATCCTTGCCATCCAGACAGGGTACGCATCGTGCATTCTCGGCGTGAGGTTGCTGCGGATCAGATCGGGCCCGAGTGGTGGCGTTTGTCGTGTGAACCTCATGGGGTTCCTCGTTGTGCGGCGGTGATGGTCCGGAGTCGCTGCAGTTCGCCGTGGGCGGCGGCCAGTTCTTGCTGTAGTTGCTTGATTTGGGATTTGGGTGCGGCGATGTCGGCGCCGTAGGGGTGTTTCTGGCTGCGCAGTTGATCACGCAGTGCAGCGGTAATGCTGCTATTCCCGGTCGCCGTATCGGGCGGAGGTTCGGCTGATCGCGGTGCGGCTGTGGTGGCCGCGGCACGGATCCCCTGTTCCAGATCGGGATGGTTGTAGATGGTCTTGCGGGCGACGTGGGCGTAGTTGGCCACGGCGTTGATGTTGATGTCCAGACCCTTTTTCTGCATCTCGCGCAGCGCTTTTCGGATCTTGGCGCTGGCGAGCAGAGCGTCGGTGGATCGTGGGGTCACGGCGCTCCGGTGGCGGCCGATAAGTACGGGTTATCTCGTCGGGAAGTCGTGGAATGGGAAAACGATGCGAGCCGACTGCAGTGGGAGAACTCCAGTACCCGCAGCTGGCAGCTGACCCAACCGCTCGGCGCCGGTTGCGGGATGAAATCGACAACCCCACCCCGAACATCCGGCCCTCCTCAGAACGCGCCAACATCAACGCCGAGATGCGCGACACCAACGCCACCCGAACCGTGCCACTAGGTTCCGGACAGCAAGACGACTCCGAATCGTCTGAATCACGCTCGGGCACCAGTAGCTCGCAGCAACGCGATGACCGCGGCGGCAACAAAGACCGCAAAAACTCCTCCAACAACGGCAGCAAGAAGAAAGACGACAAAAGAAGAGCGAACCGAAGAAGAAAAAACGCGACACCCAAGCACAGAAGAAACGCAAACGCCAAAACCGGTGACACGAAGTCGAACTCACCAAACCGCGGCGCCGCCACGAGCGCCTACAGTGATCGAAAACCCCACGCAAGCAGAAAAGAGGTTGTGATGGTGCGGACTCCGCTGCACATGTTCGATATGGAGTATGACGTGGAGGAGTACTTGGCGTTGGTGGCCAGCGGCAAGCACGACGTCAACGCTCAAGACGCCGACGGCTTAACCCCCCTGCACTACGCCGCCGAACAGGGACAATCGGAGATCGTCGCAGCGCTGTTGGATGCTGGCGCTGACCCCAACATTCAAGACAGACGGTTCGGCAACACCGCTTTCTCTTGGATCGTGATGAGGTGCGATGTGCCGACCGTCAAGAAAGCCATCGCCTGTGGCGGGAATCCGACCATCGCCAACCACTACGGCAACGACGCCACCAATCTCGCCGGCCGCGATCCAGAGGTCATCGTCCCGCTCATGCGCGAGACCGCCCGCAAGTTCGGCGTTACTGACGACAGTGCGGCGCCATGATCCTCATCGAGGACTTCCTGGTCGGACACACCGACCGCTACACCAATACCAGTGAACTGGAACTCGACACTCTCACCCCACTACCCATGCACTACGCCAACATCCCCGCCAGCGACCGCGAACACAACATCATCGTCAGCCACAGCGGCTACGGCGACGGAGCCTTCCCCATCCTGCTCACCAGCGACACCGATGGCCCGCTGGCCATCCACATCGACTTCGGCGTACTCAACACCGGCGAAGACGACGAATAAACACGACATCTCCTGCCATGCAGTCCAATGCGGGCCACAGTCAGTGCTGAGCAAGCCCATGGGCAGACGGCGCCGCAACTACCAGGTGTGTCAACGGATCCACCTACACACGGGTAACACGCGAACTCTATGCATCCCCATCACATACACATATCGAACAAGCACGAACCAGCAAGAACGCTGAAACTTCGGCCCTGCCTTACAGATAAGACTGCTGGCCATCGAACCCATCACCGCGGTGCGCCCCGCCGGTGTGCAGACCGCAGACGGTGAACTGCATCAGCTCGACGTACTGGTACTGGCCACCGGATTCAACGTCATGGACATCGACGCGACCGGCTACCCGATCACCGGCGCCGGCGGGCAGTCGCTGGCACCGGCAGATCTTCTGGCAGGACAGCTGCGCGCAGGCCAACAGCTACTACTTCGACAAGCACGGAGATGTGCCGCTACGGCAGGCCCGACTCAGCACGCCGGTCAGACGTCGCCACGCGGGAACCGCTGCGGGATGAGGGCGCCGCTGGCGGCACGGTGGACATCAAAATGCGCGCAGGGCCAACTCGCCCACCGTGTTCACCACCGCGGTGGGTACCGGGCCGTCGGGATCGAGCCGGTGTCCCGGCCGCACCAGGCGGACGGTGGAGATGCCGGACTCCAGCGCACCGCGGACATCACGGGCGGAGGCGGCGACGTGCACCACCTCCTCGCCCAGCAGATTTCGGGCCCGCCGGTAGATCGCCGGGTCGGGTTTGTAGGCGCCGAGCCGCTCGGAGGACAGCACAAGATCGGGATCGACAAGCGCATACGCACGGGTGGTACGCGCCAGCGCGTCGTCGACGTTGGAGAGGATGCCGATGCGGGCATGCTCGGACACCGCAGCCAGTCCTTCGGCGACGTCGGGCCACAGCGGCCAGTCGGCGACGCCGGCTTGGACACGGGCGATGTCGGCGTCCGGATCAGCCGACAGGCCCAGCGCCGAATACGCGGCGTCCAGCGCATCCCGCGAGATCGAGGCGAAGGATACCCACTGCTCGCGGAGGTCGACCAGCCGCTGTGCCTCTTTGTTGCGGCGGTCCCACTCGTCGTAGAGCTGCTCACCGCTGACCGCCCACCCCCGCTCACGGGCGAGCTCGTCGAACACAGCCGACCCGCCCCGGCGTGAGTCGGTCAGCGCGCTGAACAGATCAAACGTGACGACCCTCAGACGGAAGCCTTGAGGTCGTCGACTTTGTTCAGTTGCTCCCATGGCAGCTCGATGTCGGTGCGGCCGAAGTGGCCGTACGCGGCAGTCTGCGCGTAGATGGGGCGCAGCAGGTCCAGGTCGCGCACGATCGCGCCGGGACGCAGATCGAACACCGAGGTGATGGCCTTCTCGATGCGGGCCGGATCCACGGTTTCGGTGCCGAAGGTCTCGACGAACAGACCCACGGGGGCGGCCTTGCCGATGGCGTAGGCCACCTGGACCTCGACGCGCTCGGCCAGACCGGCGGCGACGACGTTCTTGGCCACCCAGCGCATTGCGTACGCGGCGGAGCGGTCCACCTTTGACGGATCCTTGCCGGAGAAGGCGCCACCGCCGTGGCGGGCCCAGCCGCCGTAGGTGTCGACGATGATCTTGCGGCCGGTCAGCCCCGCGTCGCCCATGGGGCCGCCGAGCACGAACTTGCCGGTCGGATTGACCAACAGCCGGAAGTCGGAGGTGTCCAGTGTCTCGTGGGCGAGGTCGTCGAGAACGGTGTTGACCACCTTCTCGCGGATGTCCGGCGCCAGCAGCGTGTCCAGGTCGATGTCGGCGGCGTGCTGCGTGGAGAGCACCACGGTGTCCAGCCGCACCGGGGTGGTGCCGTCGTACTGGATGGTGACCTGGGTCTTGCCGTCAGGTCGCAGGTACGGCAACACGCCGTTCTTGCGGACCTCGGTCAGGCGGCGCGACAGCCGGTGTGCCAGTGCGATAGGCAGCGGCATCAGTTCCGGGGTGTCCTTGATGGCATAACCGAACATCAGGCCCTGGTCGCCGGCGCCCTGGAGGTCCAGCGGATCGGCGGCGCCTTCGACGCGCGTCTCGTGGGCGGTGTCCACACCTTGCGCGATATCGGGTGACTGCGCACCGATGGCGATGTTGACGCCGCACGAGGCGCCGTCGAAGCCCTTGGTGGACGAGTCGTAGCCGATGTCGAGGATGCGGTCCCGGACGATCTTGGGGATGTCGGCGTAGGCGCTGGTGGTCACTTCACCGGCGACGTGGACCTGGCCGGTGGTGACCAACGTCTCGACGGCCACGCGTGAGCGCGGGTCCTCGGCCAGGAGCGCGTCGAGCACCGAGTCACTGATGGCGTCACAGATCTTGTCAGGATGCCCCTCGGTAACCGACTCGCTCGTGAACAGCCGTGCTTTGCTCACGTCCCCATCCCTTCCGGCGCATGGCCCTCAATCAGAATTTAGCCAGGCGAAGTTTATCGCCAGTGTCATCGTCAGCCCCCGCAGAGTGCCTTTCAGGCGCGGGCGTAGGCAAATCGAAGCAGACAGTCGCCCACCTAGTGTGTCCCAGATTGAAGGAGCTGTCCGATCGCGTCCACAATACGGCTCGCCATGAGTGTTTTGGAGCCGTGCTCCAACGCTGCTTCGGTGCCGTCGGCGGCCAGCAGCCAGCCGTCGTTGCTGTCCACCTCGAAAGCGCGGCCCTCCCCGACGGCGTTGACCACCAGCAGGTCACACCCCTTGCGCGCCAGTTTGGCGCGGGCATGGAACAACACGTCTCCCGAGGCGTCGCCGGTCTCGGCTGCGAAGCCGACGATGGCCTGCATATTGGGCAGCTGTCCGTCGGCACGGGCGCGTACCGCGCCGGCCAGCACGTCGTCGTTGCGCACCAGGTCGATCGCGGACGGCTCCGACGCGCCGCCCTTTTTCATCTTGGTGGTTGCCACCTGTGCGGGGCGAAAGTCGGCGACCGCGGCCGCCATCACCAACACATTGAAGTCAGGGGCGTGTTTGGACACCGCGTCGCGCAGTTGTGCGGCCGAACCGATGTGCTCGACGTGCACACTCGCCGGGTCCACGAGACCAGCCGTATTGCCCGCGATCAGCGTGACGTCGGCGCCGCGCTGGGCGGCGACCCGCGCCACGGCGTATCCCTGCTTTCCGGAGCTGCGGTTGCCCAGGAAGCGCACCGGGTCCAGGGGTTCGCGGGTGCCACCGGCGGTGACGAGGATCTTGACCCCGGCCAGGTCCAGCGGGAGGGCATCGGAGCGTTCCAGCAGCAGCTGGGCGAAAGTGGTGATTTCCTCGGGCTCGGGCAGCCGGCCCGGTCCGGTGTCGGCGCCGGTGAGGCGGCCGGAGGCGGGTTCGAGCACCACGGCGCCGCGGCTGCGCAGGGTCGCGACATTGGCCACGGTGGCCGGGTGCAGCCACATCTCGGTGTGCATGGCCGGGGCGAAGAGCACCGGACAGCGTGCGGTCAGCAGGGTCGCCGTGAGCAGATCGTCAGCGCGGCCGCCGACGGCGCGGGCCAGCAGGTCGGCGGTGGCGGGAGCGATGACCACCAGGTCGGCTTCCTGGCCGAGCCGCACGTGGGGCACTTCGGAGACGTCCTCGAAGACACCCGTGTGCACGGGGTGGCCGGAGAGCGCCTCGAAGGTGGCAGAACCGACGAACCTCAGTGCGGACTCGGTGGGGATGACGCGGACGTCGTGGCCTGCTTCGGCGAGCTGACGGACCACCGAACAAGCCTTGTAGGCGGCGATTCCGCCGGCCACACCGACGACAACCCGTTTCCGGCTCATCCGCACTGCCATCCGTTCACATGGCCCCCGAGCCTCATCGCGCGGTGTCTAGCTCTGTTCGCCTTCGGAGTGCTCGAGCAGGTCGCCGTGGATCTCGCGCATCGCGATCGACAGCGGCTTCTCCTGCAGACCCGGCTCGACCAGCGGGCCGACATACTCGAGGATGCCGTCGCCGAGCTGGTTGTAGTAGTCGTTGATCTGCCGGGCACGCTTGGCGGCGTAGATCACCAGCGCGTACTTGCTGGAAGCGCGATCCAGCAGCTCGTCGATGGGCGGGTTGGTGATGCCCAGCGGCGTGTCGTAGGCACCCTGGAGGGAACCGCCCGCAGCCGCGTCGAGTTGGTCAACGGACAGCGTGTCGGGATTGGTCACGTAGAAGTCTCCTGGCGATTATTTGGATGCATTCACGAACGCCTCAGGCGCTCGGCGCAGTTTCTGCCAGCAAGGATATCAATTCGGCGCAGGCAGTCTCCAATTGCCTGTTCACGACAATGACATCGAAGTCATTCTGCGCCGCCAATTCAGCCCTGGCGGTGTCGAGACGCCGCTGCATCACCTCGGGTGACTCGGTGCCGCGGCCGACGAGCCTGCGCTCGAGGTCATCCCAGCTGGGTGGGGCCAGGAACACCGAGGTGGCCTCCGGCATCGCCGCTTTGACGGACCGAGCGCCGGCCAGATCGACCTCGATGAGCACCGGTCGGCCTGCGGCCATCGCGTCACGGACCGGCTGCGCCGGAGTTCCGGAGCGGTGCAGGCCGCGGTGGATCTCTGCCCATTCGAGCAGTTCGCCGCGATCGATCAGCTGCTGGAACTGATCAGCGGACACAAAGTGATAGTCGACGCCGTCGACCTCCCCGGGGCGCGGGGCCCTGGTGGTGGCCGAGACGCTGAAGTGCAGGTCAGGTAGGCGTTCACGCAGGCACCGCACCACGGTCGACTTGCCGACCGCGGAGGGACCGGACAGCACGACCACCCGGCCTTGGCGCGCAGGGGCGCCAAGGCCGCGGTGTCCGTCGCCGTCCGATCCCCCGACAGCGATCACCGGCCTCTTACGAGGGATCGAACTTGTCCAGCAGCGCCTTGCGCTGCCGGTCGCCCAATCCGCGCAGGCGGCGGGTGGGAGCGATCTCCAGTTCGGTCATGATCTCCTGTGCCTTGACCTTGCCGACCTTCGGCAGGGCTTCCAGCAGTGCGGAGACCTTCATCTTGCCCAAGACCTCATCGGTCTCGGCGTCCTTGAGCACCTGGGACAGGTTGGTGCCGCCACGCTTGAGCCGATCTTTGAGCTCGGCTCGCGCTCGACGTGCGGCAGCAGCCTTCTCCAACGCTGCCGCGCGCTGTTCGTCGGTCAACTGGGGAAGGGCCACGGTTCCTCCGTCTCATAACCATCTTGTCGATCACAACCTTGGTAGGTCGTGATCATTTTTTTGTCTAGGCCGGGGTACGCCAGCCAGCGACGACGACCGTACCCACGCTGCCTGACGAAATCTAACCCCACCCCCCTCCCGCACCGACAAAGGCCCAGCGTGTAGGGCTCGACACGCCGCGCTCCGGATGCGCGGGCCCGTCGCGGCCCGACAACCGATCTCGGGTTGCCCGGCAATGTGGTTAAGCGGCGAAGGCCCTGAGCAACAGCGCTTTTCGACGTGTTCAGAGGTTCCCTGAACTCGTGGAGACCACCGATCGGGCAACCGTTCGGTGGCTGCCGGACGGTTCAGTGGTCTCACAGAACTGTGTGCGGCGTGTCGCGCGTGTCGGGCAAAGGGGCGTTGACCACGCAAAGCCCGCGGCAAAACCTCAGCTGTCTCATCGATCACACCAGGCCCACGAGGATGATCGCGACCCAGCCGTTACCGGATGCACAGTTCGGGCCCATCGCAGGCACATCGGGACCCAAGACACGCTCCCTAACGTTGCCGGCGTTGGTGAACCTCACCAGCCACAGCAGAACCAAGGAGTCACCAAATGACCTGCACCCGCACAATCGCCATGTCCACGCTTGCCGCCGGCGTGGCCGTTGCAGGCCTCATCGGGTTGGGCACGGGGACCGCCGCTGCGCAGCCGAATCCCTGCGGCGGCCCAGGGCAGGTCGTCTGCCAGCCCGGCAATCCGGGACCTAACCACCCGCCGATGAACCAGCGCGGCATCGACCAGGGCCGCCAGGACCACCAGCCCTTCATGTACCAGGGTCATCAGGTCACTCCGATGCGCGCAGGCAACGGCAACGGCTGGGGCTTCTGGTTCCTCGGACAGTGGATCGGGCTCTGATTCCAGCTGCCGTAGCCCTGGTGTCCGTGATCGGCACAGCCGACATGTAGGCATGTGCGTCGAGAGGTAGATCGAGGCCGCCCCGGTGTGACGCCGGGGCGGCGATCGCGGTATCAGCGACCGGCGGCGGCCTTCTCGGCTTTCTTGGCTTTCTTGGCCTGCGCGGCAGCCTGGGTGGTCGCATCGGCGATCCACCGCTGCAGACGACCCGCCGTGCGCCACAGCGCTGCCTGGAGGGCTTCTGAGCCGGTTTCGCGCTGTGCGCCGACGGTCAGATGATCGGCGATGCGAGTCAGGGTGGCAACGGGCACCCGCACCGTGGTGTCACCCGAGACCTGCAACATGCCCGCCAGGGTGCGGCTGTCCTCGGCCAACTCCCCCAACGCCTGCGCGATGCCGGTGCGGCCCTCCTGCCGGTACGCCTGTGCCAGCGCACCCATGCAGGTGATCGTTTGATGTGCAGTGCTTTTCGGGATCGAGACGCTGGCAACCGCTGTACCCACAGCCATGGTGCCGACGCTGCCCGATGCGGCTTGCCGCCAGGCGACGCCTGCGTCAACACCACCCGAACATTTCACGCCAGGTGGGCAACCTCGTCGCGTAACCGTTCGGCGGCGGCGCGCACCGCGGCCGGATCGGGACCCGAGCGCAGCACCTCCCGTGACACCGCGGGCAGCAACTGGCCCGGCAGCGCCCCCCGAGCCCCGCCAACGCGTCCGGACGCCCACCCTGGGCACCGACACCGGGCACCAGCACCGGACCCGACAGCGCGCTGACGTCCGGCGGATCGGCCAGCGTGGCGCCGACGACCACGCCGACAGAGCCGAAATCCGGCGCCCACGTACGGTTGACGGCGGCTGCGGCGTCCACCATGGACTGCGCGATGCTGGCGCCTGACTGGGTGCGCGCGTGCTGCACCGAGGCGCCTTCGGGATTGGAGGTGGCAGCCAGCACGAACACGCCGCGGTCGTTTTCGGCGGCGACGTCCAGCAGCGGCTGCAACGAGCCGAAGCCCAGATACGGCGAGGCCGTCACGGCATCGCAGGCCAATGGCGAATCGCCGGCCCAGGCCGTGGCATAGGCGGCCATGGTGGTTCCGATGTCGCCACGCTTGGCGTCGGCCAGCACCAGCACGCCGCGCTCGCGCAGGGCTGCGATGGTCTGCTCCAACACCGCGAAGCCTGCCGAACCGTATGCCTCGAAGAAGGCCACCTGGGGCTTGACGATGGCGAACCCGTCGAACGCAGTCACGCACGTCTGGCTGAAGGCCGCCAGGCCGGCGGCGTCCCTGCTCAACCCCCAGGCCGTCAACAACTCCGGATGTGGGTCGATGCCCAGGCACAACGGCCCGCGGTCACGCATCGCCTGCCGCAGCCGAACGCCGAAAGCGGTCATCTAGTGACCGTCCAGCGCGGCGTGCAGCTCCTGCAGCGAACGCACCCCGATATCCCCGCGGATACCGGCCTCGATGCCCTGCACCGCCGCCGAGGCGCCCTGCACCGTGGTCACACACGGGATGTTCATCTGCACTGCGGCAGCGCGGATCTCGTAGCCGTCGACGCGTGGGCCGGAGTTGCCGTACGGGGTGTTGATCACCATGTTCACCTCGCCGGCACGGATCACGTCCACCGCGGACAGGGCCGGGCGGTCCGCACTGGGCTCCTCGAAGATCTTGCGCACCACGTCACACGGGATCCCGTTGCGCCGCAACATCTCCGCGGTGCCCTCGGTGGCCAGTACCCGAAAGCCCAGATCGGCAAGGCGTTTCACCGGGAACACCAGTGAGCGCTTGTCCCGGTTGGCCACCGACACGAACACGGTGCCGCCCTGGGGCAGCGAACCGTAGGCCGCGGTCTGGCTCTTGGCGAATGCGGTGCCGAAGTCGGAGTCGATGCCCATCACCTCACCGGTGGACTTCATCTCCGGGCCCAGCAGCGAATCGACGTTCGAGCCGTCGGCCTTGCGGAACCGGTGGAAGGGCAGCACGGCTTCCTTGACCGCGATCGGTGCGTTGGGGGCCGGGCTGGCTCCGTCACCCTCGACGGCCAGGATGCCCTCGCTGCGCAGCTCGGCGATGCTGGCGCCGAGCATCACCCGCGCACACGCCTTGGCCAGCGGCACCGCGGTGGCCTTCGAGACAAACGGCACGGTACGGCTGGCGCGCGGGTTGGCCTCCAGCACGTAGAGCACGTCGTCCTTGAGCGCGTACTGCACATTGAGCAGGCCTTTGACGCCGATACCGAAGGCGATGGCCTCGGTGGCACGCCGCACCGCCTCGATGTCCTGGCGTCCCAGCGTCACCGGCGGCAGTGCGCACGCCGAGTCGCCGGAGTGAATGCCCGCTTCCTCGATGTGCTCCATCACGCCGCCGATGTAGACCTCGGCGCCGTCGCAGAGAGCGTCGACGTCGATCTCGATGGCGTCCTCGAGGAACCGGTCCACCAGCACGGGGTGCTCGGGCGACAGCTCGGTGGCGCGGGTGATGTAGCCCTGCAGCGTTTCTTCGTCGTAGACGATCTCCATGCCGCGACCGCCCAGCACGTACGACGGCCGCACCAGCACCGGGTAACCGATGTCGGCGGCGATCTTGCGAGCCTGCTCGAAGCTGGTGGCGGTGCCGAACCGGGGTGCGGGCAGCCCGGCGTTGGTGAGTACCTCACCGAAGGCACCGCGGTCCTCGGCCAGGTCGATGGCCTTGGGGCTGGTGCCGACAATGGGCACCCCGGCCTTCTCCAGGCGCTCAGCCAGACCCAGCGGGGTCTGCCCGCCCAGCTGCACGATCACACCCACCACACCGGGACCGCCTTCGCCGGAAGCCTTTTCGGCGTGGTAGACCTCGAGCACGTCCTCGAACGTCAGCGGTTCGAAGTACAGCCGGTCGGCGGTGTCGTAGTCGGTGGAGACGGTTTCGGGGTTGCAGTTCACCATCACCGTCTCGAACCCGGCGGCACTGAGTGTGGTGGCGGCGTGCACACAGCTGTAGTCGAACTCGATGCCCTGGCCGATCCGGTTGGGTCCGGAACCCAGGATCAGCACCTTGGGCTTCTCCGTCTGTGGCGCCACCTCGGTCTCGGCGCCGGGGTCCAGCTCGTAGCTGCTGTAGTGGTACGGAGTGCGGGCCTCGAACTCGGCGGCGCAGGTGTCGACGGTCTTGTAGACCGGACGGATGCCCAGGCGGTGCCGCAGTGACCGCACGCCGTTCTCACCGGCCAGTTCCGGTCGCAAAGCGGCGATCTGGCCGTCGGACAGGCCTTTGTGCTTGCTGCGCCGCAGCAGCTCCTCGTCCAGGACCGGGGCGTCGAGCAGTTCGGTGCGCAGGTCCACCAGGCATGAGATCTGGTCGACGAACCAGGGGTCCACCCCCGAGGCGGCGGCCACCTGTTCCACGGTGCCGCCCAGGCGCAGGGCGTACTCGATGTCGTAGAGCCGGCCGTCGGTGGGGGTCCGCAGCCGGGTCAGGACCTCCTCGAGCGAACCCTCGATTTCCGGGCCGGTCCAGAAGCCCGCGCGCTTGGTCTCCAGCGAGCGCATCACCTTGCCCAGGGCCTCGATGAAGTTGCGGCCCAGCGACATCGCCTCGCCCACCGACTTCATGGTGGTGGTCAGGGTGGCGTCAGCACCGGGGAACTTCTCGAACGCGAACCGCGGTGCCTTGACCACCACGTAGTCCAGCGTCGGCTCGAAGCAGGCCGGGGTTTCCTTGGTGATGTCGTTGACGATCTCGTCGAGGGTGTAGCCGATGGCCAGTTTGGCGGCGATCTTGGCGATCGGGAAGCCGGTGGCCTTGGACGCCAGCGCGCTGGAGCGCGACACCCGGGGGTTCATCTCGATGACGATCAGGCGGCCGTCGGTGGGGTTGATGGCGAACTGGATGTTGCAGCCGCCGGTGTCGACGCCCACCTCGCGCAGGATGTCGATGCCCAGGTCACGCATGGTCTGGTACTCGCGGTCGGTCAGCGTCATCGCCGGGGCCACGGTCACCGAGTCGCCGGTGTGCACGCCCATGGGGTCCACGTTCTCGATGGAGCACACCACCACCACGTTGTCGCGGCCGTCGCGCATCAGCTCGAGTTCGTATTCTTTCCAGCCGTAGATCGATTCCTCGATCAGCACGTTCGCGCTGGGCGAGGCGGCCAGGCCGTCACCGGCCATCCGCTCGACGTCCTCCACGGTGGCGGCCATGCCCGAGCCCAGGCCACCCATGGTGAAGGAGGGGCGGACGACCACCGGCAGGCCCAGTTCGGCAACCGTCTCGCGCACCTCGTCCATCGTGAAACAGACCCGTGACTTCGCCGACTCCCCACCGACTTTGGCCACGATGTCCTTGAACTTCTGGCGGTCCTCCCCACGCTGGATGGCGTCGAAGTCGGCGCCGATGAGCTCCACACCCCAGCGCTCCAGGGCACCGTTGTCATGCAGCGCCACGGCGGTGTTGAGCGCGGTCTGCCCGCCCAGGGTGGCCAGCACGGCGTCGATCTTGTTGCCGCGTTCGGCCTGCTGGGCCAGCACGCGTTCGACGAAGGCCGCGGTGATGGGCTCGACGTAGGTGTTGTCGGCGTATTCGGGGTCGGTCATGATCGTCGCCGGGTTGGAGTTGATCAGCGTGACCTGCAGGCCTTCGGCGCGCAGCACGCGGCACGCCTGGGTGCCCGAGTAGTCGAACTCGCAGGCCTGCCCGATGACGATGGGCCCCGAGCCGATGACCAGGACGTGATTGAGGTCGGTACGACGCGGCATGGTTGTTTACTTCCCCTCGGGCCGAGCGTGCGTGTCTGTACAGGTTTGTGCGGTGGTCACTTGTCGCCTGCCATCAGATCGATGAACTGGTCGAACAGGTAGTTTGCGTCGTGCGGGCCCGCCGCCGCTTCGGGGTGGTACTGCACCGAGAACGCCTGGCCGCTGATCAGCTTGATCCCTTCCACCACACCGTCATTGGCGCAGGTGTGGCTGACCACGGCACGGCCGAACGGGGTCTCGAACTCCTCCCCCGCCTCGCCTTCCAGGGCGAACCCGTGGTTCTGGGCGGTGATCGCCACCCGGCCGGTGGCATGGTCGAGCACGGGGATGTTGATGCCGCGGTGCCCGAACGTCATCTTGTAGGTGGAACGGCCCAGTGCTCGGCCCAGGATCTGGTTGCCGAAGCAGATACCGAACAGTGGAATGCCGGCCTGCAGGACCTCCCGGGTGACGGCCACGATGTGGTCGGCGGTGGCGGGGTCACCCGGACCGTTGGACAGGAACACCCCGTCGGGCTTGAGCTCGGTGATGTCGGCGAAGCTCACCGACGACGGCAGCACGTGGCTGCGGATCCCGCGCGCGGCGAAGTTGCGCGGGGTGTTGGTCTTGATACCGAGATCCAGTGCGGCGACAGTGAATCGTTGCGGCCCAACGGGATCCACCACATAACTCTCAGCGGTGGTCACCTCACCGGCCAGGTCGGCGCCCAGCATGGATTCCTGGCCGCGCACCCGCTCCAGCAGCACATCGGCATCGGCCAGCGCGTCGCCGGAGAACACCCCGGCCTTCATGGAACCGCGGGTGCGCAGGTGCCGCACCACCGCCCTGGTGTCGATCCCGGCGATGCCGACGATGCGCTGGCGGATCAGCTCGTCTTCCAGCGTGCCGGTGGCCCGCCAGTTCGACGGGCGCGGCGAAGGGTCGCGAACGACGTAGCCGGCCACCCAGATCTTGTCGCCACGGCTTTCGCCGTCCTCGCCGTTCCAGCCGGTGTTGCCGATCTGCGGAGCGGTGGCCACGACGATCTGGCGGTGGTAGCTCGGATCGGTCAGCGTCTCCTGGTAGCCGGACATGCCGGTGGAGAACACGGCCTCGCCGAGCGTCTGCCCGACGGCACCGAACGCGGTGCCGGTGAACGTCCTGCCGTCCTCGAGGACCAGTACTGCTTTACTCATGAAACCTTTCCTTCGGATCCTGGCGTGATCCAACTGCTGTAGTCGGCGCGGTTCTCACCGCGGAAGCCGGTGTCGATCTCGGTGCCGGACGGCAACTTCCAGCGGATCGCCAGAATGCCGTCGTGGGTCATCGCCTTACCTGCGATACCGCGTTCGGCACGGATGGCGGTGATCGACTCGTCGGGGATCCAGATCGGCGTGGCACCGCTGCGCTGCACCATGATGCCCTCGGGGTACCGGGTCAGCACGGCTTTGGTGCGGTAACCGAGATCGCCGACGGCGATGCGATCCTGCCAACTCGGAGCGATGGTGCTGCCGACGTAGAGCCCCTTGGTGGGCGCGATCAACGCGGGTCCGACCGCGTCGGGCAGTGCGGGCAGCTTGCCGATGAGTTCCAGCTGGCGCAGTGCACGATGCTTCCAGCCACGCAGCATCTGCCGGATCAGCACGGCGATCAACACCGCGATCACCGCGGCGAAGATCAGCGAGCCGATCAGGGTTCCGGTGTTCACAGTGCCGGTTTCCCAGCGATCTTGCCGCCGTGTGCAGTCACCTTGCCCCGCAACAGCGTTGCGGTGACGACCGCGGGCAGCGTCATGGCCTCAAACGGTGTGTTGGTCGACTTGCTGGCCAGGTCGGTGCCCTCGACGGTCCAGGTGGCGTCGGGGTCGACGACCACCAGGTTGGCCGGTTCCCCCACCTCCAGTGGACGGCCCTGGTCGGGCAGACCGACGATGCGGGCGGGGTTCTCGCTCATCACCTTCGCCACACCGCGCCAGGTCAGCAGGCCGGTGTTCACCATGGTCTCGACTACCACCGACAGTGCGGTCTCCAGGCCGAGCATGCCCGGCCGCGCGTTGGCGAACTCGACACATTTGTCCTGCTCGGCGTGTGGCGCATGGTCGGTGGCCACACAGTCGATGATGCCGTCGGCCAGTGCCTGCCGCATGGCCGCGGCGTCGGAGGACTCGCGCAGCGGCGGGTTCACCTTGTTCACCGCGTCGTAGGTGTCCAGCCGACTGTCGTCGAGCAGCAGATGGTGCGGAGTCACCTCGGCGGTGATTGAAATACCTTGCGACTTCGCCCATTTGAGCAGCTCCACGGTGCCCTTGGTGGAAGCGTGGCAGATGTGGACGCGGGCGCCGGCATCACGGGCCAGCAGAGCATCACGGGCGACAATCGATTCCTCGGCCACCCGTGGCCAGCCGGCCAGACCCAGCCGCGCCGCATTGGGCCCCTCGTGGGCCACGGCATCGACGGTCAGCCTCGGTTCTTCGGCGTGCTGGGCGATCAGCACACCCAGGCCGGTGGCGTATTCGAGTGCTCGGCGCATCACCAGCGGGTCCTGCACACAGATGCCGTCATCGGAGAACATCCGCACCTGAGCGGCGCTCGCCGCCATCAAGGCCATCTCGGTGAGTTGTTTGCCTGCCAGTCCGACGGTGACGGCGCCGACCGGATGCACGTCCACCAGGCCGACCTGCTGGCCGCGGTGCCACACGTGGTCGGTGACCACCGAGGTGTCGGCAACCGGGTTGGTGTTGGCCATCGCGAAGACTGCGGTGTACCCACCGAGAGCCGCTGCCGCCGAACCGGTCTCGATGGTCTCGGTGTCTTCGCGGCCGGGTTCACGCAAATGGGTGTGCAGGTCCACGAACCCGGGCAGCAGGATCTGACCTGACGCCTCGATCACCTGGTCCCCAGACAGCCCGGTCCCGATCTCCGCGATCTGACCGTCGGCCACCAGGACGTCCACCGGGTCGCCTTCGCCGTAGAGCCGGACGCCCTTCACAACCAGACTCACGCGCTGATCGCCTCCTGTTCAGTCCCGACGAGTAAGTGGAACAACACCGCCATGCGGACATGGACACCGTTGGAAACCTGTTGCAGCACTGCCGATTGCGATGAGTCGGCCACCGAGAAGGCGATCTCCATACCGCGCAGCATCGGCCCCGGGTGCAGTACCACGGCATGCTCGGCCAGCAGCTTCTGCCGTTTGTCCGACAACCCGTAGAGCACCGAGTACTCGCGCGTCGACGGAAAGAAGCCGCCGTTCATCCGCTCGGCCTGCACGCGCAGCATCAGTACCGCGTCGGCGGCCGGCAGTTCGGCATCCAGGTCATGGGAGACGGTGACCGGCCATTCGGAGACCCCGACGGGAAGCAGGGTCGGGGGCGCCACCAGCACCACCTCGGCACCCAAAGTAGCCAGCAGCATCACGTTCGAGCGCGCCACTCGGCTGTGCAGCACGTCGCCGACGATCACCACACGCCGGCCCTCGACGGAACCCAGCCGCTGCCGGATGGTCAGAGCATCAAGCAGCGCCTGCGTCGGGTGCTCGTGCGTACCGTCACCGGCATTGATGATGGACGGGCCACCCTGCTCGTCGTGCGTCCAGGCCGCCAGCTGTTGCGGCGCCCCGGAGGCGGGGTGCCGGATGATCAGCGCGTCTGCACCTGCCGCTCGCAGTGTCAGCGCGGTATCGCGCAACGACTCCCCTTTGGAGACAGACGATCCCGAGGCGCTGACGTTGATCACGTCGGCACTCATCCACTTGCCTGCCACCTCGAACGACACCCGGGTGCGGGTGGAGTTCTCGTAGAACATGGTGATGATGGTGCGCCCGCGCAGGGTCGGCAGCTTCTTGACCTCGCGGCCCAGTAATGCCTGCCGGAACCGGTCGGCGTTGTCGAGGATGGCGACCGCGTCGTCGCGCGTCAGGTCAGCTGCCGTCAGCAGATGTTTCACCGCTTGGGACCTCCGTAGGGGGCGATGCGCACTCCGTCGTGCCCGTCGTGTTCGACCAGATGGACCTTGACGTTCTCGCTGCGCGAGGTGGGCACGTTCTTGCCGACGTAATCGGCGCGGATCGGCAGTTCGCGGTGGCCGCGGTCGACCAGTACGGCCAGTTGCACCACCCGCGGACGGCCGATGTCGCGCAGCGCGTCCAGGGCCGCGCGCACCGAGCGACCGGAGTACAGCACGTCGTCGACCAGGATCACCAGGGCGCCGTCGACACCGCCGTCGGGAATGGAGGTCTCGGCGAGCGGACGCGGGGGCTTGGACATCAGGTCATCGCGGTAGAGGGTGATGTCCAGACAGCCCTGCTCGACGGGGACACCGGAGAACTCCGTGATCAGCAGCGCCAGGCGGGCGGCAAGATCGGCGCCACGGGTGGGAATACCGAGGAGAACAACACGGGGGGCGTCCTCCGCATCGAGAGCGGTCTTCTCGATGATCTGATGCGCCATCCGGGAGATGGTGCGACTGACGTCAGCCGCCGACAGCAACTCCCGATCGGACTCGTCTGTGCCCATGGTCTACCTTGACCTCCTTCTCCGCCTCACCGGACGGTCGTTTAAAGGATGTCGAACTGCCGGGCAGCATAACACGACGGACGCGTAACCTCGGTCGGTGTGAATCTGGACGGAAATCAGGCATCTATCCGTGACGCGTGCGACAACGGATTGCTCTCCGGCGCCGTGACACTTGTCTGGCAGGGCGGAAAAGTGTTGCAGGTCAACGAGATCGGATACCGCGATGTCGAGGCGCGCCTGCCGATGCAGCGCGACACGATCTTCCGCCTCGCCTCGATGTCCAAGCCGGTGACGGTCGCGGCGGCCATGGCACTGGTCGACGAGGGCAAACTCACACTGCGCGATCCCATCACCAGGTGGCTGCCGGAGTTCGCGTCGATGCGGGTGCTGACCCAACCCGGTGGTGCGCTGGAGGCGACGGTGCCCGCCGTCCGGCCGATCACCGTCGGCGATCTGATGACCCACCGCAGCGGCCTGGCGTATCCGTTCTCGGTACAGGGGCCACTGGCCAAGGCATACGCCCGACTGCCACACAAGCAGGCTCAGGATCTCTGGCTCCGTGAGCTGGTGGCGCTGCCGCTGGTGCACCAGCCCGGCGAGCGGCTGACCTACAGCGTGGCCACCGACGTGTTGGGCATCCTGCTCTCACGCATCGAGGGCAGGCCGCTGCACCAGGTGCTCGACGAGCGCATCTTCAGCCCACTCGGGATGGCCGACACCGGATTCTTCGTCACCGCCGCGGGCCGCCGTCGCGCCGCCACGATGTACAAGCTCGACGAGACCAACACCTTGACCCATGACGTGATGGGACCGCCGCCCATCGCGCCTCCCCCGTTCTGCCAGGGCGGTGCTGGGCTGTGGTCCACCGCCGACGACTACCTCAGATTCATTCGGATGCTGCTGGGGTTCGGCGAGGTGGACGGAGTACGCGTGCTCTCCGAACAGTCAGTGCGGCAGATGCGCACCGATCAACTGACCGCCGAGCAGAAGGAGCAGCCGTTCCTCGGGATGCCGTTCTGGGTGGGACGCGGGTTCGGCCTGAACCTGTCGCTGGTCACCGACCCGGCGAAGTCCACCCAGTTCTACGGGCCGGGTGGCCGCGGCACGTTCAGTTGGCCGGGTGCGTTCGGCACCTGGTGGCAGGCCGATCCGGAGAACGACCTGGTGCTGATGTATCTGATCCAGAACCTGCCCAATCTGAACTTCGACGCCGCGGCCATCGGCGGTAACACCTCTCAGGCCAAGCTGCAGACGGCCCAGCCGCGGTTCGTCCGGCGCACCTATCAAGCCCTCGGGCTCTGATTTGCCGGCACATGAGCCCGGGCCGCTCGTCGGCCGCCGTCATCCGGTGAGTCAGGAGTCCCCACGAACGGCCTGCGCGGCCGCGCGGATCTGCGGAGTCACCAGCATCACCTGGCCCAACACGCCGTTGACGAAGCCCGGTGAGTCATCGGTGGACAGCTCCTTGGCCAGCTCCACCGCCTCGTCCACGGCCACCGGCTCGGGAACGTCCTCGGCGTGCAACAGCTCCCACACCGCCACCCGCAGAATGGCTCGGTCCACCGACGGCAACCGTTCCAGCGTCCAGCCCTGCAGGTGGGTGCTGATCAGATCGTCGATGTGGGCTCGGTGATCGGTGACGCCGCGTGCCACCGTCACCGTGTAGGGGTTCAGCGGTTCGATGTCGGTCTTCGAGTTGGCCAGCAGTGTGCGCGAATCGGCAACCTCGGACGGCGTGAGCCCGCGGGCCTCCGCCTCGAACAGCAGATCCACCGCGCGCTTGCGGGCGGCGTGCCTGCCGCGCGATTTGCCGACCTTGTCAGCCATTCACACGGCCCAGGTAGCTTCCGTCGCGGGTATCCACCTTGAGCTTGTCGCCCTGGTTGATGAACAGCGGCACCTGGATCTCGGCACCGGTCTCCAGCGTGGCCGGCTTGGTGCCGGCGCTGGAGCGGTCGCCCTGCAGGCCCGGCTCGGTGAAGGTGACCACGAGTTCCACCGAGACCGGCAGCTCCAGATACAGCGGCGAGCCTTCGTTGAAGGCGATCTGCACCGGCATGCCTTCGAGCAGGAAATCCGACAACCTGCCGACCAACTGCTCGGCCAGGGGGTGCTGTTCGTAGTCCTCGGAGTCCATGAAGACGAAGTCGCTGCCGTCGCGGTACAGGTAGGTGGCGTCGCGGCGGTCCACGGTGGCGGTCTCCACCTTGACCCCGGCGTTGTAGGTCTTGTCGACCACCTTGCCCGACAGCACGTTCTTCAGCTTGGTACGGACGAATGCCGGACCCTTACCGGGCTTGACGTGCTGGAACTCGGTGATCTGCCACAGCTGGCCCTCGATGTTGAGGACGAGCCCGTTCTTGAAATCGGCAGTCGATGCCACGGTGGGTGTATCTCCTTGTGTAGAACAGATCGTCAGACGATCTGGAGTTCCTTCGGGAACCGGGTAAGCAGGTCGGGCGTCTCCGAGCCGACGACCAGGGTGTCCTCGATGCGGACACCGCCGCGATCGGGCAAGTAGACACCAGGCTCCACGGTCACCGCAGAACCAGCAAGTAGTGTACCGGCGGCGGAGGCATTGATTCCCGGCGCTTCATGGATCTGCAGCCCCACCCCGTGTCCGAGGCCGTGACTGAACGTCTCACCGTAGCCCGCATCCACGATGACCTGCCGCGATGCGGCGTCCACATCCTTGAGCGCCACCCCCGGCGCCAGGGCTTCTCGCCCGGCGCGCTGCGAAGCCTCCACCAGCGTGTAGATCTCGTGCTGCCAATCGGCGGCCTTCTCCAAGACGAACGTCCGCGTCATGTCCGAGTGGTATCCGCAGACCAGGGCGCCGAAGTCGATCTTGACGAAATCCCCGCTGGCCAGCACCGCGTCGGTGGGCCGGTGGTGCGGAATCGCCGAGTTGGCGCCGGTGGCCACGATGGTCTCGAACGAGGCGGCGTCGGCGCCGTGGTCGAGCATCAGCGCCTCGAGGTCTCGGCGCACCTCCTTTTCGGTGCGTCCCGGCCGCAGCCCGTCCCGGGTGATCAGCTCCGCCAAGGCGGCATCGGCCGCTTCACACGCCAGGCGCAGCAACGCCACCTCGCCGGCGTCCTTGATTTCCCGCAGCACCTCCACGGCGCCCGCGGCGCGCACCAATGTGGCCGTCGTCGCGCGTTTGAGCACCCCGAGGCCGTCGACGGTGACGACATGGCTCTCGAAACCCAGGCGCCCCACTCCGTCGACGGCGGCCCGTTCTGCCAGATACCGCCCGCAGGCCCGTTCGATCACCACCTCGAGGTCCGGCGCCTGCTGCGCGGCCTGGGTGCGGTAGCGACCGTCGGTGCTCAGCACCGCGGGGCGCCCGTCGGCGAACACCAGCAGCGCGGCGTTGGACCCGGTGAACCCGGACAGGTAGCGCACATTGTTCAGGTCTGTGACCAGCATCGCGTCCACTGCCCGGTCTTCTGAGCGGGAGCGCAGCTGCGCACTGAGGTTGTCGCGTCGCTGGGAATGTGTCACGCCCTGTCACGCTACTCGCTACGCTGCTACCCCATGGCGAAGTGGCTGCTGCGCGGACTGGTGTTCGCGGCGTTGATGGTCGTGGTCCGACTCTTTCAGGGAGCGCTGATCAATCAGTTCGAGACCAAAGCGCTGTTGATCAGTGTGGTGCTGCTCGTCGTGTTCGTCGCCGTCGTGCTCATCTGGGGGCTGCTCGACGGTCGTGGTGACGCCAAGGCCAGCCCGGACCCCGACCGCCGAGGCGACTTCGCCATGACATGGCTGCTCGCCGGCTTGGTGGCAGGTCTGCTGTCCGGTGCCGTCTCGTGGTTCATCTCGGTGATCTACCCGGCCCTGTACGCGGGCGGGCTGGTCAGCGAGCTCACCACCTTCGCCGCCTTCACCGCGCTGCTGGTGTTCGTGCCTGCCATCCTGGCAGTGGCCGTGGGCCGTTGGTTGGTGGACCGCAAGGCACCTCCCTACCAGCGGCGCCGCGAGGACGACGAACGTGCCGACACCGACGTCTTCGCCGCCGTTCGCGACGACCGTCCCGAGGCGACGGAAGGCACCGAGCCGGTGGAACAGCAGTCATCGGTGGCCACCATCGAGCGCGATGAGCAGCCCACCGAAGAGATCGCCCCCGAAGAGCGCAAGAACTAGCCGCTGACCTCGGAGTAGGCCGCCGCCAGCAGGGCCGGGTCGGGGCCTTCCAGCCGACCCGGTTTGGCCAGTCCGTCGAGCACCACGAAGCGCAACACTCCGGCGCGGGTCTTCTTGTCCCCCGCCATGTATTCGAGCAGCTGGGGCAGCGCATCCGCGTCGTAACTCACCGGTAGTCCCAACAACTGCAGCACACTGCGGTGTCGGGCGGCGGTCTCGTCATCGAGGCGGCCGGCCAGGCGGCCCAGCTCCCCGGCGAACACCAGACCCACCGACACCGCTGCACCGTGGCGCCAACGGTAACGCTCACGCCGTTCGATGGCGTGGGCCAGGGTGTGTCCGTAGTTGAGGATCTCGCGCAGCGCCGACTCCTTTTCGTCGGCGGCCACCACTTCGGCCTTCACCGCGATGGAACGCCGGATCAGTTCGGGCAGCACATCTTTGGACGGATCGACGGCCGCTTCGGGATCGGCTTCGATGAGGTCCAGGATCACCGGGTCGGCGATGAAACCGGCCTTCACGATCTCAGCCATGCCTGCCACCAGCTCGTTGCGCGGCAGTGTCTGCAGCGTCGCCAGGTCGACGAGCACGGCCTTGGGTTGATGGAACGACCCCACCAGGTTCTTGCCCGCTTCGGTGTTGATGCCGGTCTTGCCGCCGACCGCGGCGTCGACCATGGCCAACAGCGTGGTGGGCACGTGCACGACGGAGATGCCACGCAGCCAGGTGGCCGCGGCGAAGCCCGCCACATCGGTGGCCGCCCCTCCGCCCAGGCTGATCACCATGTCCTGTCGTCCCACGCCGATGCGGCCCAGCACGTCCCAGATGAAGCCGACTACCGGCAGGTCCTTGCCCGCCTCGGCGTCCGGGATCTCGATGCGATGTGCGTCGGTTCCCTTCTCCACCAAGTAATTTCGGATGGATTCGGCGGTCTGGGTCAGCGTGGGCTGATGCAGGATCGCCACCTTGTGGGCACCGCTGGACTGCTCGGCGAGCTCGCCGAGCAGTCCCGTGCCGATCACCACGGGGTAAGGCGGGTTGACCGCCACCTCGACGGTCACCGGGGCATCAGTCATTGCGGGCCTCCGCACGTCGTGCCGCCAGAGCGGCGGGGGTGGCTGGGGTGGGTGGAGTGCTGGTCGTGGTCTCGTCGGCCTCGGCGTCGAGGTCGGGACGGTCACAGCGCGGCGGGGTGGGCGTCAACCGCCACGGTGGGCGGCGGCGACGGCGCGACGGTTTGGCCGACGCCGGATTCTCCAGCCGGTTCGCCAGGTAACGCACCACCGCGCCGGGGTTGCGGCGGTTGGTGTTGACCCGCATGGTGGCCACCCGCCGGTAGAGCGGAACCCGCTCCGACATCAGCTTGCGGTACGTCTCCGCGGCGTCACCGCCGGCAAGCAGGGGCCGCACCGAACCGCCGGTGGTCCGCCGAATACCTTCTGCGGCACCGATTTCCAGGAACACCACGATGTGCCCGGCCAGCGCCTCACGCACACCGGGACTGGTGACCGCTCCGCCGCCCAGGGAGACGATGCCGTCGTGCTCGGCCAGGGCCGTGCGGATCACGTCCTCTTCGATACGCCGGAACCCGGCTTCGCCGTCGGCTTCGAAGATCTCGGCGATCGACCGCCCTGCCGTCTCGACGATCTTGGCATCGGTGTCCAGTAGCGGCACCCCCATCGCCTTGGCGAGTCGCCGACCGATGGTCGACTTGCCCGAGCCGGGCATACCCACCAGAACAGCTTTGGGAGCCATGACCTAACCCATCGACCTAACCCGAAGCCCTCGCGGGCTCGTAGGCGGCGACGGAGTTCAGGTAGGACTCGACATTGCGCCGGGTCTCGGCCAGCGAGTCGCCACCGAACTTGTCCAGCACCGCGCGCGCCACCACCAGTGCCACCATGGTCTCGACCACCACGGCGGCGGCGGGCACCGCGCACACGTCGGACCGCTGGTGGATCGCCACGGCTTCGTCGCCGGTGGCCATGTCGACCGTGGCCAGCGCCCGCGGCACGGTCGAGATGGGTTTCATCGCGGCGCGCACCCGCAGCGGCTGGCCGTTGGTCATCCCGCCCTCCAGCCCGCCTGCGCGGTTGGTGGAGCGGACCACGCCGTCGGGACCGGGATACATCTCGTCATGAGCCTGGCTGCCGCGGCGTCGGGCGGTCTCGAAACCGTCGCCGATCTCCACGCCCTTGATGGCCTGGATGCCCATCACCGCGGCCGCAAGCTGCCCGTCGAGGCGGTTGTCACCACTGGTGAACGAGCCGAGGCCGATCGGCAGACCTCGCACCACCACCTCGACCACACCACCGAGGGTGTCGCCGTCTTTCTTGGCGGCTTCGATCTCGGCGATCATGGCGGCTTCGGCGGTCTTGTCGTACGCGCGGACCGGGCTGTCGTCGATGGCGGCCAGATCATCGTCCTCCGGCGGCGGGCCCGCGTAGGGCTGTGAGGCGCCGATCGAGATGACGTGCGAGACCACCTCGACGCCGAGCGCCTGACGGAGGAACTCACGGGCCACCGTGCCGGCCGCCACCCGGGCGGCGGTCTCCCGGGCACTGGCGCGCTCCAGGACGGGGCGGGCGTCGTCGAAGCCGTACTTCAGCATGCCCGCGTAATCGGCGTGGCCGGGCCGGGGCCGGGTGAGCGGGGCGTTGCGGGCGACGTCCAGATCCTCAGCCGAAACCGGGTCGGAGGCCATCACCGTCTCCCATTTCGGCCATTCGGTGTTGCCGATCTCGATGGCGATGGGTCCGCCGAGGGTGCTGCCGTGACGTACTCCGGCCAGCACCGTCACCTGGTCCTTCTCGAACTTCATCCGGGCGCCGCGGCCGTAACCGAGTCGGCGGCGGGCCAATTGGTCGGCAATGTCCGCCGACGTGACCTGCACACCGGCGACCATACCCTCGATCACGGCCACCAATGCGCGACCATGAGATTCACCAGCGGTGGTCCAACGCAACACGCGTCCCATCCTCCCACGGCCTTTTGCCCAACAGTTAATCGGCGATTTCACCGGGATGGTTAGGATCCCTATCCGATGACAGCCGCCGACGATCCCACGCCTCGGCTGCTGATCCCGACCCTGGTTCTGCTCACCACCGTCACCGGTGTGGTCAGCAGTCTGGGCGCTCCACTGGTTCCCGCCATCGCCGACGAACTCGGCGTCTCGCTGGGCGCCGCGCAGTGGACGTTGACCATCTCGATGCTGGCCGGTGCCGTGGCAACACCGCTGATGGGACGCTTTGCCGTCGGCTCCCGCCGCAAGCCGGTGGTGCTCGGCGGCCTGCTCCTGGTGGTCGCCGGCACGGTCCTGGCCGCGGTGGCGGCGCTGTTCGACGGTGACCTGGCGTTGACGTTGTTGATCGCGGGCCGGGCCGGGCAAGGCATGGCGCTCGGGCTGGCGCCGCTGGCCATGGCCGTCGCCCGCGAAGTCCTGCCGGGCCCGCGGGTGGGCCCGGTGGTGGCGGCCCTGTCGGTGGGCACGGTCGCCGGCGCCGGCTTGGGTTATCCGCTGACGGCGTTGGTGGCGCAGGCCGGCGGAGTGTCGGCGGCGTTCTGGTTGGGAACGGCGCTGACGTTCGCGACGCTGGTCCTGACCTGGCTGCGGCTGCCTGCCGCGGCGCCGGTGCCGTCACCCGCGGTGCGGGCGTCGGAGGCTCTGCTGTTGTCGGTGGCGACGGCGGCGCTGCTGCTCGGCGTCAGCCAGACCACCACCTGGGGCTGGAGCGACGCCAGGACGCTGGGACTGTTGGTCATCGGAGCGCTGGCCCTGGCGGGCTGGTTGCGGGTCACGCTGCAGCACAAGGATCCGCTGGTGGATCTGCGGCTGGCGTTCAGCGGAGCGGCGGCGGCACCCAACATCACCGGTCTGCTGGCGGGTGCCGGGATGTACATGGGGTTGACGCTGTTGATGGTGCTGGTGCAGGTCGACACCCCGACGGGTTGGGGTCTGGATCAGCCGGTGGCCGTCGCCGGGCTGATGCTGGTGCCGTACTCGCTGATGAGTGTGCTGGGTTCGCGGGTGTCGCTGTGGGTGGGTCGACGTGTCGACCCCGGCAAGGTGTTGCCCGTCGGATGCGCGCTGTACCTGGCTTCCACTGTGCAGTTGGCGGTGGCACACGACCATGTGTGGCAGGCGCTGTTGTCGATGACGCTGGCCGGTCTGGGCAGCGGCGCCACCTTCGCGACACTGCCGGTGCTGCTGGTGCGGGCGGTGCCGGCCGCCGAGACGTCCAGCGCGCTGGCGTTCAACCAGGTGCTGCGCTACATCGGGTTTTCCATCGGCAGCGCCGTCGGTGTCACGGTGCTGACGCTGGTCAGCGGCCCGGTGCCCGACGAGCGAGGCTTCACCGCGGCGATGTCGGCCAACGCCGCGCTCTGGCTGCTGGCCATCATCGTGGTCGTCCTGCGAGTTCGGCGTGATCTCAACCGCTGAGCGACCGGAATCACGCCGAAATCACGAGAACCGCGCCCGTCGCGAGGCACATCGACGGCCCGTGCGGCAGCACCCGCGACCGCGTCGCCACTCCCAGCAGCGAGGTCAAGAGCGGCGCACCCACGGCAGCCAACACCCACGCCTCGATACCGACCGCCCCCGTCAGCGCCCCCAGCCCGAGTGCGAGCTTCACATCCCCCGCGCCGAAACCCCGAGCAAAAACCCGGCGAGGTACACCCCGGCCAGCACCACCGCCCCGACAACAGCCGCCGTGCCACTACCGGAAAAACTCTCGACGGCCATGATCACCGCGAACCCCGGCAGCGTCAGCACATTCGGCAACCGCCGCCACCGCAGATCGCACACACTGCACACGCACAGCCAGACCAGTAGCACCACCATGGGCGGACGCTAATCCAGCGCGGCCGCCATCTGCTGTCGCGGAGCTGGTTGCCCTGTGAATTGTTCGACCTGCGCGAAGGCCTGGTGCAACAGCATCTGCAGGCCGCTGACCACCCGACCTCCGGCCGCGCTCACCGCCGCGGCCAGCGGTGTGGGCCACGGGTCGTAGATGGCGTCCAGCAGCACGGGTGCGGTCGCCAGCGCTTCGGCGAACGGTGCCACCGCGTCGGCGGGCACGGTGCTGACCATGGCGCTGCACACCCCGGCGTGGCGGGCCAGGGCCTGATGTTCCAGCGGGCAGCACTCGGCACTGACGCCCACGGATGCGGCCAGCTGCACCAGCCGGGCCGCCTTGTCCTTGTTACGCGCCGCCACCACAACGTGTTCGATACCCAGCGATACCAGTCCCACCAGGGCGGCAGGCGCCGTCCCGCCGGCACCGAGCAACAGCGCTGTCCCGCTCAGCCGGACACCCAGCGCGCCCGCCACGCCGTCGATGTCGGTGTTGTCGGCACGCCAACCGGTGTCGGTACGCAGCAGCGTGTTCGCCGAGCCCACCTGTTCAGCGCGGGCGGTGCGCTCCGAGGCGTAGGACAGTGCGGCGAACTTGCCGGGCATCGTCACCGACAGCCCCACCCACTCCGGACCGAGCGAGTCGACCAGCGCAGGCAGTTGCTCGGCGGTGCATTCGATGCGCTCATAGGTCCAACCGGTCAACCCCAGCGCCCGGTAGGCCGCCAGATGCAGCTGCGGCGAACGCGAATGTGCGATGGGCTGCCCCAGTACGGCAGCTTTACGGTTACCGGGCACTGTCGAGGACGCCATTGCGCTGCGCCACTTCGATATTGGCCAGGTGCTGCTCGTACTCCCTGGTGAACAGCGTGGTGCCCTGCATGTCGATGGTCACGAAGTACAGCCAATCCCCCGGCGCCGGCCGTTCGGCGGCGGCCAGCGCCGCTTCACTCGGTGAGCAGATGGGTGTGACGGGCAGCCCCGGCGAGGCGTAGGTGTTCCACGGCGTCACCCGCGTGCGGTCGGCATCGGTGGTGGCGATCTCCTGACGGTCCAGCGAGTAGTTGACCGTGGAGTCGAACTCGAGCTTCCTGTTGTCTGCCAGCCGGTTGTAGATAACCCTGGCGACCTTCGGGAAGTCCTGCGGCAGCGACTCACGCTGCACCAGCGACCCGACCACCAGCACGTCGTAGGGCGAGATGTTCATCGCCGCGGCGGTGTCCAGCAGTCCCGAGGCCTCGTAGCGGGCAGTACTGGCCGAGATCAGCGATCCGAGAATCTGGTCCGGTGTGGCCGACGGGTCGACATTCCAGGTGCCCGCGGCAATCAGCCCTTCCAGCCGCCGGTGGTCGGAGCCCATGGCGGTGGCGGGTTCGACGGCCCACTGCGGCACCCGCAACGCTTCCAAGCTGTCGGCGGAGGCGGCGTTGCGCAGGTCGTCCGCCGAAACGCAGGAGCGCTGCCCGTCGAGGTCGGTGCAGGTGGCTTCAGAGATGAGAGTGATCAGGCCTTTGGTGACGGCGCCGGTGCGGACGTCGGTCGTGTCGTCGAGCTGGCGGCCCTCGGGGATGGTGAAGTTCCCGACGCGGTTGGCCGGGTCGACCAGGCGGTCCACTGCGGAGACCGCGGGGATCTCGGTGCGCACCTTGTAGAAGCCGGGCTGGATGGCGGCCATCGCCGAGTTGTTGCCCGCGGCCGTGACAAAGCCCTCCAGGGTGGACACCACTCCGGCGTCGAGAAGGGTCTGCCCGATGGCGGTGGCCGAATCGCCTTGGTGCACTTCGACCACCACGTCGGCAGCACCCTCACCGGTGTAGTCCGACGGGGTACCGAACATCGAATGCCACAGCCGCGAACCCAGGAAGACGGTGCCGATGACAACAGCGATCAGCAGCGCCACCGACAAACCGGCGACGGTGCGACGACGGCGACGGGCCCGTTCGGCCCTGATCCGCGCTGCGCGGGTCATCCCACGCCGGGGCGGGCCCACAGCCACCGGCTGTGCGCGGTCGTCCCAGTCGTCAGCCATGCTGCTCCTCCGGTGTCACGGCCCCCGACTGTTCTGCCTGCCACGTGCGGCGCTGATCCAGCCAGCCTTGCAAGATCGCCACGGCCGCCGCCTGGTCAACGACGGACCGCTGACCGCGCGCCTTGATTCCTGCCTCCCGCAGGGAACGCTGTGCGGTGACGGTGGTGAGCCGTTCGTCGGCCAACCGCACCGGCACCGGTGCGATGCGTTGTGCCAGCTGGTCGGCGATGTCGATGGCGTCCAGAGCTGAGGTGCCCGCCCGGTCGGCCAGGGTGCGCGGCAGCCCGACGATCACCTCGACGGCTTCGTACTCCTGCACGAGCTGACGCAGCCGACGCAGATGACGGCCCGAACTCTCGCGCCGGACGGTCTCCACCGGCGTCGCCAGAATGCCGTCGGGGTCGCAGGTGGCGACGCCGATGCGGACGGTGCCGACGTCCACGCCGAGTCGGCGCCCACGGCCGGGGTCATCACCGCCGGGCCGGTCGGGCAGCCGGTGCTCGCTGGACGTCACTGCAGGCTAGCTCCGGGCGACTTCCGCGCGCAGCGCGTCTAGTGCGGCGTCGATACCGGCGGCGTTCTTTCCCGAGCCCTGCGCCAGGTCCGGCTTGCCCCCGCCGCGGCCGTCGACCGCGGTGGAGATCACCTTGACCAGATCGCCGCTCTTGAGGCCCAGATCCTGGGCGGCGGTGTTGACGGCCACCACGTACGGCACCGAGCCGCCCTCGCCTTCGGCGATCAGGGCTACCACGGCGGGATCGTTGCCGAGCTTGCCCTTGATGTCGCCGATCAGGGACCGCAGATCGCCTCCCGACATGTCACCGGACATCCGCTGGGCCACCAACCGAACCTTACCGACGGTCTCGGCTCCGGCGGCCGCATTGACCGCCGCCGAGCGTGCCGTGGCCAGCCGGACCTTCTCGAGTTCCTTCTCTGCGACGCGCAGCTTCTCCACCAGCGTGGCCACCCGGGCGGGCACCTCGTCGGAGGGCACTTTCAACGACGACGCCAGCCCTGCCATGAGAGCGCGTTCCTTGGCCAGGTGCTTGAACGAATCCAGGCCGACGTAGGCCTCGACGCGGCGCACACCCGAACCCACCGACGACTCGCCCAACAGGGTGACGGGGCCGATCTGCGCGGAGTTGTGCACGTGGGTGCCGCCGCACAGTTCCAGGGAGAACGGTCCACCGATCTCGACCAGCCGGACGTCCTCGGGGTATGCCTCACCGAACAGCGCCATGGCGCCCATCGCCTTGGCCTTCTCCAATTTGGTGTACATCGTGTTCACCGGGTAATCGGCTTCGACGGCCTCGTTGGCGACGATCTCGATGTCGGTGCGCTGCTGTTCGGTCAGCGGGCCCTGCCAGTTGAAGTCGAAGCGCAGGTATCCGGGCCGGTTCAGCGACCCGGCCTGAACGGCGTTGGGCCCCAGGATCTGTCGCAGGGCGGCGTGCACCATGTGGGTGCCGGAGTGGCCCTGGGTGGCGCCGTGACGCCACTTCGGGTCGACGTCGGCGGTCACGGTGTCGCCTTCGACGAACTCACCCGACTCGACGTTCACGCGGTGCACGAACAGGGTCTTGGCGATCTTCTGGACATCGGTCACCTGCGCCTTGGCCGCGCCGTCGGCTCCGGAGATGGCGCCGATGTCGGCGATCTGCCCACCCGATTCGGCATACAGCGGGGTGCGATCGAGCACGATCTCAACCCGATCGGGTGCGCCGTCCGGGCCACCGTGGGCAACCACAGGCACCCGCTTGCCGTCCACGAAGATGCCCAGGATGGTTGCCTGCGAAGACAACTCGTCGAAGCCGGTGAACTCCGTCGGGCCGGCATCGACCAATTCGCGGTACGCGGACAGGTCGGCGTGCGCATGCTTGCGCGCGGCGGCGTCGGCCTTGGCTCGCTGGCGCTGCTCGTTCATCAGCTCCCGGAAACCGGCCTCGTCCACCGAGAGTCCGGCCTCGGCGGCCATCTCCAGGGTGAGGTCGATCGGGAAGCCGTAGGTGTCGTGCAAGGTGAAGGCGTTGGAGCCCGAGAGCACAGTGGCACCGCCGGCCTTGGTGGCCTGGGCGGCGTCGTCGAAAAGCTTGGACCCGGCGGCCAGGGTGCGGTTGAACGCGGTCTCCTCGGCCACGGCGATGCGGTTGATCCGATCGAAGTCGGTGACCAGTTCCGGGTAGGACGGGCCCATCTCGTCGCGCACGGTCGACATCAGCCGACTCATGATCGGCTGCTCGACGCCCAGCAGCTTCGCGGCGCGGATGATCCGGCGCAGCAGCCGGCGCAGCACGTACCCACGACCCTCGTTACCGGGGGTAACGCCGTCGCCGATGATGATCGCCGCGGTCCGGCTGTGGTCGCCGATGATGCGGTAGCGCACGTCGTCGTCGTGATTGCCCGCGCCGTAGCCGCGGGGCGCGATCGAGGCCACCAGGTCGATGACGGGGCGCACCAGGTCGGTTTCGTAGACGTTGTCGACATCCTGCAGCAGGCAGGCGATGCGCTCGACGCCCATGCCGGTGTCGATGTTCTGACGCGGCAGCGGGCCCAGGATCTCGAAGTCGTCCTTCGAGGTGCCCTCTCCGCGCTCGTTCTGCATGAACACGAGATTCCAGATCTCGATGTAGCGGTCTTCGTTGGCCTCGGGGCCGCCGCCGACGCCGTACTCGGGGCCGCGGTCGTAGTAGATCTCCGAGCACGGGCCGCACGGGCCGGGGATGCCCATGGACCAGTAGTTGTCCGCCATGCCGCGGCGCTGGATCCGCTCCAGCGGCAGCCCGGCGACTTCCTGCCAGATGCCGATGGCCTCATCGTCATCGAGATAGACTGTGGCCCAAAGTCTTTCGGGATCGAAGCCGTAGCCGCCGTCTTCCACCGAGTTGGTCAGCAGACTCCATGCCAGCTCGATGGCGCCCTTCTTGAAGTAGTCGCCGAAGCTGAAGTTGCCGGCCATCTGGAAGAAGGTGTTGTGCCGGGTGGTGATACCCACCTCGTCGATGTCCGGCGTGCGGATGCACTTCTGGACACTGGTGGCCCGGTCATACGGTGGGGTGCGCTGGCCCAGGAAGAACGGGACGAACTGCACCATGCCGGCGTTGACGAACAGCAAGTTGGGATCGTCGAGGATCACCGAAGCGCTGGGCACCTCGGTGTGGCCCGCCTTCACGAAATGATCGAGGAACCGCTTCCTGATCTCGTGTGTCTGCACGTCGTCTCTTCCTTGTCGCCCGGCTCAACCGCCTAACAGTACCGGGGTGGCCGGCGGCGGCGAAAAGGCAGCACGGCCGCTCAACCGCCGAGGAAGCTCAGCCGTACCGACCGCCGCGGGTTGTCCCGGTTGAGGTCAACGAGCACCACACTCTGCCAAGTTCCCAGCAGCAGCCTGCCGCCCTGCACCGGAACGGTCACCGACGGCGAGACGATCCCCGGCAGCACATGGTCGGCGCCGTGGCCGGGCGAGCCGTGTGAGTGCCGGTAACGGTCGTCGCGGGGCAGCAGCCGCTCCAAGGTGTCCAGCAGATCGTCATCGGAGCCCGCGCCGGTCTCGATGATGGCGATGCCCGCGGTGGCATGCGGGACGAAGACATTGCACAGTCCGTCTCCACGGGAAGAACAGAAGCGCGCGACGTCGTCGGTGAGGTCGACGAGTCGGCGGCGGCTGGTGTCGATGTCGAGCAGGTCGGTGAGCACGTCACCAGACTACGAACCGCCAAAGAAAACACGTCCGAACCCGCAGAACCGTTTATCTGACGAAAGCGTCGGGTATCTCAGCTGCACCCCATTCGACGCGTATTGCCCTGGAGGACAACATGACGGTCACCGGCATCATCACCGCAATCATCATCGGCGCGGTCATCGGCCTCCTGGGCCGACTGCTGCTGCCCGGTAAGCAGCCCATCGGTGTGTTGCTCACCATTGTCGTCGGCATTGTCGCCGCACTTCTGGGTACCTTCTTGGCCCGTTCCATGGGTATCGCCACGGCCACCGCCGGGGTCGACTGGATGGAGCTGCTGGTCCAGGTTGTTCTCGCCGTTGTCGGCGTCGCCCTGGTCAGCGCACTCACCTCGCGACGACGCGGGGGCGTTGTGCGCCGCTGACATTCCCACAAATCCGATCCCGGCCGACGTTCCCTCCCCGGCGCGTCAGCCGGGATCTCTTTTGCCCGCCACCGGCGGAGGGTCAGCGCTTGCGGCGGATGATGGCGCGTAGCCGTTCGACACGCCCGGAGATCTCCCTCTCGCCACCGCGGGCCACCGGCTGGTAGTAGTCGGTGCCCACCAGCTCATCGGGCGGATACTGTTGCGAGACAACACCATCGGGGTGGTCGTGAGGGTACTTGTAGCCCTGGGCATGGCCCAGCGCCGCCGCACCGGAGTAGTGCCCGTCACGCAGATGGGTCGGCACGGACCCGGCCTTGCCCGCCCGGATATCGGCCATCGCCGCCCCCAGGGCGGTGGTCACGGCATTGGACTTCGGGGCCATGGCCAGGTGCACGGTGGCGTGTGCCAGCGTCAGCTGCGCCTCCGGCATCCCGATCAGCTGTACCGTCTGGGCGGCGGCCACCGCTGTCGGCAGTGACATCGGATCGGCCATCCCGATGTCCTCACTGGCCAGGATCATCAGCCGGCGCGCCACGAACCGAGGATCCTCGCCCGCCGTCAGCATCCGGGCCAGATAGTGCAGGGCGGCATCGACGTCGGAGCCGCGCACCGATTTGATGAACGCACTCACCACGTCGTAGTGCTGATCGCCGTCTCGGTCGTAGCGCACCGCCGCCTTGTCCAGCGACTGCTCGATGACCTCGACGGTCACCCGCTCCCCCGTCTCGGCCGCCACTTCCAGCGCCGTCAGAGCCCGGCGGGCATCCCCAGCGGACAGCTGCACCACCAGCTCGACTGCGTCGTCGTCGACCGGAACGGTGCCCCCGAGCCCACGGGGATCTTCGATCGCGCGGCGCAGCACGGTGCCGATGTCCTCGGCAGTCAGCGGCTGCAGCTGCAGGATCAACGACCGCGACAGCAGCGGTGCCACCACCGAGAACGACGGATTCTCCGTGGTGGCGGCCACCAGCAGCACCACCCGGTTCTCGACGGCGGCCAGCAACGCGTCCTGCTGGGTCTTGGAGAAACGGTGCACCTCATCGATGAACAACACCGTCTGCTCACCGTGGATCGCCGAACGACGCGCCGTGTCGATCACCGCGCGCACCTCTTTGACGCCCGCCGACAACGCCGACAACGCTTCGAAACGGCGGCCGGTGGCGTTCGAGATCAGCGATGCCAGCGTCGTCTTACCGGTGCCGGGCGGGCCGTAGAGGATCAGCGAGGCCGCTCCGGAGCCGTCGACCAGCCGCCTCAGCGGTGAGCCCTGTCCCAGCAGGTGCTGCTGCCCCACCACCTCGTCGAGCGAACGGGGCCGCATCCTCACCGCGAGCGGCGCGTTCGGGGAAGGCTCGGTGGGCCCCGCCCCCCGCGCGGGGTCCGGCCCCGTCAGGTCGAACAAGCTGTCGGACACGGGTTCAGGATTACCACGCTTTCGGGACAATCCGCGATGTCCGGGCTGCTGCCCTGACGCCGGTGGGGACGAACACGTCGCGCCGGCCGGCCACGGAGACGGCCCACGCAGCTGAGTTGACACAGTGGTACAAGTGTCTGGTGCGTTCCACAGCGACCGGAGCCACCGCCGCTTCGTGACCACCGCTGCGCTGCTCGGCTTCGCGACACCCGCCGCCGCGATCGTGGCGCCTGCCGACGGCCACTACACCTACGCTGGGGCCGGAAACCCGAACTCCACCTCGACGATGCAGAGTGTCTGCAGCTAACCCGCTGTCACGAAGTCGATCAGTTCCTCCACCCGGCCGATCAGCGCCGGCTCCAGATCGTTCCAGTCGCGGACGGTGGACCGGATCCGCTGCCACGCGCGGGCGATATCAGCCTGATCGGCGTGCGGCCAACCCAGCGCCTGACAGATCCCGTGCTTCCACTCGATGTTCCGGGGAATCGTCGGCCAGGTCTTCAACCCCACCCGAGCGGGTTTGACGGCCTGCCAGATGTCGACGAAGGGGTGTCCTACCACCAGGGCATCACCGCCGTGCGGACCGGAACGCACCGCGTCGGCGATGCGGGACTCTTTGGATCCGGCCACCAGGTGGTCCACCAACACGCCGAGCCTGCGGCCGGGGCCGGGTGCGAAGTCGGCCACCAGCGCGGGCAGGTCGTCGACCCCGCCGAGGTATTCGACCACCACCCCCTCGATGCGCAGGTCGTCACCCCACACCTGCTCCACCAGCTCGGCGTCGTGGCGGCCTTCCACGTAGATCCGTCCACCGATCGCCGTTCGAGCCCGAACACCCTGCACGGCAACCGAACCCGATGCGGTGCGGGTGGGCGCCTTGGGCGCTGCCTTGCGCGGGGGTGTCAGGATGACGGGCTTGCCGTCCACCAGGTAACCGGGCCCCACCGGGAACCCGCGACGACGGCCGTGCCGGTCTTCGAGGTCCATCCGCCCGTACTCGACCCGCACCACCGCACCGACAAAACCGGACGTCACGTCCTCGAGCACCATCCCTATTTCCACCGCGAGCTCGGTGGCACGCACCTTGCGGCGCTGGTGCGGGTTGTCGGCCAGAACGTCGATGCCATAGCGGTCCGTCACGGCGGCGATGTTACGAACGCAGGCCACACGACACACGGCGCCATACCGACGACGCAGCGATCGTGATCTGCGCGAGACCTGGCAACCTCCCGCCGTTTGACACAGACCGCGCCGGGTAGCCGCACAGCATGTCCGAACCCCCACTACACGCCTTGGCGCTGGTCTGCACCCTCAAACCCAGCCCTTCCCCGTCGAGCAGCGAGCTGATCGCCGAGCACGTGTTCGCCACCCTGGCCGACCACGGCGTCACCACGGACATCGAGCGCCCAGTGGATTTCGACATCAAGCCGGGGGTCGAGGCTTATATGGGCGACGGTGACCAGTGGCCACAGATCCGCGAGAAGATTCTGAGCGCCGACATTCTGTTGATCAGCACCCCGACCTGGCTGGGCCACCCGTCCAGCGTCACTCAGCGTGTCCTCGAGCGCCTCGATGCCGAACTGTCCAACACCGATGACGCCAACAGACCCGTGGCGGCCGGCAAGGTGGCGCTGGTCAGTGTTGTGGGCAACGAGGACGGCGCACACAAGATCGTGGCCGACCTGTTCCAGGCGCTCAACGACATCGGCTACACCATCCCGTCCCAGGGCTGCACGTACTGGAATGACGAGGCGATGGGCAGCCGCGACTACAGCGATCTCGACGAGATCCCGCAGCCGGTGGCCATCACCACGGCGACGGCAGCGCGTAACGCCGTTCATGTGGCCCGCCTCCTGAAAACCGCGCAATACCCAGGTGTTTGATCACAAACGCCGGGCGCCTGCGTTACGGCAGTTGCGCCTGAGCGTTTGCGCGGCGAAGGCCGGGGTAGCCGACTGGGTATGAAAGCTGTTACCTGGCATGGCAAGCGTGACGTGCGTGTCGACACCGTTCCCGACCCGAAGATCGAACAGGGTACCGATGCCGTCATCGAGGTGACGTCGACGAACATCTGCGGCTCTGATCTGCACCTGTACGAAGTGCTGGGCGCCTTCATGAAACCCGGCGACATCCTCGGACACGAACCGATGGGGATCGTCACCGAAATCGGCTCCGAGATCACCAACCTCAGCGTGGGCGACCGGGTGGTGATCCCGTTCCAGATCTCCTGCGGCAGCTGTTTCATGTGCGATCACCAGCTGTACACCCAGTGCGAGACCACCCAGGTCCGCGATCAAGGCATGGGTGCGGCGTTGTTCGGCTACTCCGAACTCTACGGTGAAGTCCCCGGCGGGCAGGCTCAGTATCTGCGGGTGCCGCAGGCGCAGTTCACCCATATCAAAGTGCCTGAGGGGCCTCCTGATTCGCGCTTCGTCTACCTCTCCGACGTGTTGCCGACCGCCTGGCAGGCGGTGCAGTACGCCGACATCCCGGCAGGTGGGTCGGTCACGGTGCTCGGCCTGGGTCCGATCGGCGACATGGCCGCGCGGATCGCCGATCACCTCGGTTTCGAAGTGATCGCGGTGGACTTGGTGCCTGAGCGCCTGGAACGGTTGGCGGCGCGTGGTATCCAGACCATCGATGCTGCGACCCTGCAGAGCCCGGTCGGTGACGCAGTACGCGATCTCACCGATGGCCGCGGCACTGACGCGGTGATCGACGCGGTGGGCATGGAAGCGCACGGCTCTCCGGTGTCCAAAGTGGCCCAGCAGCTGACGGGTCTGCTGCCGGATGCCATCGCCAAACCCCTCATGCAGAAAGCCGGCGTGGACCGTCTCGGTGCGCTCTACACGGCCATCGATGCCGTGCGACGGGGCGGCACCATCTCGTTGATCGGGGTCTACGGCGGCATGGCGGATCGACTACCGATGCTGACGCTGTTCGACAAGCAGATCCAATTGCGGATGGGCCAGGCAAACGTGAAGAAGTGGGTGGACGACATCATGCCGCTGCTCACCGACAACGATCCCCTGGGCGTCGACACCTTCGCCAGCCACGTACTGCCGCTGGACGAGGCACCGCACGCGTATGACATCTTCCAGAAGAAGAAGGACGGTGCCGTCAAGGTCATCCTCAAACCCTGACGGTCGCTTCTCGCCCCGGGCCGCTGGTCGGTGAGCGTCGATTCCATCGTGCTCGCCGAAGGCGCCGATTCTCCTGTCGCCGAGTTCAGGCGGTGATGCGCATTTCGGCGATCTTGTCGTCGGACAGGTGGAACGTGAAGGTGCTGGGGCCGTTGAATCCGTTGCCACCGACGTTCGCGATCACGGTGACTTCTGAGTCTCCGGTTTCGTAGAAGTTTATGACGCTCAGCCTCACGTCCTGTCCGATGAATTCGGCGTCGCTCCACTTCTGAATGTCATTTTGGCCGTGGAACTCTCGGCCCCAGTCGTCGACGACACCCAGGTGCGGTACAAAAGCGGCCAGAAATGCCTCGGTGTCACCGAGGTTGGCAGCCTCGATGAGGGCGCGGACTTGTGGGCACAGAGGAGTTGTCATGGTCGTCTCTCATGTGGTCGCCGATGTGTGGGACTGGTCCGTACATTGCCCGGTGGATAGACGAGCCGCCTCATGACCTCGACAGCGGTCACGGTGACTGCATGTCCTGGCCGGGTTCTGGGATGTCGCCGCCTGCGTCGGGGGCGGCCTCGGGACCTGCGCCGTGGTTGGGATTGGTGCAGATCGTTCCCTCGCACGGCACGTAGGTCCCGTCCCCGTCGGGACTGGGAATGGCGTCCGGACCGATGTAGCTGCCGGCCGGGCAGCCGGGGTCTTCGTTCTGGGCGCAATACTGCGGCGACAGGTTGTTGCCGGTGGATCCGTCGGCTCCAGGAACTTCCGGCGGGCCCGGTGCGGGCGGGGTGTTCCTCGTACCAGGTGTGGGAACTGGTGGTGGAGCCGGCGCAGTGGCGGCAGCGCTGCTGGGTGAGGGCGCGACGGTGACGGTGACGGGCGCCGGCTCCGAGGTCTGGCTGCAGGCAGTGGCAACGACGCAGATCGCGGTGACGAACATGGTGGCAAGGGAGCTTTTCACGGGTTTCTCCTTCTCAGCGCCGACACTGCACATGTCTGGGGCTGGCGCTTGGGTGCGGTCGATCGGAGGGACGCTCTCCGACGGGGATGACTACTCGGCGGTTTGGGACAGGCGCGATGTCAGCGGGTGGTGTAGCCGCCGTTGGCGAGGATGGTCTGGCCGGTGATCCACCATCCTTCGCTGACCAGGAATCGCACCAGCGGCACAATGTCTTTCGGGTCGGTCAGACCTGTGGCAGTGAACTTCGACAGGTCCGCGGCGTTCTGGTTGTACTCTGCGGACTCCGTGGTCTCTTGACCGTAGAAGAAAGGGGTCTCCATTGGCCCGGGTGCCACCGCGGTGACGGAGATTCCCTTCGCGCCATACTCTTTGGCGGCCGCACGGGTGAAGTGCTCGACTGGCGCTTTGGAACCTGCGTAGATCGAGTACAGGCCGGTGTAGGCCGACAGCAATGATGTCACCAACGTGACCAGCTTCCCGCGCTCCGATAGGTGCTCGCCGGCCTGCTGGATGAAGAACAATGCGGTCTTGGCGTTGATGGCGAAGATCGTGTCGTAATCCTCTTCGGTGATCTCGGCGATCGGTTTTTTGATCACCATTCCGGTGGTGTTGATGGCGATGTCGATGGAGCCCATCGCCGCGTGAGCGTCTGCGAACAGTGTGCCCACTGCTGCGGCGCTGGTGAGGTCTGCTTGCAGAAGGTGCGCGTTCGCGCCGGCGCTGTTGATCGCGGCGGCCGTTTCTTCGGCGGCTTCACGGGTGGATTCGCTGTTGTAGTGCACCGCGACTGCGCGTGCTCCGTGTGCGGCAAGGTCTCGGGAGATCAATCCGCCCAGGTTCTTTGCCCCTCCGGCGATCAGGATGTTTTTGCTGGTGATGGTGTTGTCGGTCATCGTTGCTCCTCTTTTCCTTTGCGGTTGGGCACGTTATCGTGGCGCGATCACGGGATACCTTCGAAAAATCGGCGGCTGACAAAAAGCGCACAACGGGAGGCGGGATGCAGGTCTGGGACGGACGACGCGACCGCAGCGAACGTCACGTCGTTTCTGCTCGCGGTTTGCAGGAGCAGGGCCTGGACTTCCGCTTCGTCGCCGAAACGGTGACCGCTCCCACCGATTGGTGCTTCCAAGAGCCCCATCACGTGTTCGTGATCCACCGCCGTGGAGATCTCACCTCGATGGAGATCGAATTCCAGAACGGCCCGTCAGGTCAGACGATCCCCCGCGTCGGCGACGTCTGGGTCATTCCGGCCGAGCATCGATACGCGGCCCTCGCTCAGGGTGGTTCCACGGTCGGATTCTGCGAAATCACGGTACCTGTAGGGGTTTTCGGTCAACGCGACCTGCCCCCACGCGTGGGGTACCGCGACATACTGCTGCACCGACTCGTGGAACGCCTCGCCGGCCAGGTCCACCACGACGGAGCCGCGGCTACGCTGTTTCGCCAGTCCCTGGCACAGACACTGCAGCTGCACATCGCTGAGCACTACCCCGCCCAACCGCGACCTGAGCACCGCCGACAGCGCGATCGACGGCTGGATCGACGTGATCAGCAGATCATCATCGACTACCTGAACTCCGAGTTGGACAGTCGCATCGACCTGGAAACCTTGGCCCTCACCGTGGGAATGACCCCCAGTGCGTTCCCAGCCGCCTTCTGCGCGGCCTTCGGGACAACCCCGCACCAGTACCTGATCGAGAAGCGCATCGAACGAGCCAAAGTGCTGCTCTCGACGGCCGGGACCAGCGTCACCGACATCAGCGTAACCCTGGGATTCTCCTCACCCAGCCATTTCGCCACCACTTTCAAGCAGCGCGTCGGCGTGACACCCACCTCGTATCGCACCCAACGCTGACCAAATCTCCTCCTTCTGGGTCCGACCTTGAATGGGTCTTCACAGCGGGCACGAAGGCAGGCAATTGGTCATGACAGAACCGCGGCAGAAGCAACTCTGCGCACGTTCTGCGACCACAGCAGTTCACTCGGAGGTCTTCGTCGTGTCACCTCACCACGCCGTCACCAACGGCCGTGGTCAGTGCAACTAGCCGGCGGAGCTTGCCGCCGCCAGCTTTGTCGGGTCCGACGTCACCTCGTCGATCACGGTGTGCACGAACCGCATCTTCTCCAGCACCGGTGCGGGCAGCACGAACGGGTAGAGGTCATCGCGACCCATGGACCGGTTCACCATGTTCAGCCCCCATGCCAGCGGCAGCCACATCTCGATGAGATTGTCGAAACCACTGGGCCCCAATGCCCGTCGCTCGAAGGTCGCGCCGGCGGGCGCGAAACTGAACGCCGCCGAGGTGTCCATCGTGTCGCGAATGTGCAGGTAGTGGGCAAACGTCTCGGCCCAGTCCTCGGCCGGGTGCATGGTGGCGTAGGAGGACACGAAGTCCTCCTCCCATCCCGCCGGGGCACCCTCGCTGTAGTGCCGGTCCAACGCCGCCTGGTAATCGGCCTCGGAGTCGCCGAAGAGCTCGTGAGAACGTTCCTTGTACTTCGGTGACGTCCCGATCAGCCGGTAGAAGTAGTAGTGCCCGATCTCGTGGCGGAAGTGGCCCAGCAGGGTGCGGTAGGGCTCGTCCATCGAGATGCGCAGCTGCTCACGGTGCACATCGTCACCCTCGGCGAGGTCAAGGGTGATGATGCCGTTGTCGTGGCCGGTGAACACCTTCTCGAACTCGCTGGACAACAAGTCGAAGGCCAGCCCGAACTCGGGGTCCTCGTCGCGGCCGACGATCGGCAGTTTCAGTTCATTCAGTTCGGCGATCAGCCGGCGCTTGGCCCCCTCCGCGACGGCGAACTGCGCCAGCGCTGCGGTATCGCTGTCGTTGGGCCTGGTCCTGGTGAGCTTGCACGAAGCGCACAACTCACCCTGGACAGTGCTCTTCGGGTCGAGTCTTACCAGCCAGTTGCACTGTGCGACATGCAGATTGGCGCACAGGCGGTACTGCCGGGCGTCCACCGCACCACTCTGCTCGGCGTCCTCACCCGAGGCGATCACCAACATCGCCATGTCGTCGAGGGAGAACCCGACCGGGCTGCCGCAGGACAGACAGACCGAGTTCTCGAATGTCAGATGCTGCCCACAGTTGGGGCACAGGAAGTCACGCATCGAGGACTCCCCCTGCCCGACCTTCCAAAGGCGCTACGTCCACGGCCACGTCGATCACACTGCTCTCCGAATCGGTGTAGATGATGCCCCGCAGCGGCGGGACATCCGCGTAGTCTCTACCCCAACCGACGATGATGTAACGCTCATCGACCATCTGATCATTGGTGGGGTCCAGTCCCAGCCAGTCGCCCTGCGGTGTCCACACCCCGGCCCACGCGTGTGTGGCGTCGATCCCCACCATCCGCTCCTTGCCCGGCGGCGGATCGGTGGCCAGATATCCCGAGACGTAGGTGGCCGCCAACCCGTTGGCCCGCAGGCAGGCGATGGCCAAGCGGGCAAAGTCCTGGCACACACCTTCCCTGGCCTCGAGCACCTCGGCTACCTGGGTGGACACCGTGGTCGAGCCCGAACGATAGGTGAAGTCGGTGAAGATGCGGCCGTTGAGGTCGGTGAGCACGTCGATCAGCGGCCGGCCGGGGGTGAAGCTGGGCGCGGCGTACTCACGCACCGCGTCGGTGATCTCCGGTGGCCGCAGATCCAGAGTGAACTCCGAGGCGAGTGCCCCCTCGGCTCCCGAGGGCCGGGACTGCTCCCAGGGCGCAGCTGCCGCTCCACGGGAGTACAGGGCCGGCGGCGGAGCGTCCACCTCCACCACGGATCTCGCCGTGACCGTCAGGGCGTGGTGACGTGCCGTCACGTGGAAGTAGCTGCTGATGTTGCCGTAGGCGTCCCGACTGACCGAACTGTCCGACGGGGCCGGGTCGATGTCCAAGGAATACGACAGACACCGCTGGCGCACCGAATCGCGCGGTGTCAAAAATCCACGGCCGTACGAGCTGGTCACCACGTCCGAGTAGCGGTAGACGGTCTGGTGCGTCACGCGGTAGCAGCGGCTGAAACTCGTCGCCGTCGATACAGGCAGCGGACCGTCCGGGAAAACGGTCACGGCATGACCCTGCGCTCGTCGGGACCCCACAGCGGCTGCATGCCGCCGGGCAGCGACAGCTGTGTCGCGGTGATGACCGTGGACAGTTCCCGCAGCCCGGCCTGCACGCCGTCAAGCAGGCCGGCCAACTCGCTGCGCTGTCCTTCCGGGGTGACGTCTTCGAGGTCGGCCGGGTCGAGGCGGCGCAGGCGGGTGCTGATCTCGTCGACCAACCGTTCGGCGCGTGACGACGTCGACGCCCCGGGCAGTGCTCGCAGGTTGGTGCGCAACCGCTCGAGTTGATACACCAGCGATCGCGGATTCTCGGCGTCGAACAGCAGCAGCTCGGCCACAGCGGCCACACTAACCTTGCCGAGGTTGCGGCGGCGGTAGATCACCGCCGACTCACAGGCCACCAGCGTGGCCTCGGTGATGGTTTGCTCCGCGTCCGGCTCGCGCACCGTGGTCATGGTGCTGCGCAGCAACGCGGCCAGCATCAAGCCGCGTTCGATGCGTTTGCCGATGTCCATCATCAGCCAGCCGACATCGTGCACCATGGACTCGGCCGCCACCCCTGACAGCGCCAGCATCCCCTGCAGTGTCCTGGCGTGCGCCGAGGCCATCTCGGCATCACCGCGCAGATGCGAGTCCGGCGGCGAATCCGAGGAGTGCAACACCGCCCGGTCGACGGTGGCCAGCACCATCCACGTGTCGTTGGACATCTGGTCGCGCACCGCGCGGGCGGCCAGGCCCAGGCGTTCGATGGACTGGGCCAGCGAGCCGGGCCGTCGGCGGTCGGCGGTCAGCAGCCACATCGTGGTGGGCGCCACCGCGATCATCTCGGCCTTGTCCCCGTCGGAGCCGGTGTCGGTGCCGGTGATGTAGCCCAGCGCCGACAGCAGCACCGGAACACATTCGCTGGCATCGAGGTCCTGGCGGTGACGGTACTCGTGATAGCGCTCACGCGTGACGTTGAGCAGGCGCGCCATGTGCTCGGCACGCTCGGCGTAGCGGCCGGTCCAGAACAGATCCGACAGCACACGCGGCGAGCTGACGGCGCGGGTTCCCGACGGTGTGACCGCGGCCAGGCTGGGCGGTAGCCCCAGGGTGCGCTCAGCGCCCACCCTGGTGGACGGCAACACCCAGATGTCTTTGGCGGCAACACTGTTCAACTTGAACGCGGCATTGCCGGGGGCCAGCACGTAGCCGAGCCCGCCGATCATCGGCGCATACCCGCCGCGCTGTGACACCGCGAACAGCCGCATCCCCACCCCGGCCGCCGACAGCCCGCCCGGGTAGTGATCGGTGGGTGCCGAGGAGAACTTCGGCAGCTCCTGGCCCAGCCACTGCCACGGTGTCGCTGAGATGCGGTCCGCCAGTGCGGCGCGCTGCGCTGAACTCAGCGCCGGCCCGACGATGGGTCCACCGCCGGTGGCAGGTCTGATCAGCAGCGCGTCCAGATTGGCCAGCAGATGCGAACGCTCGGCGTCTATGCCGCCCCAGTACATCGGCGCGGTGGGCAACTGCGGCGTCTCCCCCAGCAGCAGTTCGGCGAGCTCGGGCAGGAACCGCAGGATCGCCGGGCTCTCCAGGATGCCGCTGCCCAGGCTGTTGACCACGGTCACCGCCCCGCGGCGCTGCGCCTCCACCAGACCCACCACACCCAGGCGTGAATCCGCCCGCAGGTCGAGCGGATCGGCATAGTCGGCATCGACTCGGCGCAGCACCACGTCCACCCTTTTCAGGGTGCCCAGGGACCGCATCCACAGCGCACCGTCGCGGACCACCAGATCGGCGCTCTCCACCAGCGGAAAACCCAGCACCGACGCGAGGTAGGCCTGATCGAACGAGGTCTCGGAGTGGATGCCGGGACTCAGCACCACCACCACCGGATCCTCGGCTGCTTCGGGTGCGGCCTCGATCAGTGACAGTCGCAGCGCCTGGGCGAACGGTGAGGTGGGCCGCGGAGCGATCCGCTCGTAGAGGTCGGGAATGGTGTGGGCAACCACCCGGCGATCGGCCAGCGCGTACCCCGCCCCTGAGGGCGCCTGGGTCCAGTCGGCGTTCACCACGAAGCCGTCGGAACCCGCGCGACTTATGTCGCAGCCGTGCAGGAACAGCTGGTGGCGCCCCGGCGTCTCGATTCCGCGGGCCGCCCGCAGATAGCCAGGATGGGCGAACAGCAGCTGCGGTGGCAGCACCCCGCTGGTGATCGATTTCCGATCGCCGTAGAGATCCACCAGGACGGCGTCGAGCAGACGCGAGCGCTGCACCAGACCCGCCTGCAGCACGTCCCAGTCCGTCGACGAGATCAGCAGCGGAATGGCGTCCAGGTGCCATGGTCCGGGCTCGGCAGCGCCGTCCTCGTCGAGCGGCACCGCTTCGCCATCGCCGTCGAGCTGGATGTAGGTGATGCCGTCGTTGTCGACCAGGCCGCGTACCTCGTTGCGCAGCCGATCCAGACCTGCACGGCCCCTGTCACCGAGCACCTCAGCCAGGTCGCGCCAGGACTCGCGGACGTTGCCCGCCGGGTCGACGAACTCGTCGTACCCGGTGCCCGAGCCTCCCCGCACGTCGAAGAGCAGTTGCTGGGCACGCGCGTCGCGGTAGCCGGCGAGCAGGCTGTCAGGGTCGTGTCTCCCGGAGTCCCCGCCGCCGAACGAGTCGGCAGCGGGCAGCGGTACTGACACGCCGATCCTCCTCGTCACTGCAGCACGGTACGCACCCGACGCAAGTCGAGGATGCCCGGCGCGCCCACATCGGTGGACTGGCGTGCCTGCTTCTCGCGGATGTCGGAGACGTCGACCTTACCGGGGGTGAACCCGGAAGCCTCGAAGCGCCGACCGCGCCGCGATTCCGCCTCGACGGCGTTGACCGGCGGCGTGTCGTAGGACCGTCCGCCTGGATGTGCGACGTGATAGGTGCAGCCACCGCGTGACATACCGGAGGCCACCTCCACCAGTTCGAAGCGCAGCGGTCCGTCCACCGTGATGGTGGGATGTAGCGCACTCGGCGGCTGCCAGGCTCGATAGCGGACGCCGCCCACCTGGATGTCGGGGTTGTCGGTGGCCAGCATCGGGATGGGGAAGCCGTTGCAGGTGACGATGTAGCGGTGCCGGTCGGCGCCGATCAGGCGGACCTGCAGCCGCTCCACCGACGAGTCGACGTAGCGGGCGGTGCCACCTGCGGTGGACTCCTCGCCCAGGGTGTTCCACGGTTCGATGGCGCCGCGCAGTTCGATCTCCACGCCGTCGAACACGGCGGTGCCGATGCGAGGAAACCGGAATTCGGTGAACGGGTCCAGCCAGCTGGTGTCGAAGTTGATGCCCTGGCCCCTGAGATCGGCGGCGACGCTGGCGATGTCGTGGATGAGGAAGTGCGGCAACAGGTATCGCCCGTGCAGATTCTCGCCGTGCCGGATCAGCGGCGCCCGCAGCGGTTGCTCCCAGAACCACGACACCAGACTGCGCACCAGCAGCGACTGCACCATCGCCATCTGGTAGTGCGGCGGCATCTCGAAGCCACGCAGCTCCAGCAGGCCGAGCCGGCCGCGGGCACTGTCGGGGCTGTAGAGCTTGTCGATGCAGAATTCGGCGCGGTGGGTGTTGCCGGTGATGTCGGTCAGCAGATGCCGCAATGCCCGGTCCGTCACCCACGGCTGCGAACCTCCGGCGCCGAGGCGGGCGATCTCGGCGAACGCGATCTCCAGTTCGTAGAGCGCTTCGGAGCGGCCCTCGTCGACGCGCGGCGCCTGCGAGGTGGTGCCGACGAACCGACCGGCGAACAGGTACGACAGCGCCGGGTGGCGCTGCCAGTAGGTCAGCATCGACACCAGCAGGTCCGGGCGGCGCAGCATCGGCGAATCCGCCGGGGTGATGCCGCCGAGGGTGATGTGGTTGCCGCCGCCGGTGCCACCATGGGTGCCGTCGACGTCGAATTGCTCGGTAGAAAGGCGCGCCAGCCGCGCTTCGTTGTACAGCGTCTCCAATTGGGCGCGCTGTTCGGCGAAGCTGCGGGTGGGTGCGACGTTGACCTCGATCACCCCGGGATCGGGTGTGACGGTCATCGACTCCAGCCTGGAGTCCGGCGGCGGACCGTAACCCTCCACCACGATGGGGCAGTCGATGCTGGCGGCTGCGGCCTCCAGGCGGGCGATGAGATCTACGAAGTCCTCCAGCGCTTCGGTGGGCGGCAGGAAGACGTACAGCAGGCCGTCGCGGATCTCGGCGACCATGGCGGTGGTGGGCGCGTTGTCGGTCTCGTCGACGTCGGCCGCTTCTTGTGGCGGTGCGGCCTTGTGGCTGCGCAGCGGGCCGCGTTGGATCAGCGGGTCCTTCGGATGTGTGGCGCGAGGCGGCTTCCAGTTGATCGAGTCGAGCGGCAGCCGCAGGCCTGCGGGCGAGTCGCCTTCCAGCAGCACGATGCGGCCCCGTCTCAACCGCCAGTCGGCGCTGGCCCAGACGTCGTCTTCCTCGCTGCGGTGCAGTGGAAGCACGTACGCGGCCGGCTCGGTCACCGGCTCTTCGAGCCGCTGAATCAGTTCGGCCCGGCGATCGGCACCGTCGGACTCGAGGTCGTCACCGGCAACAACCGGTTGGCCCACTGGCAGCCGCACGGAAGCAGCCAGTTTGCTCAGTGCGTCCTCATAGGCGGGTCGAACCTGGGTGGCGGGTAGTCCCAGCCCTTCGGCGATGACACCGAGAAGCTGCGCCCCGGCATCGGCAGCGATGGTCGGCGTGGTCTTCTCGACCGACCACGGGTCCGCCAGCAGCGCGTCGTTCTGCCACAGTGGTTCGCCGTCCTTGCGCCAGAACAGTCCGATCTGCCAGCGCGGCAATGGCTCTCCCGGATACCACTTGCCCTGGCTGCGCTGCACCAGCCCCTGGGGGGCCCACACCTTCTTCAGCCGCGCCGCCAGGGCCGAGGCTCGTTCGCGTTTGTGCGGGCCGTCGGCATCGGTGGTCCATTCCGGATCCACCTGGTTGTCGATCGAGACGAACGTCGGCTCCCCACCGACAGTCAGGCGCACGTCGCCCTCGGCCAGCCGCTTGTCCACCCGGGCTCCCAGGTCCACGATGGAACTCCAGGCCGCCTCGGTGTAGGGCAGCGTCACACGGGGGTCCTCGTGTACGCGGGTGACGGTGTTCGAGAAGTCCAGGACGGTCTCGGCCTTGCCGGTGGCACCCGTGATCGGTGCCGACGACGACGGATGCGGGGTCGCCGAGAGCGGGATGTGGCCTTCCCCGGCGAACAGTCCCGACGTCGGGTCCAGCCCGATCCAGCCTGCGCCGGGGATGTACACCTCGGTCCACGCGTGCAGATCGGTGAAGTCGGCGGCCGGACCGGACGGGCCGTCGAGCGCTTCGACGTCCGAGGCCAGCTGCACCAGATAGCCGGAGACGAAGCGGGCGGCCAGGCCGAGCTGACGCAGGATCGACACCAGCAGCCAGGCCGAGTCGCGGCAGGAGCCGATACCCGTTCGCAGGGTGAAGTCCGGTGTCTGCACACCCGGTTCCATCCGGACGCTGTAACCGACGTCGGCATTAACAGCCCGATTGAGCGCCACCAGGAAGTCGATGGTGCGGATGCCGGGTTTGATGTCGAAGTTACGCACCCACTCGGTGACCAGGCTTCCTGGACCGTCTCCCTCGTCGGTCTCGTCCACCGGGCGCAGATACGGCTTCAGGTCCTCCAGCAGCGCCTTGGGGTAGGCGAACGGGACGGTCTCGGCCCAGTCCTCGATGAAGAAGTCGAAAGGGTTGATCACCTTGAGGTCGGCGATCAATCCGACGTTTATGGTCAGTTGGCGGGTGCGGCTGGGGAAGACCAGGCGGGCCAGGAAATTGCCGAACGCGTCCTGCTGCCAGTTGACGAAGTGGTCGGCAGGCAGGACCTCCAGCGAGTAGGCCTCAATCGGGGTGCGCGAATGCGGGGCGGGGCGCAGCCGCACAACGTGCGGGTGAACCTCGACGAGCCGGTCGAAGGTATAGGTGGTGCGATGCTCCAGCGCCACTTTGATTCCCATAGCGCAGAATCCCATCACAACCGGCACCCGCTCGCATTGTGCCGCGCCTGAGGCCGAGCCTGGCGTGGGGGCACCCCCAGCGAAGCGGGGGCGGACGAACCAGGCGAAGGAGATCAGCGCAAGAAGGTCACGTCAGCTGTGTGCCGAGCGAGGCAACGGAACGCCCCGCGGCCGCAGCACCAGGACCAGCACACCCGCCAGCACGATGCCGACCAGGTTGACGGCCAGCTGCAGGGCGGATTTCGCCGCCAGGTCCCAGTCGCCCAGGGTGGCGGCCACGGCCGCAAAACCCGCCGCGGTGACGGTGTACACCGAGATGAACACCCCGACCAGTCCGGTGGCTTTGGCCGAGACCAGCGACAGCATGCCTGCCGCGCCCGCCAACAGCGCCACCACGAACGAGAGGGGGCCCACCTGGAAGATGAAGTCGACCTCCCGCAGATGGTGCACGCTGTCGACCGTCAGCCAGCCCAGCGATTCTGCGGCCGCGGTGGCCAACGCGGTGATGCCCATGGCGATCGGGAAGCCGACCAGCAAGGCCAACCCCGCGCGCCGGGTCAGGTCGCCGCGGCGGCGCACCAATGCCACCGACAGCGCGGCCAACGGGCCGAACTCGGGTCCCAGCACCATCGCACCCACCACCGTGACCGTGGAGTCGGTCACCACTCCGATTGCCGTCAGCAGGCAGGCCAGCGTCAGGAAGAGCAGAAAGGTGACGCTCAGCGAGGACTCCTCGCGGGTGCGGCTGATCAGTTCATCCCACACCAGGGCGTCGGCCGGGTCGCCCTCCGCCGCATCCTCAGCCTGGTGAGCTCTGGTGGACAACACGGCGTCGAGTTGTTGCAAGGTGATGGCGCCCTGGTGCTGCACATCGAGTGCCTTGAGGGCTTTGATCACGGCGTTGGCGCACTCCCTGGCGAGGTCGGCGGTGATCTCGTCACCGACCGGCTCAATTGCAGCTCCGGGATACAGCGAGATGTTCGCGACACCCACCTGGCTGCGCAGCACGTCCAGCACCGGCTCACGGAGGCGCTCTGGGGCGACAACTCGAAGATGCAGCACATCCGAACCGTAACCGGCCCGCAGTTTGGGATTTGGACAACTGGGGAACTGGATGGGCACCCCGACCAGGGGTGATATAGGTTCAACCACTGTCGGGTGGGTCGCCTGTATCAAGACGGCGAACGAGGTGTGGGGTGTGAATTCTTCACGGCGGGGCCGCCAGTGACGATGGACGTGAAAACCCGCAGACAGCTCATCGAACAGCGCGCGCGAGCTGAGCGGGAAGTCAGCTACACGGCCCTGGCGACCGAATTCGACGTCTCGGAGATGACGATTCGCCGCGATATCGAGGCGCTGGAGGCGCGCGGCGTAGTCCGCCGGGTGGTGGGCGGGGCAATCGCCGTACTGGGTAAAGACACCGAGCCGTCGTTCGCCATACGCGTCACTGACGCGGTGTTGGAGAAGGATCACATCGCCGATACCGTTGCTGACCTGATCGGCCCCAAAGAGACATTGATCCTCGATGCGGGCAGCACCTCTCTGGCGGTGGCGCGGTCACTGCGCGGCCGTAGCCTGGGCCTGACCGTGGTGACTCCGAGCCTGCCGATCGCTTTGGCGCTGGTCGACGAGCCCCAAACCAATGTGGTGGTCACCGGCGGCGAATTACGTTCCGGCGAGCTGAGTTTGGTGGGCTCCAGCGCCGAGGAGATCTTGACCCGGTACAACTGCGACACCTACGTGATGGGCGTGGCCGGTATCGACGCCGAGCGGGGGTTCTCCGACTACCTGCAGGCCGAGGCACGGGTGAAGCGGGCAGCGTTGAGCCGGGCTGACCGCGTGATCGTCGCCGCCGACCGTAGCAAGCTGGGCCGGGTCACGTTCGTGAGCATCGCTGCGCTGTCGCGGGTGCACACCATCGTCACCGACGGTGCTGCTGACCATCCGGCTTTGGTGGCCGCCCGCAGTTCGGGCGTCGAGGTGTTGAGCATCGCGGGTTCGAAAGGCAATGCCCAGAAGCATGTTTCACCTGGAGAGCAAAGGGCGCAATCCGGCCCGTAACCACCTCAACGGCGGCTCCGACCGACTGCGAGTTGTGTTGTCAGCATCTGCCCATATGCACAAACTGGACCGAGGCGCCGACAGAACAAACCCGCTTGTGACTGCGAATACCTCAGCAAGACACGCACTTTCGTGGTTCGGCGACATGGCCTCAACGGCGCGCCGAATCCCCAGACGCCGGTCAGGCACTTCCTCTCCGCCTGACCAGTTTCATCCCCAACTCATCAAACGGCACCACATGACCGTCGTCGCAGCGCACCTCGACGTGCGCATCGGCGCCGCACTCCAGGTGGGTGAGCTTCAGCCTTCCGTTGTTCGGCAGATGTGCTCGGCCCCACTGGAACAAGGCCCACACCACCGGCATGAAATCCACGCCGGCCGGCGTGAGGATGTACTCGTCGCGGGCCCGCTGCCCGGGTTCCTGATACCGCCGCTTGGTGAGCAGTCCAGTGTCGACAAGTTCGGTGAGCCGGGCCGACGTGGCCGCCTTGGTGATGCCGACCCGCTTGGCGAAATCGTCGAAGCGGGTGGTGCCGTAATAGGCCTCACGCATGATCAGCATCGCCGACTTGGTGCCGACGACGCCCATGGTCTTCTCGATCGGACACTCCCCGACCGGCGACCACGCGTCACGGTCCACCAGCGATCCCTGCAGCATCGGAATCCTTTCGCCGTCTGGGTTGTTTCAACTATACCCAGGTGTTATATCTGGATATAGACAACGATACTCAGCGGTGAGCGTCAGGAGGAGAAATGGCCACATTCTCAGATCGGGATGCGGTGATCGTGGGCGCGGTACGTACCCCGATCGGCAAGGGCAAGGCCAGCGGGGCACTGCATGATGTGCTCCCCGCCGACCTGCTCGCCCACAGTCTGCGCGAACTCGTCAAGCGCACCGGCGTGGACCCGGCGGAGGTGGACGACGTGATCGCCGGCGCCGTCACGCAGGTGGGCGACCAGGCCGTCAACATCGCCCGGAACGCGCTTCTGGGTGCCGGCTTCCCGGAAACCGTGCCCGGCACCACCGTCGACCGCCAGTGCGGCAGCAGCCAGCAGGCCATCAGTTTCGCCGCACAGGGCGTCCTGGCCGGAGCGTACGACATCGTGATCGCCGCAGGCGTGGAGTCGATGAGCCGGGCCCCGATGGGCAGTTCGGTGCTTCCCGGCAGTGATCCGTTCGGCCACGACATGGCCGCTCGTTATCCCGAAGGCCTGGTCCCCCAGGGTATAAGCGCCGAATTGATCGCCGCCAAATGGAACTTGTCGCGCAGCGAGCTCGACGAGTTCTCTGCCGCCAGCCACGACAAGGCCGCACGCGCCACCAAGGAGGGGCTGTTCGACAACGAGCTCATCCCGATCGCAGGCTTGAGCACCGACGAGATCATCCGTCCGGGTACCACCGTCGACACCCTGGCCGGTTTGAAACCCGCGTTCTACAGCGAGGCGTACAGCGCTCGCTTCCCACAGATCGAGTGGAGCATCACTGCAGGCAATTCATCCCCGCTGTCGGACGGCAGCGCCGCGGTGATGATCACCAGCGGTGCCACCGCACGACGGCTGGGGCTCACGCCGTTGGCCCGGATCCACACCACCACCGTCGTGGGATCCGATCCGTTGTACATGCTCACCGGTGTCATCCCGGCCACCGAGAAGGTACTCAAGCGGGCCGGCCTGCAGCTCAGCGACATCGACCTGTTCGAAGTCAACGAGGCGTTTGCTCCGGTGGTGCTCAGCTGGGCGGCCTCGACCGGCGCCGACCTGGCCAAGACGAACGTCAACGGTGGTGCCATCGCCATCGGACATCCGTTGGGCGCCAGCGGTGCCCGCATCATGACCACGCTCGTCAACGCCCTGCAGCAGCGCGGCGGGCGTTACGGTCTGCAGACGATGTGTGAGGGCGGCGGCATGGCCAACGCCACCATCATCGAACGGCTCTGATCACCTGGAGGGCGTGCTCGCGGTGCGTGGCGAACAAGGCCACCGCCGCGGCCACGTCTTTCGAGCGCAGTGCATCGGCCAACTCCCGATGCTCTGCGGGCAGATCGGTCAGATAGTGGCGGGCGTCAACCCCGATCCGGGTGAGCAGCAGCAGGTAGACCTGCGACCGGATGGCCTGCCAGGCGACCAACAGTCGTGAATGACCGGCCGCGGTGTACACCGCGTCGTGGAACTCGATATCGGCCCGTAGCATCTCGTGTTCGGTGCGCGCGCGTTCCATGGTCAGCACCGCCGCGTCGACAGCCGCGATGTCGGCACCAGACCTGACCACCTGTGTAACCGCAAGCTCTTCCAATGCCCCACGCAGGGTGTGCAGTTCAGCGATGTCATCGGGCGAGAGTGTGGTGACCGCGGTGCCACGATGCCACACGCTCTGGACCAGTCCCTCGCGTTCCAGCAGCGACAGCGCCTCGCGCACCGGCCCGCGGCTGACCTCCAGAGCGGAGGACAGTTCGACCTCGCGCAGCGATGCACCCGGTGCATAGGTTCCACTGAAGATGGCGTCGCGGAGGATGTCGGCCACCTCGGCCGCCAGCCCGCGCCGCCGGGCAGGGGCCACGGTGCCAATCATGTCGGAATGTTAACATTCCGACACAACGAAAGGTGTCTCGTGAGCGCTATCCTGGACTCGCCCATCCCCCGCTTCCACCTCGCCATCCCGGTCGACGACCTTGATGCCGCGCGGACGTTCTACGGGAAGGTGCTCGGCTTCGAACAGGGCCGCAGCGACGACAGCTGGATCGACTGGAACTTCTACGGCCACCAGATGGTGACGCACAAGGTCAGCGACCGACCCGCCCGGGCTCATAACCCGGTGGACGGCCACGATGTCCCGGTACCGCACTTCGGGCTGATTCTGACGATCGACCGGTTTCACGAACTGGCCGACCGGCTTCGAAGTGTCGACCAGCAGTTCGTGATCGAACCCTATGTGCGCTTCGAGGGTCAGACCGGCGAACAGTGGACCATGTTCCTCTACGATCCGGCCGGAAACGCCCTGGAATTCAAGGCTTTCGCCGACGACACCCAGGTCTTCGCCGTCTGAGAAGCTCAGGCGCGGGTGAGCTCGAACAGCGGAATGCTGCGCGACGTCTTGGCCTGGTACTCGGCGAACACCGGTGCCAGCTCGACAATCTTGGGATACATCGCCTCACGTTCGTCGTCGGGCAGCTCGCGGACGTCGACGTCATAGGCGTCCGTCCCGATCTCGATGTAGGCCTTCGGGTTCGCGCGCAGATTGTGCACCCATGCCGGATTCTTCGATGCGCCCGCGTATGAGCCCACGATCAGCATCCGGCCGTCGACTGTCAGATATGCCAACGGCGACAGGCGCGACTGGCCCGACTTGGCACCCAAGGTGTGCAGGAGCAGCAGCGTGCCACCTTCGAAGGGTCCACCGACCACTCCGCCATTGGCACGGAACTCATCGACGATCGCGCGATTGAACTCGTCCAGGGCGGTGGTGTCCGCCAGAAGTTTGTCCTTGTCGAGCTCGCTCATCAGGCGTCGTGACCTCCAGTTCGGTGCAGAGACGGTCAGCTGATCATGAAACCGGCCAGCTGTCATCTCTTTTGCTCAGCGTGTCTGTGACAACTGGTGCCACAGTCGATCCGGAGTGATCGGAAGATCACGTGGACAGTCACCGACAGCATCTCGGATCGCATTGGCCAGTGCCGGCGCCACCGGATTGATCACCGCCTCAGCCAGGGACTTCGCTCCCTGTGGCCCGTTCGGGTCGTAGGTATCGGCGAAGAACACCCGCACCGCCGGGAACCGGCCGGCCTGCGGAACCCGGTAGGCACGCAGTGTCGCATTCACCACCCGGCCACCCTGGATCACCATCACCTCCGACAGCGCTGCCCCGATGCCTTGGGCCACCGCTCCCTCGACCTGACCGCGGGCCTGGCCCTCGTCGACAACATTTCCGGCGTCGACCACGTGTACGGAGTCGAGGATGACCACCACACCGGTGATCTGATGAACCGCCACCCGGAACGCCTGCGCGTTTCCCACGGTGGATGCCGGCAGCTCCCAGGCCTGACCCACGACCTCATGCGGGGACGCCGTGCCTGCGGCCTGCGCCGCCCGCATGGCCGCGCACGCGCGCGACACAGCACGCCCGGCCACCATGACACTGGTGGAGCCGAACGTTCCCGAATCCTGGCCTACCGCAGCGGTATCGCCGATCTGTACGTCGACACTGTGAGCGGACACCCCCAGTTCCCCGGCGGCCAGGCGCTGCAGCAGTGCGGTGACCCCACTGCCCATCTCCACACTGCCGGCGCGCAGGACGAACCGCTCGCCGCAGCGAGTCAGCCGCACCTCGGCGCGGTGGCCCCGCGCCGGCAGAGTCGCGGTCATCGCGATGGCCACCCCTTCGCCGACGGCCCAGTCCGCGGGCGCACCTCCCAGCAACGGGTGTTCGGCACACAGATCACGGGTGGCGTCGCGGGCACGAGTGGCAACCAGTTCGGCGGCGGCGCGCTCCAGGCAATCCGGCAGCCCGTGGTTACCGGATTCCAGCGGCGGGCCCACTGCCAGACCCAGCGGTGATTCGCCGGCACGCAGCATGTTCCGGCGCCGCACCGCCACCGGGTCCAGGTCGAGCTCGACAGCCAGCTCGTCGATCGCACGTTCCACTGCATGCACCACCTGGCCCAGGCCGTAGCCGCGGAACGCGCCGCCTGGTACCTGGTTGGTGTACACCGCCCGGCCGGTCATCCGCCGGTCGGGACAGCGGTAGGGCCCGAAACCCGACGCCAGCCCATGGCGCAGCACCGGGCGCGAATGGTTTCCATAGGCTCCGGCATCGAGCACGTAGTCCAGCTCCATGAACGTCAACGTGCCGTCCGCCCTCGCACCGAGAGCCACCGTGACCTCCGAAGCGTGCCGGCTGGGCGCCAGGGTGAACTGCTGCTCGCGCGAAAGTTCCACGGACACGGGACGACCGGTGGCCAGCAACGCGGCCAGGAGTACGTCTTCGACGATCAGTTCCTGTTTGGCGCCGAAGCCGCCGCCGAGCCGGCCGGCTTGCACCCGCACCCGCGCAGGGTCGAGGTCGAAGATCCGGCAGAGCTCGTTGCGCGTCAGGTGCGGCACCTGCGTGGTCGAGCGGATGCTGATCGAGCCGTCGGACTCGAACCAGGCGACCGCACAGTGCGGCTCGAGATGCACATGCTGCATCCGCGATGTGCGCCAGGCGCCGGTGACCACGACGTCGGAGTCCCGACGCCCCTGCACGGGATCGCCGTGTGTCACGCCCGCCTCGACGGCGATGTTCCTCTCCATGCCGTCGATGCGCAGATCGGCCGCCGGGATACCCGCCTTGTCGCCGTGCACCAGCGGAGCACCGGGTTCCGTCGCGGCGGCAACGGTCAGCACGGCGGGCACCACGAGGTAGTCCACCTCCACCAGCGCCGCGGCGCGCCGTGCGGTGGGACCGTCGTCGGCCACCACCACCGCGACCCGCTGTCCGACATGGCGGACGGCGGTGTCCAGTACCCGTTGATCGTCGGGATTGATCTCACGGTCGGTGTTACGCGCACTGGAGAAGTGCAGGGTCGGGGTGTTGAACGGCGTGAGAACCGTCCTGACTCCTGGAAGTGCAAGAGCTGCAGCACAATCCACGGCACGAACCATGGCTGCTGCGTGCGGGCTCTGGACGAACTCCACAACCCCGGCATCGGCGACGGCGGTGTCCATGGTGAACGGTTGCACGCCTCGCACCACCTGGGCCGCGGCGGGGTCGCTGGCCCAATCGGCGTCGCCGGACGGGCAGACACCGGCCAGTTCGTCGTTGGCGCGCAGCAGGCCGTGATATCCGGTGCACCGGCAAAGGTGTCCTCGCAGCCCTCCCGGACTCTGTAGCGAAGCATCTGCCGCACCGAGGGCGACGACAAAACCCGGTGTGCAAAAACCACACTGGAAGCCCCGATGCGCGAGGACAGCCCTACGCGCGGCATCGATACCGACGTGCTCGGTGTCGGCGGCGGTTGTCACCTCGATGCCACCGCATTCCGCCATCGGCACCAGACACGACGGTGCTTCCACACCATCGAGCAGCACGGCACACGTGCCGCAATCACCGGTGCGACAGCCACCGCGCACCTCGAGGTGACCGAGCCGACGCAAGCCGGTGAGCAGCGTGTCCCCGGGACGGGCGTGGTCGGTGCGTTCGATGTTGTTGACCCGCAAGGTGACGTCAGCCATCGCCGTCCTGCAGTCGTGCTACGGCGTCACGGACGAACGCACATGTCACCGCGCGTCGCCACGGCGCGGAACCGTCCGTGTCGTGCAACCACACCTCGTCGGGCCAGGCGGCCACCTCAGCGGCCGCCATCGCCGGTGCGGCCGACGGCTCCAGCTGGACGACCTGCGGGGTTGCCACCGCACCCGTGACCGACACGGTGCACCGACCGGGCGGGTCGGTCCACCGGGTGGCGATCACCAGTGCGGCGGTGCGTGCATCGGGCGTCAGCGACACCCGGCGCACCTCGTACGTGGCGCGTAACGCCTCGGCGCTCACCCTCACCGACCGCAGCACCTCGCCCGGCTGCAGTGTCGTCACCCCTGGAGCAACCACCAGGTCGATCACCGACACACGTCGTTGCCCACCATCGGGCTGCCAGATCAGCGCCGTGGCATCGGTGGCCGCGCCGAAGGCCACCATCGCCGCCGCCGGCGAGGCGCCACAGATGTTGCCGCCCACGGTCGCCCGTGAGTGCACGCCCGGCGCAGCAGCCAATGCGTCGACACACCTGTGCACCAGGTGCCGGAAGGACACTCCCCCGTCCACGCACCCCCGTGCGAGCTCTCTGATGGAACACGTTGCCGCGATCACCAATTCGCCATCGTGGCTTTCCAGCGCCGGCCAGCTCATCGATCTGAGGCTGACCAGTCGGGTCGAGCCGGGCAGCGGTGCGCCGAACAGGGCGGTGCCCCCGGCGATCAGCCGGACAGAAGCGTCGGTGTCGTGCAGTTGGTGTCGCATCGTCGCGCGCTGGTAATCGTGAACCCCGTCGAGGTCCATCTCACGTAGTCGAGGACGCGAACTTGGCGGCCACCCATTCGCCGGCCTTCACCGGCGGCTGGGCGCCTGCGTCCCCGCAGCCGGGGATGGTGTCGATGATCGCGTCGTCATTGGGGTTGACGAAGAACGGCACACTGATCCGTTCCTGCTGCCGCTGCCCCGGTGCGGGGTTGGCGACACGATGCATCGACGACTTCCAGACACCGTTGGTCCAGCGCGACAACAGATCTGCCACATTGACCACGAGTGTTCCTGGCACGTGCGGTACGTCGGCCCACTGCCCGGTGGCGACCTCGACCTGCAACCCACCCGGTGCGTCGTCCTGGTACAGCAGCGTCATGAAACCGAAGTCGGTGTGAGCACCCCGGCGTTGTTGGCTCGGTAACGGCGCCGCGGTCTGCGCCGGGTAGAAGTTGGCCTTCAAGCTCGAGCCGGCGTCGTCGAACTTGTCGGCGAACCACCCCGGTGGTAACCCGAGCGCTGCCTCGAACGCCCGCAGCAGCCGGTTCTGCACGGACTCCATGGCCATCCAGTACTGCGTCCAGGCAGCACGGAAATCTGCCGGTTCCGACGGCCAGAGATTGTGCGTCGCATAGCGAGTGCTCTCCGAGACGTTCATGACGCCGAATGTCTCGACCAGGTCGGCCGGAGTCCGGCGGCCCAGGCTGGCGGCGGTGTTGGTCTGGCCAAGGCCCCGGTAGCCGAGCCGCCCCACCGCAGTGTCACCGGCGAATCGGCTTTTCACCGGCACATCGAGGTGAAAGAAGGCCCGCGTGACACGCTCGAGCCAAGCGGTGACCGTCTCGGGGACACCGTGGCCCGACACCACGAAGAAACCATGCCGGGTGCACGCCTGCGCTATCGCCTCCACCGTGGGCCGATGCCCCGCCTCCATTGTCAGTGCAGAGATGTCGATGACCGGAAACCATTGCACGACAGTTCCTCTCACATGGTCAAGGCGCCGGCTTGATCGCCGGATCCGGCAGGAAGTCGGTGTTCCAGAACGACGCCAGGTCAGGCATTGCCTGCAGGGCACCCACGCCCATCAGCGCGTCCGCGGTCTGCTGCCAGGACGCATCGTCGACCACCAACAGGCCCTCGGCATCCTGCAGCGGGGTGTGCCAGAAGGCGGTCAACGCGGGCAACTCTTCGGCGACGGACGGCGCATCGAGGTCGGGATAGGTCTCGGTGATCAGAGCCGTTGCCTCGTCGGGGTTCTCCAGCGTCCATTGCATGCCCTTGGCATAGGCGTCGACGAAGCCACGCACGGCCTCGGGGTTGGCGCTCAGGTATTTGTTGTTGACCACGATCGTCTGACCCATCACGCCCGCCTCGGCCGACAACTCGAACACCGCTGCAGGAGCACCGAATTCCTGCTCCACCAACGCAGGTACATACGTCAGGTAGGCGGGCAGGCAGTCCACCTGACCGGAGAACAGCAGGTCCTCGGCGGTGGATCCGGACAACTCGGTGATCTTGCCGGACAGGTTGTTGCTGTCACGGAACCGTACCCACACCGAATCGCCGTCGGTGTCGGCGGGATCGTTGGCGATCGTCAGCCCCTCCAGCGACGCCGGGTCGCCGCTCACCGCGCCGGACTGCGGGTTGCAGACCAGGCCGATGGGGCTGTTGGGCTGTACCACCCCCAGAGCGGTGACCGGAAGCTCTTGTTCGACGCTCTGCAGCAGCGTGGTGGCGGGGCCGACCGTGATGTCCTGCTGTCCCGTTGCCACCGCCTGGATCTGATTGACGTCACCGCCGGGGGTGATCTCGACGCTCAGACCGGCTTCGTCGAAGTAGCCGTTCTTCTGGGCCGCCAGGATGGGCGCGTCACCCGAGGTGGGGAAATAGTCGAAGATCCAGCGGATCGTGGTGGTTCCGTCGCCGGCGGACGACGTCGAGTCGTCGGCACCACACGCGGCGGTGGATACGGCCACCAGCAGCGCGGCAGCGGCCGCGGCCGCGGTGCGGGGAGTGAACGTGGAGAAAGACATTCGGGCCCTTTCGGTACGAGGCACGTGATTCGGCTGGATACGACGCGGAAGGGCGATCTCACTCGTTCATTATGCTGAATGCCATTCCGCTTGCTGCACAAGCATGCAAGGTCGAGATGCAACCAGCGAGACGTCCAGGTAAAGGGGCTGTAAATAACCGCCGGTGTCGGCGGATCCCCTACTGGCCCAAGTGATGTGCGATGTCGGCGGTGACCGCGGTCAACGTCCGCACCGCGCGCTCGATGCCCAGTTCGGGATCGGCCGTTTTGATCATCGTGATGCCCACGGCCCACCGGCTGCTGCGGCGATCCGGAACCGGCATGCCCGTGCACAGCAGGCCGGTGGTGGTTTCGCCGTCGTCGATGCCGTACCCCCGCTCGTAGGTGAGCTTCAGTTCGCTGCGCAGCTCGTCGGGGTCGGTGATGGACTGCGGTGTCAGGCTGGGCAGTACGTCGATACTGCCCAGCCGACGCTCCAACTCGTCTTCGCTCAGGCGCGACAACAGCGCCTTGCCCGTGGCCGAACAGGTGGCAGGAAGGCTGCGGCCGATCGGTGAGACCACCGGCATGGTGACCCCATCCAGACGCGCGAGATAGCTGATCTCCAGATCCGCGCTGAAGGTGGCCAGATGAATGGTGTCGACCAGGTCCGCGGCATGCCTGCGGCAGGCGGCGTAGAACGCGTCGATCTCGTTGATGCCCGCCAGATACGCACTCGACAGACCTACCAGCGAGGGCCCCAGCGTGTAACCGACCTCCGTGCGCTGGATCAGACCGCCGTCGACGAGGGCGTTGAGCACGGTCAGCAGGGACGACTTGGCCGCACCCAGATCCTCGGCGAGCGTCGCCAGTTTCACCGGCCCGCGGCCGGCAGACTCGGACAACCGGGTCAACACGGCGACGGCCTTCACCACGGCGGGGGCCCGAGGCGCTTCCGACTTCACACGTTCTCCTCACCGGTTCACTGGACGCCGGCCACGAGGCCGCCGTCGGCGGTCAGCGTGGCACCACTGATGTACGACGCTTCGGACGAAAGCAACCACCTCGCCGCTGCGGCGAACTCCGCGGGTTCACCGTAGCGCCCCAGCGGGATCCGCGACTGCGACCGGTCGGCGATCTCCTGGGCGGGCACACCCGCGGCCGCGGCCCGCTTCTCGTCGAGCGAGTGCACCCGTTCGGTGGCGATGCGGCCCGGGACCAGATGGTTGACCCGGACATGCGGCGCCCACTCCCGCGACAGCGACTTGGCCAACGTGGCGACCGCGGACCGCAGCGCCGCCGACACCACGAGATCGGGTGACAGGGACGGCTCGCGCACCACGCTCGACGTGGAGAACACCACGCCCGCGCCAGGTGCCAGATGGGGGTGCGCCGCGCGGGCCAGCCGCACCGCGGGCAGGACCACCTGCTCGAACCCCCGCGTCCAGTCGTCGTCAGTGGTCTGGATGAACGGTGCAGGTGCCGGACCGCCGGTGTTGACGAAGACCCCATCGATCAGGCCGCCCAGCGCGGTCACCGCCTCTGTCACCCACGCCGACACAGCGGCCGGATCGGTGAGATCATGACGCATCCCGACCGCCGAGCCCGGCCCCGTCGACAGGCGGTGCACAGCATCTGCCAGCCGCCCCTCATCCCGGCCGCAGATCGCCACGTCATCACCCTGCTCGACCAGAGCACGGGCCACCGCGAAACCCAGGCCGCTGGTGGCGGCCGCCACCAGGTGGCGTCGCCCGCTCACGCGCGCACACTCGGGATGGCCGGCACCGCTACGGCTCGGTGGCCGTCGGCCGGCGATCGGTGCAGGAAACGCCCGCTGCCAGGCTGCAGCGCCGTTTCCGACACCGCGCCGGACAGCTGGTCCACCACCATGTCACCATCGGCCATCACCATGACCGCCCGACCGGTGAGCTTCGCGCCGGCGTACGCCGAATGGTCCATGTTGTCGTGCAGATCGTCCACGCAGACCTCCCATTCTCGTTGTGGATCCCACAGCACCAGATCGGCATCTCCACCGACGAACACACCGCCCTTGGTAGCCGCCACACCCATCACCTCGGCCGGCCGGGTGCAGCACAGATCCACCACCTGCGGCAGCGTGAGCCGACCGGTGGTCAACGCCTCGGACACCATCAGGGGCATCCGGAGTTCCACTCCGGCAATGCCATTGGCACATTCGGTGAACACCGTGGCATCACCGCTGGGCAGTTTGCCGTCGTCGAGTCGATACGGCGCGTGGTCAGAGGCCACCACGTCGATGGCCCCCGAGGTGAGCGCCTGCCACAGCGCCTCACGGTCGGCGCCGTCGCGCAGCGGCGGGCTGCACATCGACTGCACGGCGAGTTCCAGCGGCCCGTGCAGCCGGTCCTCTTCGAGAAACAAGTAGTGCGGGCAGGTTTCGGTGATCAGCCGCACTCCGCGCGACCGCGCCTCGCTCACCACGTCCAGGGCGCGGGCAGACGACAGGTGCACCAGATACACCGGCATATCCAGATATTCGGCCAGATGCGCCACCTCGCTGACTCCGGCGGCCTCGGCGTTGCGGCTGTGGGCCAGCAGATGCGCGTCGGGCCGCACCCGGCCCGACGACACCGCCTGGTTGGTTGCGTAGCCGATCATGCCGTGATGCTCGGCGTGCACCATCACCGTCATACCCAGATCCCGTGCGCAGGCCAGCGTCGTGACCAACTCCTTGTCGGCCAGCCGCAGCCGGTCGTAGGTCAGGAACACCTTGAGCGAGACGATTCCCTCGGCAACCGCCAGCCGCAGCCCGGCGGTGGCATCCTCTCCGCTGAAATCGGTCACGATCAGATGCACCCCGACGCTGGTCGCCGCCCGCTCCGCCGAGACCAAGCCACGGCGCACTGCGGTGGCCACCGCTTCACCTCGGGCCTGCACCGAAAACGCCATCACCGTCGTGGTACCGCCGTGTGCTGCCGACCGGGTGCCGGTGTGGAAGTCGTCCGCGGTGCGAAAACCCTTGGCCGACATCTGGTCCAGATGGGTGTGGACATCGACGCCGCCGGGCAGCACCAGCAGCCCCTCGGCGTCGACGACCCTGGTCGCCGGACCGTCCAGCCTGGCGGCCACCGCGGTGACCTTGCCGTCGGAGACACCCACGTCGGCCACCGTGGTGCCGCTGCGGTCCACCACCGTGCCGCCGCGGATCAGGATGTCGAAATGAGTCATGGCCGCACTCCGGCCGGCTGGGGGGCGCGGGCCATCAGCCGGTCCAGCTCCCGATGATCCATGGCGCTCAGCGGTACGGCGGGGTGACGGCTGACGGCGGTGGTGATGGCACCGCGGCGACGCAGAATCTCCTTGCGCACACCGATTCCGCCACGCAGTTCGTGCCGATTCAGCGGTAGGTAGCTGTCGAAGAGATCCTCGGCGGCGTCACGCTGCCCCTGGCCGTGCCGGCGGCACACCTCGGCCAGCACGTCAGGGTAGGCGAATCCGGTCATCGCGCCGTCGGCGCCACGGTCGAGTTCCTGGGGCAGCGCGATGCCGTTGTTGCCCGCCAGGATGGTCACCCGGCGCAGCCCGTCGGCTTCGGCCGCGCGAATGGCGCTGAGCTTGCCCAGACCCGGAACGTCCTCGTGCTTGAGCATGAGCACCGACGGGCAGTCGGTCACGATCCGGCGCCAGGCCGCCAGGGTCAGCGGCACGTCACTGGACTGCGGGAAATCCTGGTAGCACACCGGGATGTCGGGCCCCAGCGCCCTGGTCACCGCGCCGAAGTAGGCAACCAGAGCATCGTCGCCGCGCAGACCTGTCAGCGGTTGCACCAGTACCCCCGCCGCACCCAGGCCGGCGGCGACGCGCGCGGTCTCGGTGAGCCGCTCCAACGACGAATCCGAAGCGCCGACCAGAAACGGCACCCGGCCGTCGAGTGCCTCGGCGGCGGCCGCGAGCACCTGGCGGGATTCCGCGGCGGTCAGCCGGTTCGCCTCCCCCATGACCCCGAGCAGGGCCACCCCGGCGACCCCGGCGCCGACATAGAACTCCATGAGTGTGCCGACAGACTCGGCATCGACCTCACCGCCGTCGGTCAACGGGGTGACCGCAACTGCGGTCAGCCCGGCCGTGGGCAGTTCGCCGGTCATCTGATCACCCCTTCGGCCAGCACCGCGTCCTGCAGAGCGGCCAGCGCCGCACCGACAGCGGCGCGGCAGGGATCAACAACGGGCACACCCAGTTCGGCTTCCAGCCCGGCGCGCATGTGGGTCAGGCCCGCGCATCCGAGGATCACCACGTCGGCGTCGCACTCGTCGACCAGGCGGTGAGCCACCGCCCGCACGTCGGCCGCAGCCTGCGCGGTGTGCAACTCCAGCACACCGTGACCGACCGCGATGTCGGCAACCACCCTGGACGCCAGACCCAAGCGCTCCCAATATCTCTGGTGGCGTGGAACCGATGCGGCCACGCTGGACACGATGCCCACCCGCCGACCCCGGCCCAGGGCCACCAGCATTGCCGATTCCGCGATACCGAACACCGGCCGGCCCAGCCGCTGGCGCATCAGGTCTATCCCGGGGTCGGAGAAGCAGGCCACCACATAGGCGTCCGCTTCCCGGGCGGTCACCAAGGCGAGCATCGGATCCACCGCCGCGGCCCCGTCGGCGTCGGACTGAATGGCCGCCGGGCCCGCACCGGAGGTCACGACCTCCACGTCGAACCCCGCGGGACGCCACAGATCGCGCACCGCGTCGGCGATCTGATCGGTCATGGCCTCGGTGGAGTTCGGATTCACCACCAGGACTGTGGGCACGGAAGCACCTCTTTCTTCGGTATGAAATGACGAGGGATCTCGACGGTTCAGGCGGTGACGATCTCGTCGCGGACCGGGACGGCCTTGAGGATGTCGATACCTGCCCGCACCCAGGCCGCCGACGGTTGGTCCAGCGCCAGCACGGTCAGCCGGGAGAAGCCGAGCTCGGCCAGTCGAGCCACGCCGTCGACCACGTCGTCGGGGGTGCCCGCGAGTTCCAGCGGGCGCGAACGGTGCCGGCTGGTGCCGCCCAGTCGCAGCGTGACGCGGGCCCCGAAGCAGATCGGGTGTCCCGCCGCCGATGCCGACCCGCGTGCGCTGTCGATGTAGTTGTGCAGCCGGTCGGCATCGAGCACCAGTGCCTCATCGGCGTCGTCTGGTGACAGGATCTCCAGTCGGTCGGCGTAGGTACCGGCCGCGGCTATCAGCCGCGGCCGCGACGCACCGACGACGATGGGGATGGTGCGTACCGTCGGTTGCCATGCGACGTCGACGTGCGCGCGGTAGAACTCACCGTCGACGTGCACCCGCCCGTGATCGGTGAACATCTGCCGGCAGATTGCCAGGCTCTCCAGCAGGCGGGCCACCCGCGTGCCCGGGGTGCCGAGATCGATGCCGACGGCCTGGTGTTCTGGGACGTACCAGCCCGCCCCCAAACCCAGTTCGGCGCGACCACCGCTGAGCCGGTCCAGCGTGGCAATGGCCTGGGCCACCTCGGTGGGATGGCGACGGGTGACGTCGAGCATGGTCTGAGTGAGCACAATCCGGTGTGTCACCGCGGCGGCGGCACCGAGGGCCACCAGCGGGTGATCGAAGGTGTTGACGGGCCCGTCGTTGATGGCGCAGAAAAGGTGGTCGAGCACCCGCACGCCGCTGAAGCCCGCTGCCTCGGCGGCGCGCGCCTCGCCGACGACGTCGGCACCGAGAGCTGGTCCGTACACCTGCATCGTGGTCATTGCAGATCCAGCTGTGATTCGTGCCAGCGCAGCAGGATGTGCTCAGCAGCGGCCGCCACCGCGAACGCCGCGATGCCCAGCAGCGAGGAACAGATGATGGCGACGAACAGGGTGCCGGTGTTCAGCGAGGCCTGTGCCGTCATCAGGACGTACCCCAAACCCTTTGTCGAGGAGATGAATTCACCGATGATGGCGCCGATGACCGCGGCGGGCACCGCGATCTTCAGCGCACCGAGCAGCTGCGGCAGAGCAAACCAGACCTTCACCCGCCAGAAGACGAATCCCCTGGGCGCGTTGATGACTCGCAACAGGTCGAGCACATCGCGGTCCGATGACCGCAGTCCGACGGTCGTCATGATGACAATCGGGAAGAACGACGTGAGAAACGCCGTCACCATCTTGGGCAGCGCGTCGTAGCCGAACCACACGGTCAGCATCGGTGCGATCGCGATGGTCGGGGTCACTTGCAGCAGCACCAGGTACGGCGTCATGATCCGGTCCAGCAACCGCCACTGCGCCAGCATCAGGGCCAGCCCCACCCCGATCACCAGGGCGCCCAGCAATCCGGCCAGCGCCTCGTATCCGGTCACCGCGGTGTGATAGGCGAAATCGCCTGGCCGCGCTGCGAAACTACTCCAGATCAACGACGGCGACGGCACGACGAACCGGGGGATCTCGAAGACCCGGCAGGCCAGTTCCCACAGCCCGATCACGATCACCAACACCACCGTCGGCAGCACCCACTTACCGCGCACCAGACGTGTCAGGGGTCCGGCCGCCGGTGGCGACGCAGGGCTCAGCGACACCCTCGAGCCGGTGGCCTCCACAGGTGTGGTGGTCATGACGCCACCTCGCCGAGACGCGCCGAGGTGTCGTGATGGTGGTACAGCAGGTCACGCACCCGGTTCTCCAGCGCCAGGAACTCGCCCGTGCGCCGGATCTCGGGGCCACGGTCCCGCGGCAGAGTGACCGGGATGGCGCCCCTGACCCTGGTGGGCCGATCGTCCATCACCACCACGCGGTCGGCCAGATAGACCGCCTCCTCCAGGGAGTGCGTGACGAACAGCACGGTGCAGGCGTTGCGCCGCCAGATCTCCAGCAGCACCTGGTTCAGCCGCTCGCGGGTGATCTCGTCGAGCGCGCCGAAGGGCTCGTCCATCAGCAGCAGCGACGGCGCCAGGATCAGCGACCGCGCGATGGCCGCACGCTGCTGCATGCCGCCGGAGCATTCCCGCGGCAGCGCGTCGGCATACTCGCCCAGCCCCACCAGCTCGAGCATGTCTTCCGGGCTGAACAGCGGGGTGCGGGTCTTGTCGATCTGCAGGGGCACCCGCACGTTGTCCAGTAGCGAGCGCCAGGGCAGCAGCGCCGGTCGCTGGAACATGAAAGCGATCTCCCGGGCTCGGCGCGCCTGCTCCACCGTGCGACTGCCGATCCGCAACTCACCGGTGTCGTGGCCCTGGGGATGCAGGCCGGCCAGCGCCCGCAGCAGCGTCGACTTCCCACATCCGGAGGGCCCGATCAGGGCCACGAACTCCCCTGGTGCCGTATCCAGGCACAGGTTGTCGATCACGTGCCGACGCCCGCCCGCCGACGTCGAGTACCAGGCGCTGAAACCGTCGACCGCGACGCCGCCGTCCCTCATCGCGCACCTCCACTGGCCGCGGTGGCCTCCAGACGGGTGCGGGCCACTGCGGCGGGTGCCTGGATCTGGCTGTATTCCCGCAGCGGCAGGTCCAGGAACGCGTTCGGCGGGTAGAGGCTGCCCTGGTAGGTCGCGGCGATGGTTTCCATCCGCAGCCGCAGCAACGGGTTGGCCATCGACAGGTCAGCCCTCAGCGCCCGCACGGACTCCACGTCGATCTCGGCCTTCAGGATCGCCGGGCGGTGCGCGTCCTCGGCGGCCAGGGCGACACCGGTGGGTGCGATGATCTGCGAGCCGCTGCCCACCTCATCGGTGCTGGGTCGGTTGTCGACCTGCCCGCCGTGCAGGGATCCGGAGACATTGGCCGAGACGACGTACAACCCGTTGCCGGACGCCGCGACGATCTTGGCCGCATCCTGGCCGGGCGTACGAGTTTCCCAGGTGGGGTGAAGCAGTATCTCGGCGCCGCGCAAGGCCACGGTGCGCACGGCCTCGGGTACCGCGATCTCGCCGCACGGCACCATGGCGATGCGTCCCAGCGGAGTGTCGACCACCGGCCACACCTGGTCGAGACCGCCGTAGCGGGCCAGGTAGTCGTCCCAGACATCGTGCGGAGAGCACCACATGGCGGTGTGCACGCGCCGGTAGCGCAGCACCACCTCACCGTCGGGATCGATGAGCCAGCTGGTGTTGAAGAACCGGTCCGGCCACTCCGGGTCGCTCTCGAACTGGTTTCCGCCGATGTAGACGCCGAGTTCGCGTGCCAGCTCGGCGAAATGCGCGGTGATCGATCCCGGCACCGGGGCGCAGCCCTTCTCGAGCCACTGCGCGACGGTGCCGCCGTTGGGTTGGCCGCTGAAGGCATATTCGGGCAGCAGGATCAGTGCCGGCCGCGGGTCGGAGGCCACGGCCTCCCGCACGGCCGCAGTCGCGGTGGCGATGTTGGCGGCGATGACGGACGGCACGTCGGCTACCGGGTGCGGCCACAGGATCTCGGTGGGCATCTGGATGGCCGCGGCGTACCACGGCTGGATGGGTTGTGTCACAAACTTGCTCCGAAGTCGTTGTGGTGGGCCAGGGTTCGGGCGACCTCCGCGCGCTGCCAGGGCACAAACGAGGGCACGGAGGGACGCGGGGACGGGGGCTGCTCACCGGCGTCGAGCAGTGCCAACGTCAGTTCCACCCGCACCGTTTCGAGCCTGTCGAGCGCGGCGGTGAGCAGCTCGGAGGTGGTTTCGCAGCCGGGGAACTCCGGGTAGGCGGCGCGGAAGCGCCACACCCCGTCGCGGCCTCGCACCGGCTCCACGGTCAACAGCAGTGGCACCGCCAGGTGCGCGGCCGCCTGGTCCACCAATGCGCTGTCCAGCTGTCCGGATGTCATTTCCGCTCCCCGGCTGGCACAGCAGCGGCCTGCTTGACGCGCATCGCCGCGGTGGCCGCCTCGTGCCAGTCCTGGCCGCCGCCGACCTCGATGAACACCGACGGCAGGTCGTAGCCCAGTCCGGTTGCGCCGGGCCAGCTTCCGGCACCGACGCCGCGCTCGACATCGTGCGCCATGGCCAGCAGTGTGCGTCGGGTGGCGATCACCGCGGCGTCGGTGGGTACCAGCCGCTCGCGACTGCGGTCGTAGGCCGGACCCATCGACGCGGTGATGATGTCGTCCTGTTCCTGATTGCCCGCCACACCGGACCAGTGCGTGCCGCACTGCTGGGCGTGCCTGTCGAATTCGTAGTTGTTGGCCGGATTACGACGAGCCAGGTACTGCCCCGGCAGCAGTTCGGCGTAGATGCCCGCGACACCGCGGCGGAAGCGCTCGCGTTGCTCGGCGGTCAGGTCCCCCCGCACAGTCCAGGTGAAGCCGTACACCCAGCACGATTCGTCGTCGATGGGCACCCAGGCGTGGATGCCCAGCAGACCTTCGGGATTGTCGGCGGGCACCACGGTGTAGAAGGGGGCCAGCCAGTGGTTGATCCGCACATAGTCGTTGCCGGTGGGCAGATGCCGGATGGCGGCGATGGACAACCCCGCCTCGCAGCGTTCGACGCAGAAGTCCGGATCGGTGTGTTCGATCATCGCCCGGGTGTGCGGCGTTCCGGCGGCAAGCAGGTCTTCGCGGTGCAGATAGGCCACATGGGCGGAGTCGATATCGGCCTCCAGCGCCTGCAGCCAGTGGCAGGAGTGCAGACGCTTGCTGACGAACCGGGCGCTGTCGGGCACCTGCGCCCAGCCCAGATCAGGCAGGGACGGGGGCGTGCCCACACCGAGGTAGGCGAACACCAGTCCGCCCACCTCGGCGGTGGGATACGACGGTTGCCTGACCCGCTCGTCGGACACCAGCGCTGGGCAGGTCGGGTTCTGTACGCAGTTGCCTGACGTATCAAAAGTCCAACCGTGGTAAACACATTGGATGCCGGTGTGATCCACCCGTCCCGTCCACAGCGATGCACCGCGGTGGATGCAGTGCTCGGCCAGCAGACCGACTGTGCCGTCGGCGCCTCGGAACGCGATCAGGTCTTCGCCGAGCAGGCGCACCCGCACCGGCGCCGACGGCGAGTCGGCCACCTCCTCGCTGAGCAGCGCCGGCACCCAGTAGTGGCGCAGCGCATCGCCCAGCGCGGTGCCCGCTCCCGTCCGGGACAACACCTGGTGCTCGGCAGGGGTGAATCGCACCACCAGATCTTTTGTCGCAGAGGTCATGCCGGTGCCTCAGAGGGTTGACGCGTCTGCTTGCGGTAGAGCTCGGAGCTGATCTCCTCCCACGATGCGGTGCGCGGAAGCACAGTGTTGGGGATGGCCGTCACCGGGGGGAAGGTGTCCTGCGCAGGTGGCTCCGCCCCGGTTTCGGCAAGTGCAATCGCACTGTTGAGCAGCACCCGCCGGACCATCGCCACCGCTGCGTCGGAGGACACCAGGCGTTCGGTGGAGCGGTCGAGGATCGGGCCCATTCCCTCGGTACACGCGCGGTCCTGCGCCCAGACGCCCACGATGCCGGCGAAGTAGTCGTAGGGATTGTCGTGGTCGAGCCCATATTCGTTGTCGCGCCCCAACTTCGGCACCCAGCGTGACTCCGGGCTGCCGTCGGGTTCCCGGTACCCACCCACCGGGACGTGCGCGCCGTGCCCGTCGAGCAGCTCTGCACGCTCATCGTCGTCCAGCGGGCGGTCGACGTAGTAGGAGACCCGCCAGACGATGGTGGTGCCGTCGTCCATCGGGACCCAGATGTTGCACTGTGCGGGCAGTTCGCAGTCCCCGGGCGGGCCTGCGTAGAACGGCAGGATGAACTGGTTGAAACGGTAGTAGTGCGTGGACGGGCCGGCGTCGCGGCGCGCTCCGGAGAACATGCCGTACGGGGTGGACATGACGGTCAGCTTCGGCCACGGTTCCCGATGCCAGTACAGCCGTTCGAGTTTCGAGGTGAGGATGCCGTCTTCGGGTTCTGGTGCATCCTCGGGCGTCGCGTCGGGGTCACGGGAGATGAACTCGCGGTAGGCGGTCACCGACCCGTGCAGGAAGGAGATGTGCGACGGGTCGAAATCACCTTCGAGGACCTGCGCCCAGTTGGCGTCGATGCGCTGTTTGGTGATGAGCCGGTGGCTTTCGGGAATAGCGACGAAATCCAGCGGAGGCAAGTCCTCCGGCATCAGCTCCGGTGCACCCATGAAGGTCCACACGATGCCATTGAGTTCGCGGGTGGGATACCACCGGATGTGCACCCGGTCGGTGAACTGGGTCTCCATCGGAACGTTGGGCATCTGCATGCAGACGCCTTCGGTGTTGAACTTCCAGCCGTGGTAGATGCAGGTCAGTCCGCCATCTTCATTGCGGCCGTAGTACAGCGGGGCCTTGCGGTGCGGGCACAACGCCTCGAGGATGCCCACCTTGCCCTCGCTGTCACGGAAGGCCACCAGGTCTTCGCCCAGCAGGCGGAGCCGAATGGGGCGACCATTGGGCAACAACTCCTCGGCCAGCACGGCCGGGATCCAATACCGACGCATGAGCTCGCCCATCGGCTTGCCGGCCGACACCTCGGTCAGAATTTTGTTGCGTTCGGCGCTGAGCATGCGCACCCACTCCTAGCGTTCAGTATGCTGAATCAGATTCTTGATACTGACCTAAGAGTGCGCGTGTTTTACTGCCGATCCGGGACGACGTCGTTACGTCCGCATTAAGTCGCCCTCGGCCGGGCGGTCGGTCACTGCCGGTGTGTGCGCCTAGTCCGCCACTCGCCCAGCGGTTTTCGGCTTGGCGTCGATGCCGGATTCCTTACGCTGCTGCGGCGTGATGGGCGCCGGAGCGTCGGTCAGCGGGTCGACGCCGCCGCCGGACTTGGGGAAGGCGATCACTTCGCGGATCGAATCAACCCCGGCCAGCAGGGCCACGATGCGGTCCCAGCCGAAGGCGATCCCGCCATGCGGCGGCGCGCCGTAGGTAAAGGCGTCCAACAGGAATCCGAACTTCTCCTGCGCCTCGTCGTGATCGATGCCCATCATCGCGAACACCCGCTCCTGGACGTCGCGCCGGTGGATGCGGATCGATCCCCCGCCGATCTCGTTGCCGTTGCACACGATGTCGTAGGCGTTGGACAGCGCCGCACCCGGGTCGGTGTCGAAAGTGGCCTCGGACTCGGGAGTAGGTGAGGTGAAGGCGTGGTGCATGGCTGTCCAGGCACCGGACCCCACCGCGACATCGCCGGAGGCGGTGGCGTCGTCGGCCGACTCGAACATCGGCCAGTCCACCACCCAGGTGAAGGCCCAGACGTCCGGGTCGATCAGGTCCAGGCGCTTGGCGATCTCGATGCGGGTGGCCCCCAGCAGCGCGCGGGCACTCTTGGCCGCACCGGCCGCGAAGAACACACAGTCGCCCGGTGCGGCACCTACGTGCGCGGCCAGACCGTCACGTTCGGCCTCGGACAGGTTCTTGGCGACGGGTCCGCCGAGAGTGCCGTCCTCACCAACCAGCACATAGGCCAAGCCTTTGTGCCCGCGTTGCTTGGCGAATTCCTGCCAACCGTCGAGGGTGCGACGCGGCTGCGACGCCCCGCCCGGCATGACGACAGCGCCGACGTAGGGCGCCTGGAACACCCGGAACGGGGTGTCGGCGAAGTAGTCGGTGCACTCGACGAGTTCGACACCGAAGCGCAGGTCCGGCTTGTCGGAGCCGAACCGACTCATGGCTTCGGCATAGCTGATCCGCGGCAGCGGCAAAGGCAGGTCGTAGCCGACCAGCGACCACAGCGCCTTGAGGATCTGCTCCGACACCGCAATCACGTCGTCGGCGTCGACGAAGCTCATCTCCATGTCCAGCTGGGTGAACTCCGGCTGCCGGTCGGCGCGGAAATCCTCGTCGCGGTAACACCGCGCGATTTGGTAGTAACGCTCCATGCCCGCCACCATCAACAGCTGCTTGAACAGCTGCGGGCTCTGCGGCAGGGCGTAGAACGAGCCCGGCTGCAGCCGCGCCGGAACCAGGAAGTCGCGGGCACCCTCCGGGGTGGACCGGGTGAGCGTCGGCGTCTCGATCTCCACAAAATCGTGATCGGACAGCACCGAGCGGGCTGCGGCGTTGACCTTCGAGCGCAGACGCAGCGCGTTACCCGGCCCCTCCCGGCGCAGGTCGAGGTATCGGTACTTCAGCCGCGCCTCTTCGCCGGCGGTCTCGTCGAGCTGGAAGGGTAGCGGTGCGCTCTCGCTCAGCACGGTCAGCGTGGTGGCGTTGACCTCGATCTCGCCGGTGGCGATCTCGGTATTGGCGTTGCCCTCGGGCCGCACCTCGACCACGCCTTCCACCAACACGCAGAACTCGGCGCGCAGCCGATGCGCGGCTTCGAGAACCGCGGCATCTCGGAACACCACCTGCGACACCCCGGACGAGTCGCGCAGGTCGATGAAGATGACGCCGCCGTGGTCGCGGCGCCGCGCCACCCACCCGGCCAACGTCACCGTCTGGCCTGCGTCGGAGGCCCGCAACGAACCGGCGGTATGACTGCGCAGCACAAATACTCCTCAAAGGTCGAAAGCCGGTCAACAGTCTAGAGGTCGCCCCCCTAGCCACCCGCGTCTGCGCAGTAGACAGTTATCGTGAGCTGTCTACCCGGGAGGTAACCCAATGCCCAAACGTCACGACTGTGATCGCGTGGACCTGGAGTTCATCAACACCGCGCCCTACCGCTTCGTCAGCACCGTAGACCTGGCCATCTCCCCCGAGCAGTTGTTCGACGTTCTCTCCGACGCCGAATCCTGGCCGCAGTGGGCCGGCGTCATCACCAAGGTCCAGTGGACCAGCCCCAAGCCGTTCGGCGTGGGCACCACCCGCACTGTGCACATGCGCGGTTTCATCGTCGGCGACGAGGAATTCCTGGCCTGGGAACCGTTCACGCACATGGCCTTTCGGTTCAACACAGCTACCACCGGCAGCATCGCCGCATTCGCCGAGGACTACCGCGTGCGGGAGACGCCCACCGGCTGCCACCTGACCTGGGTCATGGCGATGAAGCCCAACGGCCTTGCCGCGGGCATCGGCATGTTCCTCGGCCGGCCGGTCATGGGGTGGCTGTTCCAGCGCTTCCTGCACAACCTGCGCCGCTACACCGACGCAATCAAGTCAGTGCAGGCCTGACCAAGCAACGCGGCGCTGCCGGTCCGGGTCGGCGACGGTGACGTCGCGGGCTGTCTGGATGACGCGGGTCTTCCTGGCACCGGCGTCGTAGCGCGGCCACTCGGGATCCCACACCTGATCCGGCGCCCAGCCGTGGGTGGCGAAGTTCAGCCACGTGCGTTGCATACGACGACCCACTGCGGGCTGGACCCGGCGACCCAGCGGGTGCAGTTTGCGGCCCAGATACGACCCGTAGCTGTGCTGGATGTGCACGATCTCGCTGCCGTGGGTGGCACCCAGCCCCAGGGCCCGCAACGTCCAGGTGGTGTGCTCGAAGCGGTAGACGTAGGTGGGTGCGTGCGCGCTGTAGGCGTCGGTGAACGCCCAGACAGGAGCACCGAACATCACGTCGGAACCGATCGAGATCAACGCTCGTCTGCGCGGGAACTCGGGATATCCCGAGAGCACCTGGTCCCGAACCTCCGGTGCGGTGCGGGTGAAGAACGCGTCGACGGTCTCGGGTGTGGTCGGCAGCATCGGCGGTTTGGTCCAGGCGAACATCGACGCCTCGTGCGAATTGGTACCGATGATCAACGGCATCCGGTTGACCGCGCCGACGCGAGCCGCTTCGATCGGGTGCCGCGGCAGCAGCTCCGTACCGTGCGTCAACCCATAGGCCAGCGTCGGCGAGTTCGACGCGCTGCGAAGTTGCAGCACCCCGGCGGCCCGACGCAGCCGACGCTGCGGCAGCTCCTTGAGCTCTGCCGGCGTTGCGCCCACCTCCTGCAGGAACCGTTCGGCCTGCTCGGCTCTGCTGTCGCGGTCGGCGATCAACGGCAGAGCCGGGCTCTGCGCGATGGCGCGGGCGAAGAGGCCGGCGGCCTCCGGGCAGGCCAGCAGGGCCAGCACGGATGTCGCCCCCGCGGACTCGCCGAACACCGTCACCCGATCGGGGTCACCGCCGAAGGCAGCGATGTTCTCCCGAACCCAGCGCAGCGCCGCCAGCTGATCACGCAGGCACAGGTTGTCGTCGAATCCCGCACCGAGTGAGCCCAATTCGAATCCGCCGAACACCCCGATCCGATAGGTGACGTTGACCACGACGACACCGTTGGCAGCCAGCCGGGATCCGTTGTACAGCTGCAGTTGCCCGGCCCCGTAGACAAACGCCCCGCCCGGGATCCACACCATCACCGGCAGCGAAGCAGACGTGTCGGGTGACCAGATGGTCACCGTGAGGCAGGCCTCATCCCGGATCTTGGGATCGTCGCGGCCGCGGCCGACGAAGGTGCGGCCCTGCGGGGGCAGTGGTCCGTGTTCGACGACGTCGCGCACACCTGTCCACGGCCGAAGGGGTGCGGGGGCCAGAAAACGACGGTCACCCACGGGTTGCTGGGCGTACGGCACTCCCCGCCAGACCGCTACCCCGCCCTCGGTGGTGCCGCGCAGCACCCCCTCGGACGTCTGCGCCACAGGATCGAGTCCGACGAGGTGGGTCACGCCAGAATCGTAGTGTGCAAAGCTATATACGCACGTTGTGACCGTTTCTGCCAGGAGGGTTCCCCGATGACTTTCAACGAGGGAATGCAGATAGACACCAGCACCACGTCGTCCAGCGGGGGCCGAGGCCCCGGCCGCGGGATGGCCATCGGCGGTGGTGTCGGCGGTCTGCTGATCGTGGTGTTGGCAGTCTTCCTCGGCGTCGACCCCGGCAACATCCTCAGCCAGCAGCCACTGGACACCCAGGGCGTCGAGGCTCCCGGGGTCGACATCAGCGGTTGCCGCACCGGGGTGGACGCCAACACCAACGTGGACTGCCGGGTGATCGCGACCGGCAACTCGGTGGACGCGGTGTGGGCCCAGTTGATGCCCGGCTACACCCGCCCACAGATGCGGCTGTTCACCGGCTCGGTGCAGACCGCCTGCGGCCCGGCCACCAGCGATGTCGGCCCGTTCTACTGCCCGGCCGACCAGACCGCCTACTTCGACACCGACTTCTTCGACGTTCTCAGAGACCAATTCGGGTCCAGCGGTGGACCTTTGGCGCAGGAGTATGTGGTGGCCCACGAGTACGGACACCACGTTCAGAACCTGACTGGCGATCTTGGCCGTGCGCAGCAGGGCGCGCAGGGCGCCACCGGCAACGGCGTGCGCACCGAACTGCAGGCCGACTGCTACGCCGGGGTGTGGGCGCATTTCGCCGCCATCACCAAACAACCCGGCACCGATGTCACCTTCCTGCAACCGTTGACCGACAAGGACATCAACGACGCGCTGTCAGCAGCGGCGTCGGTCGGCGACGACCGCATCCAGGAAGCCGCCACCGGTCGGGTGAACCCCGAAGCGTGGACTCACGGTTCGGCGGCGCAGCGGCAGAAGTGGTTCACCGAGGGTTACCGCACCGGCGACCCCAACTCGTGCGACACCTTCGCAGCGGGCAACCTTGGCTAGGGGCACAACAGCTGTCGACGAGATCGCCGAGCGCTACCTCGACACCTACGCCGCCCTCGACCCCTGTGCTGCAACCGAACTCGGTGTCCTCGGGCACGACGACGAGCTCACCGACTACTCGCCGGACGGCGTCGCCGCCCGCGCCGACGCCGCGCGGGCCGCACTGTCCGAACTGGCCGGCGTCGACCCGGTGGACGACACCGACCGGGTGACTATTGCCGCCATGCGCGAACGCCTTCGCGTTGCCGTCGACCTGAACGACGCCGGACTCGACGTCGGCGAGCTCAACGTCATCGCCTCTCCCCTGCAGACCATGCGTGACGTCTTCGACCTGATGGCCACCGAATCCGATTCCGACTGGGCGGTGATCGACCGCCGGTTGACGCTGATCCCGGAGCGGGTGGACGGCTACCTGGCATCCCTGCGCAAGGCATCCCCGGCGGTCCGGCAGGTGCAGCGGGGCATCACCCAGGCGCACCGCACCCAGGGACTTCTTGTGGCGATGGTGGCCGGTGGGCCGGCACAGAGTCCACTGCTGAACTCCGACCTCGAACGGCATGCCGAAGCCGCCGCAGTTGCCTACGGACGGCTGGCCGAGGCACTGCGGATCGAGATCGCCCCCCGGGCCGGCGACACCGACGCCTGCGGGCGTGATGCCTACCGGTTGCACTCCCGCTCCTTCCTGGGCGCCGAGATCGACCTCGACGAAACCTATTCCTGGGGCCTGCAACAGCTGCGAAGCATTGTCGCCGAACAGGAGTCGATCGCCGAACAGCTCTACCCCGGCGAATCGGTGGCCGGAGCGCTGAAGCGGCTGGACGCCGACCCGCGATACCTCATCCGAGGCACCGACGCACTCCAACGCTGGATGCAGGACCTGTCGGACCGGGCCGTGGATGCCCTGGCAGACACCCACTTCGACATCGCCGACCCGCTGCGCAATCTCGAGTGCCGCATCGCACCCACCCAGAACGGCGGCATCTACTACACCGGACCCTCTGAGGACCTGTCGCGCCCCGGCCGGATGTGGTGGTCGGTGCCGCCCGCGGTGGAAGAGTTCCACACCTGGCAGGAGACCACCACGGTGTTCCACGAGGGGGTGCCGGGTCATCACCTGCAGATCGGCCGCGCCGTGGTGCTGGCCGATCAGCTCAACCGGTGGCGCCGCCTGGCCTGCTGGGTGTCCGGGCACGGCGAAGGCTGGGCGCTGTATGCGGAGCGGTTGATGGCCGAGCTGGGCTGGCTCGATGACCCCGGTGCACGCATGGGAATGCTGGATGCCCAACGTTTCCGGGCTGCCCGGGTGGTGATCGACATCGGCGTGCATTGCGGCCTGCGCGCGCCCGACGGCGGCACCTGGGACGCCGCACGGGCTTGGGACTTCCTGACCACCCACAGTGCGATGGCCGAGGACAACCTGCGTTTCGAGCTGGACCGCTACCTCGGCTGGCCCGGTCAGGCCCCGTCGTATGCGGTGGGACAGCGGATCTGGCAACGGCTACGGGGGCAGGTCACCGCAACAGGGGTTCCGCTCAAGGAATTCCACAGTCGTGCACTGGATCTCGGCGGTCTCCCGTTGAGCGTGCTGGAATTCGCACTGTCCGGTCAGCGCTGATCGAGCCAACCCGTCCCCCGGTAGTGAACAGTCCGGTTAGTGTGTTCACACCACCGGAACCGAGGGAGAACCGATGAGCCAGTCCACCACCGACATCTCGCCCGCGTTGGCCGCATCGCAGAGTTCGTGGAAAGCGGTGCAAGCGCACGACAAGGACGCGTGGCTGGCACTGATGGCCGACGACGTGGTGATCGAAGACCCGATAGGCCAGGCCATCACCAACCCGGACGGCACCGGCGTGCGCGGCAAGGAAGCGGTCTCGGCGTTCTACGACACCAACATCGCGTCGAACAACCTGCACATCACCTGCGAGGAGACGTTTCCGTCCAGCTCGCCCGACGAGATCGCCCACATCCTGATCCTGCGCAGCCAGTTCGAGGGCGGCTTCTCCAGCGAGGTGCGAGGCGTGTTCACCTACCGCGTCGACGGTGACGGCAAGATCGCCAACATGCGCGGCTACTGGAACATGGACGTCATGAAATTCCATACGGCGCAACATGATTAGAACAATGTAGCCTGAACGGGTTCGGCCACCGACGCCACCGGCGGCTGCGGCACCCGGGAGAACCGGTTGCCGTCACCGCTGAGGCGGTATTTGGCCACCAGCGGAGCCACCCGGGGGCGCAACAGGTCGCGGTACTCCTCCGGGAGGTAGGCGCCACGTCGGTAGAGCTGGCGATACGGCGCCACCAGATCCGGGTGCGTGTCGGCCAGCCATGACATGAACCAGCCGCGTGTCGAACCGCGCAGATGCAACCCGAAGACGGTCACCCCGGTGGCTCCCGCCTCGGCGATCTGCCCCAAGAGAATGTCCAGGTGCCGGGCAGAATCGGTGAGGTGCGGCAGCACCGGCGCCACCATGACGTGGCAGTCCAATCCGGCGGCACGGATGGCCGAGATCAGCTGCAGCCGGGCCTGCGGCGTCGGGGTTCCCGGCTCCACCTGGCGGTGCAGCTCGGCGTCGCCGATGGCCAGCGAAACCGACACCGAGACAGGAACTCTGGTAGCGGCATCGGCTATCAACGGCAGGTCTCGACGCAGCAGGGTGCCCTTGGTCAGGATCGAGAACGGTGTACCGAAGTCGGTGAGCGCACCGATGATTCCGGGCATCAGGGCGTAACGACCCTCGGCCCGCTGGTACGGATCGGTGTTGGTACCCAGCGCCACCGTCTCGCGTCGCCACCCCGGCCTGCTCAGCTCGCGGCGCAACACGTCGACCACGTTGGTCTTGACCACCACCTGCGAGTCGAAATCGTCGCCGCAGTCCAGATCCAGGTACTCGTGCGTGGGCCGGGCGAAGCAGTAGCGGCAGGCGTGCGAGCAGCCCCGGTAGCCGTTGACGGTGTAGGTGAACGGCAACTGGGATTCCGCGGGGACCTTGTTCAGCGCCGACTTGCAGAGCACCTCGTGGAAGGTGATGCCGTCGAACTGTGGTGTGCGCACACTGCGGACGAAACCGATGCGCTGAAGCCCGGGCAGCGCACCGTCGTCGACATTGACACCCTGGGCCGCCCATCGCATCGGTCAATGCGAACATACGTTCGACCCGGGTGTCAACGCCCGCGGCGAATCACCACTGGGAAAGCTGGCACCGCACGTTGTAGGGATCGTCGTGGGCGGTCTGGACCACGCCGTCGACGGCGATGTCACAGTGCACGTTCGGGGCCGCCCGTCCACCGTGGGTGGTGCTACCGACCTGCAGAATGGCCCACTGCGGGTCGGCCATGGTGGTCTCGAAAACCCACGGCACACCCGGGGCCAGGTTCACCGTCTCGCGCTTGGCGTAGGCATAGGCGTCGGCGTTGAAAGCCGCCATGCTGGGCGGCTGCGATGTCAGATAGAAGAGGTCGAACTCGTAGGGGGCCGCGGAGACCAGCGTGTAGCGCACCTGCTGTCCGGCCGGCTCCGCGCTCGCAATCCCGGCACCGAAGATCCCCGCTGCCGCGAGAACCACTGCCGCACCAACTGTGACTGTCCCTTTTCGCATGTTGGTCATATCTTTCGACGCTACCTCATCGTTACATGGCGGCCGTCGAGGCGTTTGCAGCAACCAGCTAAGCCCCTAGCCATGCTGTCAAACAACCGGATAACCCCGCCTGGCCACCAGGTTAATTTGTTCGTGACACACAGATATTTCCCAGAAACATAACGGCCCTAGGTTCCTTTTCGGCACCCGCGGGGGGTGCCAGCCGGGTCGTGACAAGCCTTTTCACGAGGGCATTTCTGGTCGCGGGCCGCGTTCACCCTTCACGAAAGGCTCTCGATGCGCAGATCTGTGCGTCCCCAGCGTTCGTCGCTGAAACGTTCGGCTATCGCAGCCGGTGGCGTCCTCTTCGCGACCAGTCTGGTGCTGGTCGGTTGTGGTAGCAAAGCCAGTGACACCGGAACCGCCGCTGACGCGGCCTCCTGCGTCGACACCGAAGGACCGACCATCAAGGTCGGATCGCTGAACTCACTGTCGGGCACCATGGCGATCTCCGAGGTCACCGTGCGCGACGCCATCAAGCTGGCGGTCGACGAGATCAACGCCTCGGGTGGCGTACTGGACAAGCAGATCGAGCTCATCGGCGAAGACGGCGCCTCTGAGCCCACGGTGTTCGCCGAGAAGGCCGAGAAGCTGATCAGCAGCGACTGCGTGGCCGCGGTCTTCGGCGGATGGACCTCCTCCAGCCGCAAGGCCATGTTGCCGGTGTTCGAGAGCGCCAACTCGCTGCTGTACTACCCCGTGCAGTACGAGGGCCTGGAGTCCTCCCCCAACATCTTCTACACCGGTGCCACCACCAACCAGCAGATCGTTCCCGCCCTGGACTACCTCAAGGAGAAGGGCGTCAAATCGCTCTACCTGGTGGGTAGCGACTACGTCTTCCCGCAGACCGCCAACCGCATCATCAAGGCGTACGCCGAGGCCAACGGCATCGAGATCAAGGGCGAGGACTACACCCCGCTGGGCTCCACCGACTTCTCCACCATCGTCAACAAGGTGCGCACCGCTGATGCCGACGCGGTGTTCAACACCCTCAACGGCGACTCCAACGTGGCGTTCTTCCGCGAATACAAGAACGTCGGCCTGACCCCTCAGGACATGCCGGTGGTCTCGGTGTCCATCGCCGAGGAAGAGGTCGGCGGCATCGGTGTGGAGAACATCACCGGCCAGCTCACCGCCTGGAACTACTACCAGACCATCGACACCCCGGTGAACACCGCGTTCGTCGACGCCTACAAGGCCGCCTACGGCGCCAACAAGCCCACCTCCGACCCCATGGAAGCCGCCTACACCTCGGTATACCTGTGGAAGAACACCGTGGAGAAGGCGGGCGCCTTCGACACCAAGGCCATCCAGGACAACGCCGGCGGCGTGACCTTCGACGCCCCCGAGGGTCTGGTCACCATCGACGGCGAGAACCACCACATCACCAAAACCGCCCGCATCGGTGAGATCCGCCCCGACGGCCTGATCTACACCATCTGGGAATCACCCGGCCCCATCGAGCCGGATCCGTTCCTGAAGTCCTACCCGTGGGCCGCCGGACTCTCCGGCTAGGTACGACTACATGGATGTCCTGATCGGACAGCTGGCAACAGGATTGAGCCTCGGCTCAATCCTGTTGCTCGCTGCACTCGGATTGTCACTGACCTTCGGCCAGATGGGCGTCATCAACATGGCGCACGGCGAGTTCATCATGGCCGGCTGCTACACCGCGTTCGTGGTGCAGCAAGTTGTCTCCAACGCCGGTGCGTCACTGTTCATCTCGCTGATCGTCGGCTTTCTCATCGGCGGCGCGCTCGGTGTGCTGCTGGAGGTGACGCTGATCCAGCGGATGTACGACCGACCACTGGACACCCTGCTGGTGACCTTCGGCGTCGGCTTGATCCTGCAGCAGGTCGCCCGGGACATCTTCGGTGCACCCGCCGTCAACGTCATTGCGCCGGCCTGGCTTTCGGGCGGATTCGACATCATGGGCGCGGTGGTCCCCAAGACCCGCCTGTTCATCCTGGTGTTGGCCGTGGTGTGTGTGACGGTGCTGGCCATGGTGCTCAAGGTGAGCCCGATGGGCCGACGCATCCGGGCCGTGGTGCAAAACCGCGACCTGGCAGAGACCAGCGGCATCTCGTCCCGCAAGACCGATATCACCACGTTCTTCATCGGCTCCGGGCTGGCCGGCGTGGCAGGCGTGGCGCTGACGTTGATCGGTTCCACCAGCCCGACCATCGGCCAGAGCTACCTGATCGACGCCTTCCTGGTGGTCGTGGTGGGTGGCCTCGGGCAGATCAAGGGCACCGTCATCGCGGCCTTCGGCATCGGCTTCCTCAACTCGTTCATCGAGTACAACACCACCGCATCACTGGCCAAGGTGATCCTGTTCGTCCTCATCGTGATCTTCCTGCAGGTCCGGCCGCAGGGCCTGTTCACCGTTCGGACAAGGAGTCTCGTATGACACGCGTCCTGGGTAGGTGGCAGACGTGGGCCGGTTTCGGTATCGCCGCGGTACTGCTGTTCGGTGTCATGCCCGCGGTGCTCTCCGATTTCCGGTTGAGCCTGCTCGGGCGTTTCCTGTGCTTCGCCATCGTCGCGGTCGGGATCGGTCTGGCCTGGGGTCGCGGCGGCATGCTGGTGCTGGGCCAGGGCGTGTTCTTCGGCCTCGGCGGCTACATGATGGCGATGCACCTCAAGATCGCCGACGCCCAGATCGCCGGCGACGCGGTGCCCGACTTCATGCAGATCCAAGGCACCCGCGAATTGCCCGGATACTGGGCCCCTTTCGCGTCCCCACTGGTGACCTTGCTGGCCATCCTGATCATCCCCACCGCCATCGCGGCGGCGCTGGGCTTTGGCGTGTTCAAGCGCCGGGTCAAGGGCGCGTACTTCGCCATCCTGTCGCAGGCGTTGGCGGCAGCCCTGGCCATCCTGCTGATCGGGCAGACCGGCCTCGGCGGCTCCAACGGACTCAACAGATTCCGCACGTTCTTCGGATTCAACCTCAACGACCCGTTGAATCGGCAGATGCTCTATTTCATCGCCGCCGGTGTCCTGCTGGTGGTGGTGGCCGTCGCACGCCAGCTGATGCAAAGCCGCTACGGCGAGCTGCTGGTGGCGGTGCGCGACGGCGAGGAGCGGGTGCGCTTCCTGGGGTACGACCCGGCCAACATCAAGGTGGTGGCCTACACCGTCGCCGCACTGTTCGCCAGCATCGCCGGCGCGCTGTTCGCACCCATCGTCGGCTTCATCGCGCCGTCGCAGGTCGGCATCCTGCCGTCCATCGCCTTCCTCATCGGTGTTGCCATCGGCGGACGCACCACACTGCTGGGTCCGGTACTGGGCGCCATCGGTGTGGCGTGGGCGCAGACCCTGTTCTCCGAACAGTTCCCGTCGGCATGGACCTATGGGCAGGGCCTGTTGTTCATCCTGGTCGTCGGATTCTTCCCCGCCGGCTTCGCCGGGCTTGCGGTGTTCTTCAAGCGCAAACGCAAGGCCGCCAAGGGCGAGTCCGCACCCGATCCGGACCTCGAGAGCGAGAAAGTGGGCGCGCCGTCATGACGCAGCCGGAAATCAAAGAGCCACATGCGGGCGGCAATGTCGGCATGGGCACCCAGTATCTCGAAGTACGCGGTCTCACAGTGGATTTCGACGGGTTCAAGGCCGTGCAGAACGTCGACCTGACGCTCTTCCAGGGTGATCTGCGGTTCCTGATCGGCCCCAATGGCGCCGGCAAGACCACGGTCATCGACGCCATCACCGGCCTGGTGTCGGCCAGCGGATCGGTCAACAAGTCCGGTACCGAACTGCTGGGCAAGAAGGTGCACCAGATCGCCAGAAAGGGTGTGGGACGTACGTTCCAGACCGCCAGCGTGTTCGAAAAGCTGACAGTGCTGCAGAATCTCGACATCGCGGCGGGCGCCGATCGATCGTGGTGGACGCTGCTGCGGCGACGCCCCGGCATCCTGCCCTCCATCGAGGAGGCACTGGAGATTACCGGACTGGCCAGCCTGGCAGACAAGCCGGCAGGTGTGCTGGCGCACGGGCAGAAGCAGTGGCTGGAGATCGGCATGCTACTGGTACAGAACGCCGACGTGCTGCTGCTCGACGAGCCGGTGGCAGGCATGAGCACCGAGGAGCGGGAAGAGACCGGAAACCTGCTGCGACGCATCGGTTCCGAGCGCACCGTGGTGGTGGTGGAACACGACATGGACTTCATGCGCGCGTTCGCCACGTCGGTGACGGTGCTGGCCCGCGGCCAGGTGATCGCCGAGGGCACGGTGGCCGAGGTGCAGGCCAACCCCAAGGTCCAGGAGGTCTACCTGGGTACGGCCGCCGCGGGTGCGGACGGGCTCGAAGAAACCCAGGACCTCGAAGAGACAGGGGCGCCCTGATGCTGCAGATGATCGACGTACATTCCGGCTACGGCCGCTCCGAGGTGATCCACGGCGCCAGCATCGAGGTGCCCTCGGACGGTGTCGCCGCGGTGATGGGACACAACGGGGCAGGCAAAACCACGCTGCTGCGGGCGGCGGTGGGTCTGCTCAAATGCAGTGCGGGCAAGGTGATGTTCGATGGCGAGGACATCACCAAGCTGCGGCCCTCGGCGCGGGTGGCCCGGGGTCTGGCGTATGTGCCGCAGGGCCAGCAGTCGTTCGGGCAGCTGACCACCATGGAGAACCTGCAGGTGGTGGCCGACGGCCGCAAGGACGGCAAGCGGCTGATCGACGAGCAGCTGGACCTGTTCCCCGCACTCAAGGAATTGCTGACCCGTCGCGCCGGTCTGCTCTCGGGCGGTCAGCGCCAGCAGTTGGCCATCGCGCGGGCGCTGATCACCGAGCCGAAGACGCTGATCCTCGACGAACCCACCGAAGGCATCCAGCCGTCGGTGGTGCACGAGATCGAGGAGACCATCACGGCATTGACGCAGCGGGGCAATCTCGGGGTGTTGCTGGTGGAACAGCACATCGGGTTCGCGCTCGAATCAGCGCAGACGTACTACATCCTCGAAGCCGGTCGGGTCACCTCCAGTGGCACCGGCGGCTCCGCCTCGGAAGAGGACGTCCGCGCCGCAATGGCCATTTAGGGGTACCGGCCCGCTCCGGGCTGGCAGGCTGCACACCATGACCGCGCCTGCCACCCCCCGGATCCTGCTCGACGCCGGCGGCCTGGTGGTCACCGACGACGGCCGCCGCGTCAACGTGGTCGACCGCGCGACAGGCGGGTTGGGCACCACCGCCTTCGTCCTCGGCGTGCTGGCGGTGTGCGTCGGCGGTTTCGGCGTGGTGGCACTGGTGACCGGTGCGCCGGCACAGCTGCTGGGCGCGCTGTTCGTGCTCATCGGGCTTGCGCTGGCCGGGGCGGTGTTCTCCGTGGTGCGCCGCATCCGGTCGCGGCGCACTGCGCCCTTGAGCAGCTGCCGTTCCGTGGCGGTGCTGGACCGCAAGCTGAACCTCTTCACCGTTGCCGGCGGCGCGTTGTTACCGCTGGACCGGATCCGCTTCGACAAGCGGCTACAGCTCGGCTCCAGCTCGGCCAAGCTGGTCGCCGTCAGCCCCGAAGGGGTGCACGTGCTCAAGCGTGGCAATCCGTTCGACGGAAGTTTCGGTGACGCCGACCAGGTACTCAACGCCGTCGTCGCGGGCACATCGTTGGCCTAGGCGGACAGGCGCGAAAGCACGTGGGCGACAACCTCGTCCGCGGCAATATCCACCTGCTCGCCGGTGCTGAGGTCCTTCACACCGACGGTGCCCGCGTCGATGTCGCGGTCCCCGGCCACCAGCGCCAGCGCGGCACCGGAACGGTCGGCCCCCTTCATCGCCGCCTTGAGACTGCGGTCGCCATAGGCCAGGTCCACCCGGACACCGGCGCCCCGCAAGGCCGCCGCCAACACCGCCAGTTCCAGCTTGGCCTGCTCCCCCAGCGGCACACAGAACACGTCGACGCGGTTCGTCGGCGCAGGTGTTTTGCCCTCGGCGCGCAACGCCAGCAGCGTGCGGTCCACCCCGAGGCCGAAGCCGATGCCGGAGAGATCCTGGCCACCGAGCTGCCTCATCAACCCGTCGTAGCGCCCGCCGCCGCCGATCCCCGACTGCGCGCCCAGGCCGTCGTGCACGAACTCGAACGTCGTCTTGGTGTAGTAGTCCAGCCCGCGCACCATCCGCGGATTCACCACGTACGGCACCCCGAGCCGGTCCAGATGTGCCAGCACGGCGTCGAAGTGCGCCTTCGCCGCGTCGGAGAGGTGGTCGAGCATCAGCGGTGCGTCGGCGGTCATCGCCTTCACCTCCGGACGCTTGTCGTCGAGCACCCGCAGCGGGTTGATCTGCGCGCGGGCCCGGGTGGCCTCGTCGAGATCCAGCTTGAGCAGGAAGTCCTGCAGCAGTTGGCGGTAGGCGGGCCGGCAGGTGTCATCACCGAGTGAGGTGATCTCCAGTCGGAACCCGTCAAGCCCCAGGGCGCGAAACCCGGCGTCGGCGACGGTGATCACTTCGGCATCCAGGGCGGGGTCGTCCACGCCGATGGCCTCGACGCCCACCTGCTGCAGTTGGCGGTAGCGCCCCGCCTGGGGGCGTTCGTAGCGGAAGAAGGGGCCGGCGTAGCAGACCTTCACCGGCAACGCCCCGCGGTCCAGACCGTGCTCGATGACGGCGCGCATCACGCCGGCCGTGCCTTCCGGTCGCAGCGTCACCGAGCGGTCACCGCGGTCGGCGAAGGTGTACATCTCCTTGGAGACCACGTCGGTGGATTCGCCCACTCCGCGCGCGAACAGCGCCGTCTCCTCGAAGATCGGCAGCTCGATATCGCCGTAGCCGGCGCGGCGGGCGGCGGTCAGCAATCCGTCACGGACCGCGACGAACTGCGCAGAGTCGGGCGGTAGATAGTCGGGAATGCCTTTGGGCGCCTTGAACTCGCTCACTTGCGGTGTCAGCTCTCTCGATCAGTTGCGGGTGTATCGGCGCACCGCGCCGATGGTGGTGGACGAGCCGTGACCAGGTAGTACCACGGTCTGGTCGTCCAGGGCCAACAGGTAACCGGTGAGTGCGGCGTCCCCGGTGAACACCACGGGGACCGGGCCTTCGTCAGTGTCCGCACTCACCTGGTACACCACCGATCCCGGGGTGTGTCCAGGTGTGTGTTCGACGCCGACCAGGATATCGGCCACGGCCAGTTGCTCACCGCCCTGCACGTCCAACAGGTTCTCCGGCTGTTCGGCACCCAGCTCGGCCAGCAGCGGCCGGTCGGCCGGATGCAGATAGGTGGGGATATCCCAACCGGCGCCCAGGTCGAACGCCGAGGCGGCGTGGGTGGCGTGACCGTGTGTCAACAACACAGCCGCCGGGGTCAGGTCGTTGACGGCGAAGTAGTACTCCAATGTCGCCACCGCCTCGTCACCGGGGTCGATGACGATCGCAGCGGATCCGGGCGCCGCCGCCACCAGATAGCAGTTGACGTCGCCCGCTCCGGAGGCGAAGCCCGTGATCAGCACGCCGACAAGTTTCGCATGCGGGTCGACACGTGCTCTGCCGCCGCGGGCTGGCAGACTCGGAGCCAACCGTGTAATCGACGACCGGAGGGCTTCGGCGGTGCCGACCAACGAACAGCGACGAGAAGCTGCCAAACGCAAGCTGGAGGAACAACTGCAGCAGCGTGAAGCGCAGGCGAAGAAACGCCGGACCATGACCATCATCGGTGGATCCGTGGCGGCAGTGCTGGTGATCGCCGCGGTGGTGGCCACCGTGGTCATCGTGCAACGGGACTCCGGAGGTGGCAGCACCACCGCATCCGCGGCCACCACCGAGCCCGGCTTGCCCATGCCCGAGGACGGGCCCACCGTCGCCCCGCCCGCCAACGGTCAGCTGCCGCCGTTCACCCCGCTGGCCAGCACCGGGGCCAACTGCCAGTACCCGGCGGCGCAGGCTGCCAGCAAGCAGAACACCCCGCCGCGCACCGGCCGGGTGCCCACCGATCCCGCCCTGATCAGCGCGAGCATGACCACGTCGCAGGGCAACATCGGGTTGCAGCTGGACAACGCGAAGTCGCCGTGCACCGTCAACAGCTTCGCCAGCCTGGCCCAGCAGGGCTACTTCAACGACACCACCTGCCACCGGCTCACCACCGCCGAGTCGCTGTCGGTGCTGCAGTGCGGCGATCCTGCGGGCACCGGCATGGGCGGCCCCGGCTACGAGTTCGCCAACGAGTACCCCACCGACCAGTACCCGCAGAACGATCCCGGTCTGCAGCAGCCGGTGGTCTACCCGCGCGGCACGCTGGCCATGGCCAATGCCGGCCCCGGGACCAACGGCAGCCAGTTCTTCCTGGTGTACGCCGATTCGCAGCTCCCCCCGCAGTACACGGTGTTCGGCACCATCGACGAGACCGGGCTGGCCACACTCGACAAGATCGCCGAGGCCGGGGTGCAGGGCGGCGGCCAGGACGGAGCGCC